>NZ_CP121659.1:0-307500 GCF_029714365.1 Sinorhizobium terangae
ATGCGGCATGACGCACTTTTTGAGCGCGTAAGTCAGCGTTTGAAAGCTCAAGTCGGTCCGGATGTCTTCGCAAGCTGGTTTGGACGTCTCAAGCTCCATTCGATTTCCAAGAGCGTTGTACGCCTTTCGGTGCCCACGACGTTTCTGAAGTCCTGGATCAACAACCGATATCTCGATCTCATCACCAGCCTGTTCCAGCAGGAAGACGGCGAAATTCTGAAAGTGGAAATCCTCGTCCGCACCGCCACGCGCGGTGCCCGCCCGGGTTCCCACGAAGAAGCGATGCCGGCTGCGGCAGAAACGGCTCCGGCGGCCCCGGCACGTCGTCCGGCAGCGGCCCAGCCGATCGCCTCGGTCGCCGCGGCGGCAGTAGCGGCGGTCCAGAAACCGGCCCAGGCGCCGCTTTTCGGCTCGCCGCTCGATCAGCGCTACAATTTCGACAGTTTCGTCGAAGGCTCGTCGAACCGGGTGGCGCTCGCCGCCGCACGCACCATCGCCGAGGCGGGTGCCGGCGCGGTGCGCTTCAATCCGCTCTTCATTCATTCGAGCGTTGGGCTTGGCAAGACGCATCTCCTGCAGGCTATCGCGATTGCCGCTCTGCAGAGCGCGCGGGCGCCACGCGTCGTCTATCTGACGGCGGAATATTTCATGTGGCGCTTCGCGACGGCAATCCGCGACAACGATGCTCTGTCTCTCAAGGAATCGCTGCGCAACATCGATCTTCTGGTGATCGATGACATGCAGTTTCTGCAGGGCAAGTCGATCCAGCACGAGTTCTGCCATCTTCTGAACATGCTGCTCGATTCGGCCAAGCAGGTCGTGGTCGCTGCCGACCGCGCACCGTGGGAGCTGGAATCGCTCGACAGTCGCGTTCGCTCGCGGCTTCAGGGCGGTGTTGCGATCGAGATGGAAGGTCCGGATTACGAAATGCGTCTGGAGATGCTGAAGCGGCGGCTCGAGGCCGCTCGCCAGGATGACGCATCGCTCGATATTCCGACCGATATCCTGTGCCATGTGGCGCGCAACGTCACGGCCAGCGGCCGCGAACTGGAGGGGGCTTTCAATCAGCTGCTCTTCCGCCGCTCCTTCGAGCCTCAGCTCTCGATCGAGCGCGTCGACGAACTGCTCGGCCATCTGGTCAACGCCGGCGAGCCACGGCGAGTGCGCATCGAAGACATCCAGCGCGTCGTCGCCAAGCACTACAACGTTTCGCGCCAGGAACTGGTGTCGAACCGCCGCACCCGCGTCATCGTCAAGCCGCGCCAGATCGCCATGTATCTGTCGAAGACCCTGACGCCGCGCTCCTTCCCGGAAATCGGCCGGCGCTTTGGCGGTCGCGATCACACGACCGTCTTGCATGCGGTGCGCAAGATCGAGGAGATGATCGCCGCTGACACGAAGCTCAGCCATGAGATCGAACTCTTGAAGCGGCTGATCAACGAATAAGCATTCTGTAGGCTGACGCTTACGAACTGGCCCGGCTCCGCCGGGCCTTTTTGTTGCGCGCTTGCTGCAGAGCGGGATGCGCGCGCAAGACCATGCGCGCTTTCCTCACTCGCCGGCGGGCCAATTCCGCAATCGATACATTTTTTTCGCCTCGCTTGTCGGCTATCACTAGCTCCATTCGTCTTCAGACCAGCCGAGGAGATTTCAATGCTTTATGCGGTGCTTTGCTACAACGATGAAAGTGTCACGAGCGCCTGGAGCAAGGAGGAGGACGACAAGGTCATGCGCGACCTTACCGCCGTCCAGCGCAAGTATGTCGAAGCCGGCAAGCTTGGACCGGTTGCGCGCCTCCTGCCGACGACGGCCGCTACCACGCTGCGCCACGCCGCCGGCGAGACAATTGTCATCGACGGCCCTTTCGCCGAGACCAAGGAGCAGCTGCTCGGCTTCTATCTGATCGATTGCGGATCGCTCGACGAGGCCCTCGATTTCGCCCGCGAGCTCAGTGCCGCCAATCCGAGCGCGGGCTCTTACGAGATCCGCCCGCTTTCTCTCTTTAAGCCCGGTGAGCTTCCCTCATGACAGACACTGCCTGGATCGACCTCGCTCTGGTATCTGCCCGGCCGCACGCGATGGGCGCGCTTCTGCGCTATTTTCGCAATCTCGACATGGCCGAGGAGGCCTTCCAGGAGGCCTGCATCCGGGCATTGACGGCCTGGCCGAAGAGTGGCCCGCCGCGGGATCCCGCCGCCTGGCTGATTTTCGTCGGCCGCAACAGCGGCATCGACAAGGTGCGGCGCCAGGCGCGCGAGACGGTGCTGCCGCCGGAGGAACTGCTGTCGGACCTCGAAGACCGGGAGAGCGAGCTCGCTGACCGCCTCGACGGCTCGCATTACCGCGACGACATCCTTCGTCTGCTCTTCGTCTGCAGCAATCCGGCCCTGCCGGCAACCCAGCAGATCGCGCTGGCGCTCCGGGTCGTCTCCGGCCTCTCTGTCAGGCAGATCGCGCGCGCCTTCTTGGTCAGCGAGGCGGCGATGGAGCAGCGCATTACCCGCGCCAAGGCGCGCGTCGCGGCGGCCGGCATTCCCTTCGAGACGCCCGATGCCGCCGATCGCGCCGAGCGGCTCGCGGCGGTCGCGACGATGATCTACCTCGTCTTCAACGAGGGCTATTCGGCGATGAATGGCCCGGAGGGCGTGTCGGCGGATCTTTGTGACGAGGCGATCCGGCTCGCCCGGCTGCTCCTCAGGTTGTTTCCGGCCGAACCGGAAATCATGGGCCTGACGGCGCTGCTGTTGCTTCAGCATTCGCGCGCCAGGGCGCGCTTCGATGCCCACGGCGCCATCGTCCTGCTCGAAGATCAGGACCGGCGGCTGTGGAACAGGGGGATGATCACCGAGGCGCTCGCGATGATCGACAAGGCCATGCGGCACCGGCGCCCCGGCCCCTACCAGGTTCAAGCGGCGATTGCCGCGCTTCATGCGCGCGCCGAGCGTCCCGAACTGACCGACTGGGAGGAGATTGATCTGCTCTATCAGACGCTCGAACGTCTGCAACCGTCGCCCGTCGTCACTCTCAACCGCGCCGTCGCAGTGTCGAAGCGCAAGGGGGCGGAAGCGGCACTGGCACTGGTCGATCCGCTTGGCGAAAGGCTGTCCGGCTATTTCTACTATCACGGTCTGCGCGGGGCCCTGCTTAAGCAGATGGGCCGCGTCTGCGAGGCGCGCGTTGCATTCGACCGCGCCATTTCGCTTGCGACGAATGCAGCGGAGGCCGCCTATATCCGCACGCAGCTCGATCATCTTGCGGCGGAAACGGACCTTGCCGAGGAAAAACAATAAAAATTCGGCTGTCACTGTCGGACTCTGATTTTCCGCGTCGTCCTTAGACCGAAACCACCACGGAGGATTGGAAATGACCGCAGCGACCGACATCAAGCCCGCCGACGAGCGCGAACTGGTGCTCACCCGCCTTATCGATGCGCCACGCGAAAAGGTTTATCGCGCCTTCACGGATGCCGAACTCTTGAAGCAATGGTTTGCACCCTTGCCGTGGACGATCACGGAAGCGGAGCTCGATGTCAGGTCAGGCGGTACCAACCGGTTCGTCATGCGCTCCCCGGAAGGCGAACTCTATCCCAATCAGGGCGTCTATCTGGAGGTTGTTCCGAACGAGAAGCTTGTGCTGACCGACGCATATACGGAAGCCTGGAAGCCTTCGGAGAAACCCTTCATGACGGCGATCCTGACCTTCGAGGATGAAGACGGCAAGACCCGCTACACGGCCCGCGCCCGCCACTGGAGCGCGGCGGACCGGGAGGCGCACGAAAAGATGGGCTTTCACGAGGGCTGGGGTCAATGCGCCGACCAGCTCGCCGCGCTTGTCGCAAAACTCTGACGCGAACGGGCGGTGGCCGACAGCGCCTTGCGTCTTTCAGGCACAAAGATCGATCAAGGAGATGAACCATGTCCGACATCGGAACGAGAACTGCCGCCGCCGACGAGATCCGTGCGGTGATCGAGGATTGGACTGAAGCGATGCGGGTCAAAGACGCGGCCCGCGTGCTTGCCCACGGTACGCAAGATTGCCTCGTCTATTCGCTGGCGCCACCTCTTAAGGAACCAGCAGCGGGCGCCGAGGGCCTTGAGGAGTGGTTCTCGACCTGGAAAGGGCCGCTCGGCTACCAGCTTCAGGAGCTGGAAATTTCGGCAGGCGGCGACGTCGCCTTCGCGACGGCGCTCACCCATCTCTCAGGCGAGAAGCTGGACGGTGAAAAGGCAGCGCTCTGGTTTCGCCAGACGCTGGGTTTGAGGCGCACCGAGAACGGATGGAAGATCGCCCACCAGCACGAATCGGTGCCCTTCTACATGGACGGGAGCTTCAAGGCGGCGATCGATCTCGATCCGAAGTCAGAGGTCGATTGGCAGGCGCCGTCGCGCCCGCCGATGGCCGGCGTCATCGCCTATCTTAACGTCCAGGACGCGAATGCCACGGCGGAATTCTACGGCCGTGCCTTCGGCGCCAGGGAGGTGGACCGCAGATATGCCGAGGACGGCAAACGCCTCATCCACTGCCATCTGACGATCAATGGCGGCGCGCTGATGCTGAACGATCCGTTTCCTGAATTCGGCTATCCCTGGAAGCCGCAGGAAGGCGTCGTCCTGCATCTCGTCGTCGACGACGCGGATTTCTGGTGGAAGCGCGCCGTCGCCGCGGGGGCAGAGGTGACGATGCCTTTGGCGGTCGCCTTCTGGGGCGACTATTATGGCCAGTTCCGCGATCCCTTCGGCGTCCTTTGGGCAATTGTCGCGCCAGTCAAAAAGGATTGACGCAGCGGCCTGCCGATTCTGGCCAACGAGCAGGCAACTTGCGGGACAAGCATCATTCTTGGCCCGCACGAAACGAACTTGCAAAGTGCGCGCTGGAACAGAGCGCAATTTTCGCGGTTCATGCACTACCCTCGCGGGCAACTCTCCGATCCTGCCGAGCGAGGCAATATGATCCTTTACTACCAAACCCATTCGCCCTTTGCGCGCAAGGCACTCGTTTTCGCCCACGAAGCCGGGCTTGCGGGCCGGATCGAGGTCATTCACCACGAAACGAGCCCGACACGACGCAATGAGCGGGTTTATGCCGAAAACCCACTCGGAAAGGTTCCCGTGCTGCTTCGCGCAGGCGGACCAGCGATCTTCGATTCCGATGTGATATGTGCCTATCTCGACACTCTTCATGACGGCAGGAGGCTCATTCCAGAAAGTGGCGAGGCCCGTTGGAACGCCTTGGTTCTGCAGTCGGTCGCGCAAGGGCTGGCGCAAACCGCGATCAATCTCCGTTGGGAGACTGCCCGACGGCCGGAACAGCTGCGCTACGCGACACTTCGCGACGGTTTCGTCGAAAAAATAGAAGCTACCTATGACTGGCTGGAAACCGCGCTGGACCCGACGGTGCCGCTTCATGTCGGTCATGTCGCGCTGGCGACGACCCTCTCCTGGATGGAGTTCCGCGACTTGCCGTCGTTTCGCGCTCGGCCGAAGCTAAGTCGATGGATCGACGAATTCGAGAAAAGGCCTTCGATGCTGGCGACGCCGCTCTTCGGCGAGACACATGATTGACCGCCGTCGCATCCCGGTTTCGTGTCAGCAGGCGAGGTCGGCGACCACCGCGTCGAGGATCAGCATCCCGGCCGGCGTGCAGCGCAGCCGCGAATTGCCGAGCCGTTCGATGAAGCCGTGTTCGATCAGGAACTGTTCACGATCCGGATCGGGATCGCGGCCGGAAAGGCTCTGCCAGCGAGCGAGATCCACACCTTCCCTGAGCCGAAGGCCCATCAACAGGAGTTCGTCGGCTTGGGCTTCAAGGTCCAGCAGTTCGCGCTCGATCATGCCATGGCCCTGCTCTTCGACGAGGCGGAGCCATTCTTCGGGCTTTCGTTCCGTCGCTGTCGCCACCTTGGCGCCGCCGATCGTCAGCCGTCCATGGGCGCCGGGGCCGATACCCGCATAGTCGCCATAACGCCAATAGGTGAGATTGTGCCGGCTTTCCGCACCCGGCCGTGCGTGATTGGACACTTCATAGGCCGGCATGCCGATTGCCGCGGTAATCTCCTGCGTCGCCTCATAGAGTACGGCCGACTGCTCGCCGTCCGGAACGACGAGCTTGCCGGCCTTGTGCAGCCCGTAGAAGGGCGTCCCTTCCTCGATCGTCAATTGATAGAGCGAGAGATGGTCGACCGCATAGGAGACCGCCTCCTTCAGTTCGCGCTCCCACTCCTCGACGGTCTGGTTCGGACGGGCATAGATCAGGTCGAAAGACATGCGCGGAAAAATTTCCCGCGCCAACCGGACCGCCTTCAGCGCGTCCTCGACATTGTGCAGGCGCCCCAGGAACTTCAGATCGCGGTCATTGAGCGCTTGTACGCCGAGCGAGACGCGGTTGACGCCGGCGGCACGATAGCCGTGGAAGCGCGTTGCCTCGACGCTCGATGGATTGGCCTCCATGGTGATCTCGATGCCATCCGGCACGTGCCAATGGCTGGCAATCCCGTTCAGGATTGCATCGACGGTCGCCGGATCCATCAGCGACGGCGTGCCACCGCCCATGAAGATGCTGGTGACCGTCCGTAGACCGGAGAGTTCGCGGGCTTCCGCCATTTCCCGCAGGAAGGCCGTGACGAAGCGCGGCTGGTCTACCGGCTGATGGCGCACATGGCTGTTGAAGTCGCAATAGGGGCACTTTGCCGCGCAAAACGGCCAGTGCACATAGACCCCGAAGCCGGGGTCCATGCCGTCACCGATCGCCGAGAGCGGGGTCACATGCATTGCATTCGTCTTTCAGGCGCCGAGGCAGGTTTCGGCGAACAGCTTGAAGGCGCGGGCGCGGTGCGAAAGGGCGCTCTCGTCGCCAGGCTTCCAGCCATGCTTCTCTTCCGCGGTCATCTCGCCAAAGGTGGTGTCGTAGCCCGTCGGTTGAAAGACCGGGTCATAGCCGAATCCGCTCGTTCCGCGCGGCGGCCAGACGACCTGGCCCTCGACCTCGCCGCGGAAGAGCTCGACATGGCCGTCCGGCCAGGCAAGGCAAAGCACGGAGACGAAGCGCGCGGTCCGGCTCTCGGGCGTCACCGCGCCTTTCTCCTTGAGCGCCTTTTCGACCTTTTCCATCGCCATGCCGAAGTCGCGGGTGCCGTCTTCGCGCTCGGCCCAATTGGCGGTATAGACGCCCGGCGCGCCATCGAGGGCATCGATCGCGAGACCGGAATCGTCCGAGAGCGCCGGCAGGCCGGAGGCCCTTGCCGAGGCAAGCGCCTTGATCGTGGCGTTTTCCTCAAACGTCGTGCCGGTCTCCTCCGGCTCGATGAAGTTGAGATCGGCGGCCGATTTCGCCTCGAAGCCGAGCGGACCGATCAGGTCGCGGATTTCGCGGATCTTGCCGGCATTGTGGCTCGCGACGACGAGCGTCTTGTCATCCAGTTTGCGCATTCTTTTTCTGTTCCATCAAGGCGGCTGCAGCCGCATTCAATCAATCGCCCAGAGGCCCGGCTCCGCGCATTCCAGGCTGTTGCCGGCCGGGTCGCGGAAGTAGAAGGAGCGGGCGCCGTTGGGCCAGCGGATGTCCGCTTCGATTGGAATACCGGCGGCTTCGAGTTTTTCCTTCCATGCGTCGAGCGCCTGCGCGGCGACCCGGAAGCACATGTGCCCCTTGCCCGTCGTCCCGTGGGGCGGCACGGGGAGCGCCGCCCCGGCCGGTGGCGGCTTGATTGTTTCGGCGGGATTGAAGATCAGGAGTATGCCTGCGCCGCAGCGGAAGAACACGTGCCGATTGCCGGCACGGGTGATCCGCTGCAAGCCGAGCAGCGTACCGTAAAAGGCCTCGGCGCGATCGAGATCTTCCGCATAGAGCGCAGTTTCGAGAATGCCTTCCAGCGCCGGGGTCAAATCTCGTCCTTTCGATCAGCCAGCGATTGCCTGCTTCTGCAGCGCAATGAGTTCGGCGATGCCGTTCTTGGCGAGCGACATCAGGCTTGCGAATTCCTCTTCGCTGAAGGGTTTGCCCTCGGCCGTTCCCTGGATCTCGACGAGGCCGCCGCTGCCGGTCATGACGAAATTGGCATCCGTCTCGGCGGCGGAATCTTCGAGATAGTCGAGGTCGATCACCGCCTGGTTGGCGAAGATACCGCAGGAAATGGCAGCGACGTGGTCCTTGAGCACGCGTTCGACCTTGACCATGTTGCGCGCCTCCATCCACTTCAGACAGTCATGGAGCGCGATCCAGGCGCCGGTAATCGAGGCTGTGCGCGTGCCGCCGTCTGCCTGGATGACGTCGCAATCGATCGAGATCTGACGTTCGCCGAGTGCCGGCAGATCGACGACGGCGCGGAGCGACCGTCCGATCAGCCGCTGGATCTCCTGCGTGCGGCCGCTCTGCTTTCCGCTCGCCGCCTCACGTTTCATCCGCTCGCCGGTCGCACGCGGCAGCATGCCGTATTCGGCCGTGACCCACCCCTTGCCGCCATTGCGCAGCCAGGCGGGGACCTTTTCCTCGAGGCTCGCCGTGCACAGCACATGCGTGTCGCCGAAACGCACGAGGCAGGAACCTTCCGCATGCTTGGAAAAATTGCGCTCGAAGGAAACCTTGCGCATTTGGTCGGTTTTTCTGCCGGATGGCCGCATCGTCAACTCCTGTTTTCTCTGCTGAGCCTTCTAGAGCATGGCGGACGCAAAGGGAACCGGCAGATATCGGCTGGGGGGATTGATTTTTCCCTTTTGCCATAACCGGCGCGGCCCACTATATTTCAGCTTGATAGGAATGACTGCTGCACGGAGTGATATGGTACTGCGCAATTCCGGAGCGAGAGAGATCGCGGCGGCGCTGGATGAGCGTTCCGGTGAAATCTTTCGCCGCATTGTGGAGACCTACCTGGAGAGCGGTGAGCCGCTCGGGTCGCGCAATCTGTCGCGGCTGCTGCCAATGTCGCTTTCACCGGCTTCCGTGCGCAATGTGATGAGCGACCTCGAGCATCTTGGCCTCATCTACTCGCCCCATGTCAGCGCCGGCCGCCTCCCGACCCAGACGGGTCTGCGCTTCTTCGTCGACGCTTTCATGCAGGTCGGAAACCTTTCGGCGGAGGAGCGCGCTTCGATCGAACGGCAGGTTCGCCGGGGCGATCGGGACCAGCCGGTGGAAAGTCTGCTCGCCGAGGCGAGCCAGATGCTTTCGGGCATGTCGCGCGGTGCGGGTCTCGTGATCACGACCAAGAGCGATCCGGTGCTGAAGCACGTCGAGTTCATCCGGCTGGCGCCGACCAAGGCGTTGGCGGTCCTCGTGGGCGAACACGATCAGGTCGAAAACCGCATCATCGAGCTGCCGGCGGGCGTCACGAGCGCGCAACTGACCGAGGCCGCCAATTTCCTGAATGCCCATCTTGGCGGGCAAACCATCGCCGAGGTGCGTGCGCAATTGCAAAAGCTGAAAGCCACCGTCCGCGGCGAGCTCGATATCCTGTCGCAGGACCTCGTCGAACGGGGCTTGGCGATCTGGTCCGGCAGCGAAGGCGACGAAAAGCCGACGCGCCTTATCGTCCGTGGCCGCGCCAACCTGCTCGAGGGACTGGAAGGGGCCGAGGACATCGACCGCCTTCGCATGCTTTTCGACGACCTCGAAAAGAAGGACAGCCTGATCGAGCTTCTCGACCTCGCCGAGAGCGGCCCCGGCGTGCGCATCTTCATCGGATCGGAAAACAAGCTATTTTCGCTCTCCGGCTCGTCGCTGATCGTCGCGCCTTATCGTGACAGCGACGACCACATTGTCGGCGCGGTCGGCGTCATTGGCCCGACCCGGCTCAATTATTCGCGGATCGTCCCTATGGTCGATTACACGGCGCAGTTGATGTCGCGCCTGTCGCGTTGAAGCGGCAATTCCGGCTTAGCGGCATTCCACCCTTGATTTTTCGACCCCAAACCTCGATATCGGCTTCAAATCCAGACAAGACCAAGGTCGAGCAAAGCGGCTTGCGCTTGCTTGGCGATGTCGAAGACAGAAAAGAGACATTCCGGAGAACGTCATGACCGACGACACGAACAAACACGGACCTGAGGCGACTGCGGCAGAAGAACCTGTGAACACCGCCACGCCGGAGGCGGAGGTGCAGGAAGTCGAGCCTGCTGCGGCCACGCCGGATCCGCTGGAGCTCGCCAAGGCGGAGAATGCGGAGCTGCGCGACAAATACCTGCGCCTGGCCGCCGAGATGGACAATCTGCGCCGTCGCACCGAGCGTGACGTCAAGGATGCCAAGTCCTACTCGGTTGCCGGCTTCGCGCGCGACATGCTGGCCGTGTCCGACAACCTGCGTCGCGCCCTCGAGGCGATCCCGCCCGAAGCGAAGGAAGCGGGTGAAGCGGGGCTCAATGCCCTGATCGAAGGCGTGGAAATGACCGAGCGCTCGATGCTCGCAGCGCTGGAGCGTCATGGTGTGAAGAAGCTCGATCCTACCGGTCAGAAGTTCGATCCGAACTTCCATCAGGCGATGTTCGAAGTGCCGAACGCCGAGGTTCCAAACAACACGGTCGTCCAGGTCATCCAGGCGGGCTATGTCATCGGCGAGCGCGTGCTGCGCCCGGCGATGGTCGGCGTTTCCAAGGGCGGCCCCAAGGCCGCCGCGACCGAAAACGGCACGCCGTCGGCCTGAGCCTGCCGGTAAGTTGAGGAAATTTGAAACGCCGCGCCTCCTTTGGAGGTGCGCGTTTGTCGTTTCACCGATCCGCTCAGGCAAACAGCTGCCGGAGATGATCGTTGAGGAAGCGGCCTTCGGGATCGACCCGGGCGCGGAGCGCGCGGAAATCGCCGGCGCGCGGATAGAGCGCCGTCACGTCCTCGGCTCCAAGGAAGTGCAGCTTGCCCCAATGCGGCCGCGAGCCGTATTGGCGCAGGATCGTGTCGACGTCCTTCAGGTATTCCCAGTAGTCGGTGCCGGGCTCGCCCGAGACCGACAGCGTGATGGAATCCTGCTCATAGAACGGGCTGATCCAACCGGAATCGCCGGCCGTGAAACGGTACTCGATCGGATAGATGCAGGTCGGATGCTTTTCGAGCATCAGCTTGCGCACCGCCCGGACGGCATCCTTGCCGTGCGCGACGGGGACCGCATATTCGAGTTCGTGGAAGTTGGGTACGTATTCGATCGGGTAGATTTCGGAGGAATAGGCGATCTTTTCGAATGCCTGCTCCATCGGCGGCCGGTCGGTGATGTCGATCACCTTCATCTCGCAGACGTCGGACGTCTCGCCGGTGGTCGAAACCGCAGCCGTGTCCGGCAGGCAGTAGCAATGCCGGCTTTCGGGCACCGGGCACCAGAAGAAGCCGAAATGGCGGTGCTTGGCGGCAAGCTCGTCGTGCTGTTCCATGCACTCGTCGAAGTCGCAGCGCCAGAGCTTCTCATGCAGATTGTAGGCGTCCATCGTCTGAAGGGTAATTTCAGAGATCACTCCGAGCATGCCTACGGAAACACGTGCGGCTTCCAGGAGGTCCGGCGTCGTCTCGTCGACGACGAGAATGCTGCCGTCGGGCTGGACGAGGCGCATGCCGACGATCTGCGAGGCCATGTTTCCGAGCTTGGCGCCGGTGCCGTGCGTGCCTGTCGTCAGCGCACCGGCAAGGGCCTGGCTGTCGATATCGCCCTGGTTGATGAGTGAAAGCCCGCTCGATTTCAGGACCTTGCCGAGCTGATTGATCGTCGTCCCCGCCTTGACGGAGACCCGCTTGCGCGCCTGGTCGATGTTGACCACGCCCTGCATGCCGGAAAGCGTAAGCAGCAGCCCGCTTGTTGCGACGACCGGGGTGAACGAGTGGCCCGATCCGGCGCAGCGGACATTGAGTCCGAGCGCGGTTGCCTCCCGGACCATTTCGGCAAGCGCCGCTTCGCTCTCCGGTGCGCCCTTGTGGCGCACGATGCATGATTGGTTTCCGACCCAGTTGCGCCAGTGGCCGCCCGAATCCAGCATTCCTGTCTCCCCTCTTTCAGACTGCCGTGAAGCAATTGTCAACGAACAGATGCGTACCGTTGACGAAGCTCGCCTCGTCGCTTGCCAGGAACAGGGCGGCGTTCGCGACCTCCATCGGGTCGCACATCCGCCCCTGCTGGGCGGCGATCGCCGCCTCGGACACGTCGACGCCGTATTTGCTGAGGCCTACGATCTCACGCTTGCCGTGGTCGGTGGCGATGAAGCCGGGGCAGACGGCGTTGCAGCGGATACCCCGGTCGCGGAATTCGACGGCGATTGCACGGGCGAACATGTGGCAGGCGCCCTTGGTGGTGTCATAAAGCACCTCCATCGGCGTTGCGGCGACGGCGGAGATCGACGAGGTGCAGATGATGCTGCCGCCACCCGCCTTGAGCATGCCCGGGAGAACCGCTTTGGTCATCAGGAACATGCTCTTCACGTTCACGGCCATCAGCCGGTCCCACTCCGCTTCTTCCGTTTCGAGGAAAGGGCCGACCGCAAGTATGCCGGCATGGTTGAAGAGCACGGTGATCGGACCGAACGCGCTCTCGACGGCATTGACCGCGGCAGTGACCTCGGCGGACACGGAAACGTCGGCAGCGGCGAAGACGGCTTCGCCGCCCTCGGCCCGGATCGCTGCCGCCACCTCTTCGCCCTTGCTCTTCGGCAGGTCGACGATGCCGACCTTGGCGCCCTCGCGAGCAAAGAGCTGCGACGCCGCCAGCCCGCATCCGCCGGCGCCCCCGCTGATCAGCGCAATTTTTCCCAAAAGCCTGCCTGCCATCACGCTTCCCCTTTCCGCCCGCTTGAGCTTGGCGCTGTAGGCAGGCCGTCATCGCATGTTTCGGCAATTATTGTTGACGAAGCGGGGGCTGTCGATATCCCATGGGGGATACGGAGACGGGGGGACGCTCAAGCGATGCTGGCACGGGAATCGGCAGACATCTCCACGATGATCAGGTTTATCGGCACGCCGGATTTCGGCGTCGCGCTCGATGCCATGCTGCGCGCGATCGCGCCCTTCGACCTGTCGGTCGTCTTTGCCTTTCCCTATGATGCACGCCCGATCCTGCTCCACGACGGCTACACGCATGGCGTCTCGCCGCAAGCATTGAAGGCCTATCTTGGTGGCGCCTATCTGCTCGATCCGTTCTACGTTGCCTGCAACAATGGCCAGCCGGCAGGTCTGTGGCGGATGCGGGAGCTTGCGCCCGACCGGTTCTTCCAGTCGAACTTTTCGTCGTCGAGCGAGGTGCATCCCTGCGTGTCGATGGAGTCCGGATCATTGATCGAGGAGGTGGGCTTCGTCGTTCCGCTCGGCGAGGCGACGCAGGCGACCTATTCCCTGATGCGCTGCCGCGATGGTGCGCCCTTCAGTGACCAGGAACTGGAGCGGCTGAGGCTCTACGAGCCGATCGTGCGTGAGGCGATCCGGTCGAACTGGCGTCAAAGCGGCATGGCGGTAGCGGGCGCGGCGGGAAACGCGTCCGATGCCATGGAGCGAGCCTTCGACAGTCTGTGTGCGGACCGGCTTACCAGGCAACAGCGCACGATCGTCCGGCTGATCCTGCGCGGCCACAGCAATCTATCAATTGGAAAGACGATGAATATCGCCGAAGGCGCGGTTCGGATCCACCGCAAGAACATCTATCGTCGCCTCGGCATTTCCGGCCAGGGCGCATTGTTTCGGATTTTCATCGATCATTTGAACCGCCGTCAGCTTTATTGACGGCGGCCGTTCATGCGGCGTGCGAAGTCGTGTCGTCGTTGAGCAGCGTGTAGATCGCGCTGGCGGAGTCGCTCGCCCTGATCTTCGCGACCATGTCGTGATCGCGAAGCACGCGAGCAATGCGCGAGAGCGCCTTCAGATGATCGGCACCGGCGCCTTCGGGCGCGAGCAGCAGGAATACGAGATCGACCGGCTGGTCGTCCAACGCCTCAAAGTCGACGGGCGTGTCGAGCCGCGCGAAGATGCCGACAATCGAGGGAAGGTTGTTGAGCTTTCCGTGCGGGATGGCGATGCCGTTGCCGACCCCGGTGGAGCCGAGCCGTTCCCGCTGCAGAATGACGTCGAAGATTTCACGCTCCGGAAGTCCGGTGAGTTTGGATGCTTTTGCCGCCAATTCCTGAAGGAGTTGTTTTTTCGAGTTGGCCCTCATGGCCGGGATAATTGCATTTTGATGCAGCAAACCTGCCAATGCCATTCTTTTGTCCTCGTTCGCCGGTTAGAGCCCGACAACATCATCACAAATGTGTCTTGCTGGCTCTAACCATCTTTATATTGGCGGTTACCATGCACAGAAAAGTCGGGCTTTTTCCGGCTGTCCGCGTATATGAGCGGCGGGGAATGCGGGCTTCCCCGACATTCCCCTGTCCCACTCATGCCTTGATATTGGCGGCGTCAATCCAGCCAATATTTCCGTCGTTACGCCGATACACGATGTTCAGATCTTCCTTGCCGGGGCTGCGGAACATCAGCACCGGTTCGTCCGTCATATCGAGTGCCATGACGGCGCTCGCGACGGACATTGTCCTCAACTGTTTCGTGCTTTCGGCAACGATGGTTGGTGCATAATCCTCCGGGACTTCTTCGTCCTCGTAGGGCACCGAGTCCATCACCGTGTAGGCCACTTCGGCGGCATTCTGCCCGTTGCCGTTGTGGTGATCCTTGAGCTTACGCTTATAGCGCCGGAGCCGCTTCTCGATCCGGTCCGAGGCCGCATCAAAGGCCGCCTGCGGCTCATTCGCCTGGCCATTCGCCTGCAATACCACGCCCGTGTCGAGATGAAGTTTGCAGTCGGCGCTGAAACGCGATCCAGACTTTTCCACAGTGACCTGGCTTGAATATCCTCCATCGAAATATTTGGTAACCGCTTGGTCGATCTGCTCCCCGATTCGGGCGCGGAACGAATCGCCGATTTCCATATGTTTGCCGGATACACGCACACTCATGGAGTTTCCTCTCTCGTTCGTGATTTGCGCGTCCAGTCTATTCCAAGCGCCTTCGTCATCCAAGCTTTTCACGCAAGGGCGGCGCGTCTGCACCGCGGTTCGGCCGCTCGGCAACCGCCGAAGTGGAGTAGGTCCTCGGCGATTGCGGCGCGCTCTTATCGCTTGTGTCGCAAGGAGTCAATTGCGGGTCGCAAAAAATCCGCATTCGCGGTCAAATGCACGGCGCTCGAGATCACGATGATTTTAGGTCGGATCGACCTAAAATCGTGAATGTGATCGATTCTAATAAGTTGAGACGCGGGATGCGGGCGGAAAACCGCACACACATTTCCTCATCCCGCTCTACCAGCGCCGTGCGTCCTTTAGGACGCACAAAGGACGCTGTAACTCTTTGATCCCACGCATCGTGCTTTCCGAAAATCGGGTCCGATTTTCGGGCCGATGCGCCTAGAAGCCAGCCGCCTTGGCAAGCGCGCGCTTTTCACGTCGACGCTGGACCGAGGAGGGGATATTCATCGCCTCGCGATATTTGGCCACAGTGCGCCGGGCTATGTCGACGCCGGCCCGCTTGAGCAGATCGACGATGTCGTCGTCGGAAAGCACCGCTTCTGCGCTCTCCTGCTGGATCATGGTACGGATGCGGTGACGAACGGATTCCGCCGAGTGGGCGTCCCCGTTCTCGGCCGAGCCGATCGAGACGGTGAAGAAGTATTTCAGTTCGAAAAGCCCGCGCGGTGTCAGCATGTACTTGTTCGAGGTGACGCGGCTTACCGTCGATTCATGCATCTTGATCGCGTCGGCCACCATCCTGAGATTGAGCGGGCGAAGGTGGTCGACGCCGTTGACGAGAAAGGCGTCCTGCTGGCGTACGATCTCGCTCGCCACCTTCATGATCGTGCGGGCTCGCTGGTCGAGGCTGCGCGTCAGCCAGTTGGCATTTTGCAGGCAATCACTGAGAAAGGCCTGATCGGCACTGTTCTTCTGGGTCCCGCGCGAGATCGCGGCAAAATAGTCGTGGTTGACGAGAACCCGGGGCAGGGCGTCGGGATTGAGCTCCACCAGCCAACCTCCATCGGGTCCGGAACGCACGATGATGTCCGGCACGATCGCCTCGGTGACGCTCGTCTCGAAGCTGGTGCCGGGCTTCGGATCGAGCTTGCGGATCTCGGCAAGCATATCGACGAGATCTTCTTCGTCGACACCGCAGATCTTCTTGAGGCTTGCGAAGTCGCGGCGCGCCAGGAGCTCGAGATTGTCGATCAACGCCTCCATTGCCGGATCGAGACGATCGCGTGCCCGCAACTGAATGGCAAGGCATTCGCTGAGCGTGCGTGCGAAGACGCCCGGCGGGTCGAATTGCTGCAGGCTGAGAAGAACGCGCATCACATCGTCGCTGGTCGTGCCGAGGCTCGCCGCCGTTTCGGCGAGGTCGGCGTTAAGGTAACCCGCCGCGTCGAGCTGGTCGATGAGGTGCTGCGCGATAAGCCGGTCGCCGGGGGCGGCCAGTGCGAGGGGCAGTTGTTCCAGGAGGACGTCCCTCAAGGTTTTTCGGCTGGCGACGAAATCGTCGAGGTCGTATTCCTCGCTGCCCTCACCTTCGCCGCTACCTGGCATCGACTTCCATTGGCCGAGCAGTTCCGGTGCATCGGCGCGTTGCGGTGGCGTGTCGTCCGGGAAGACATTGGCGAAATCGGCGTCGAGCTGTTCGCTGAGCCTCTCGCCCGGGCTCGATGTCGCACTGTCGTAAAGGTCGCCCTGGCCGGCAACCTCATCCGGCTCCGTCTCGCCGGAAACGGGTGAGGGATCCTCGCCCGCGGAGCGATCCTGGGCCGTGATCATCTCGTCGCCCGCCTGAAATTCGAGCAGCGGGTTTTTTTCGACTTCCTGCGCGATGAACTGATTGAGCTCCAGGTGGGTCATCTGAAGCAGTTGGATCGACTGCATCAGTTGCGGCGTCATGACCAGCGACTGAGACTGGCGTAGATATAGGCTGGCAGACAAAGCCATGCTGACGCGTAACCCCCGTCACGATCTCCGATGGCCGTGTCGCCAGGTTCTCTCGACAGGCCTTTTTATTAGTTGGCCCAAAAATTGCTTATTAAGGTGTTTTGGTCAAGCACGGCTGCGGGCGGAAGTGGCGGATTCGCCCGCAATGTCGTCTATAGGCTGAAATTATCGCCGAGATAGAGGCGGCGGACATCGGGATTGGTGACGATGTCGTTGGCGCGGCCGTGCGTGAGAACTTCACCGGCATGGATGATATAGGCCCGGTCGATAAGACCGAGGGTCTCGCGGACATTGTGGTCGGTGATAAGCACACCAATGCCGCGCGAGGTCAGATGTCGCACGAGCGCCTGGATGTCGGCGACCGAGATCGGGTCGACGCCTGCGAAGGGTTCGTCGAGCAGCATGAAGGTCGGATCGGTGGCAAGCGCCCGGGCGATTTCCAGGCGCCGACGTTCGCCGCCGGAAAGCGCGATGGCGGGCGATTTGCGCAGGTGCGTGATCGAAAATTCACCAAGCAGGTCATCGAGCTTGGCTTCGCGCCGGTCGAGGTTCTGGTCGTGGATCTCCAGCACCGCGCGGATGTTTTCCTCGACCGTCAGCCCACGGAAAATCGACGCCTCCTGTGGCAGATAGCCGACGCCGAGGCGGGCTCGGCGGTACATCGGCATCGTCGTGACCTCGTTGCCGTTGATCTCGATCGAACCCTCGTCGACCGGCACCAGGCCGGTGATCATATAAAAGCAGGTCGTCTTGCCGGCGCCGTTCGGACCGAGCAGGCCGACAGCCTCGCCGCGGCGCACGACGAGCGAGACCCCGTTCACGACGCAGCGCGAACGATAGGATTTCGTCAAGCCGCGGGCGATCAGGGTGCCGTCGTAGCGCGCCTTGTCGACCGCATGAACGGCGCTGGCGCCCGCCGACGGCTTTTTGACCCGTTTGCGTTTGTGAAAAAAAGGAATCTGCACGAGCGGTCTACGTCAGTTCTGCTTGCGGGACTGCGGGTCAAGTTGGATCTGCACGCGGCCGCCGCAGGCCTCGAGCTGTGCTTCGCCCGTATCCATCTGTACGTTCAACTGGCAGCCGACGAAGACGTTCTTGCCTTCCGACAGGACGACCTTGTCGCCCTTGAGCACGATCGTCTGCTCGGTCATGTTGACAAGGCCGCTGTCGCCCGTCGCCTGCTGCGCTCCGGAACTGAGGAACACCTTGTTGCTGACCTCGATCCGATCGATGTCGGCATTGCCGCTCGTCACCGTAGCGCCACTTTCCGTCTTGTAAAAGACGGTCATGTTGCCCGCCTGCAACGTGGTCGTGCCCTGGACGACCTTCACGTTGCCGGTGAAGATCGCCTTGCTCTCGGGATCCTTGATCTCGAGCTTGTCGCTCTCGATCTGGATCGGCTTGTCGTTCGAAAGCTGAAGGCCCTTCATCCGGCTGGAGGTGGCCTGCGCGGAGGCGCTGGTAACAATCATCAACGCACCGAGTCCGGCGACGGCGAGACTGGCTGAAAGTCTAAAAAAAACGGCAGGTTTGACCGACATAGGTGCACCAGGTCCTATTTTGCGTTCTTGCGGATGGTGCTCGGGTCGACGTTGACCTTGACCATGCCCTCAAATGTTACAATACGTCCCTTATCTGTCATTCGCAGCGTCTGCGCAATAATCGATCCGCCGTTCATGCTGATCGCGATCGGGCGCTTCGTTTCCATCTCGCCGGCATTGATGTCCAGATAGGCGGACTGAAAATCGGCGTTGACGCCATTATTCATGGAAATCGTGAACGGTGCGTTCATATCGAGCGTGTTGGCGCCGCGATCGTAGATGCCGCTTGCCGCGTCCACCGTGGCGATCAGCGTGTCGTTCACCGGCATTTCGGCGTGAATGGTTTCGAGCGTGATGAGGTCCGGGTTGACTATGTCCTGAAGCGCACGCTGCGCTTTCATGGAATAGCTGATGTCCTGCTTGTTGCGGCCGGAGATGGCAGGATTCTGCATGACGATCTTGCCGTTCTCGATCGTCGCCGTCTCGAGTTGCAGCTCTTCCGGCAGGAAGGCGCGCACGAAGGAGACGGCCACGAAGATCATCGCGATGACGCTGGCGGCAAGCGGCAATATGACCTTGAGGCGTCTCACGCGCGCAGAGTGCCGCGCCGCCGAAGCGTAGGCATCGGAAGAACTCGTGCCCGAATCTGGAAAGATTCCGGGAAATCGTGCTTCGTTCAGCATGGAGAGGCCTGTCGGTTCCCTTGAGTCTCGGCGGCCCCGGAGGATCCGCATATACATACAATGGCGTAAGTCACCGCGAATATGGTTATTTTCCTGTCGTCCGACAATGGAGCGACAAAAACTTTGAAAGGCTGCGAAAAAGACGGTTGCGGCTTTTAACGGCCATCAACCACCGCTATCTAATGTGCCGCGGCTCGCGCAAATAGCATGTTCCGTTGGAAACTGACAGGACCTCGAGCCAAGAAAAACGGGAGAGACCCATGGACGAACTTGCCATAGCCGATCGTCGCAGCCTGCGCCGCAAATTGAGCTTCTGGCGTTGGGCGGCTGCCGCAATCCTGGTGGGCGTGGGCCTCGTGCTGTATGCCTTCTCTGGCTGGAGCGAGGTGACCGGGCGCGCGCGCCAGCACGTTGCGCGCGTTGCCGTCTCGGGCTTGATCCAGGACGACCAGGAGCTGGTCGAGCGGCTGGAGCGGATCGCCGACAACGATTCGGTCAAGGCGCTCATCGTGAAGATCTCGTCGCCGGGCGGCACCACCTATGGCGGCGAGGTCATCTACAAGGCGATCCGCAAGGTCGCCGCGAAGAAGCCGGTCGTTTCGGACGTCCGCACGCTTGCCGCCTCGGCCGGCTACATGATCGCGCTTGCGGGCGACCACATCGTCGCCGGCGAGACCTCGATCACAGGCTCGATCGGCGTCATCTTCCAGTATCCGCAGGTCAAGGCCCTGATGGACAAGCTCGGTGTCTCGCTCGAGTCGATAAAATCGCGGCCGCTCAAGGCCGAACCATCTCCTTTCCATCCGCCGAGCGAGGAGGCGAGAGCGATGATCCAGGCGATGATCGATGACAGCTACGGCTGGTTTGTCGATCTCGTGGCCGAACGCCGCAAGATCGCGCGGCCGGACGCGCTCGCCCTTGCCGATGGCCGCATCTTCACGGGACGGCAGGCGCTGAAGGACAGGCTCGTCGATACGCTCGGCGGGGACGAGGAGATCAGGGCATTCCTCGCCAGCCGCAACGTCCCGAAAAGCCTTCCGGTGGTGGACTGGGAGGCGCCGCGCGGAAACCTGCCTTTCGGCCTCGGCGGCGTCGTCTCGGAGTGGATCAAGGCTTTGGGATATGACGCTTTTCCGGCGATGAAGGGACTCGAAAAAATCGGCGGCGAGAAGTTGTTTCTTGACGGTCTTGTTTCGGTTTGGCAGGTTGAGTGACAAGAGGAGACGGCGCCATTTGTTGTCCTGAGCCGGAGGCTCGTTTGGCTCAGAGCGAGCGTTGTGACGCCAGTCGAAGCCACGAAACTGACAGAAAAAGCAAAAAATCAAGGGGGCGACAGTGATCAAGTCAGAACTGGTGCAGATTGTGGCCGCACGCAATCCGCATCTCTACCACCGCGACGTCGAAAATATCGTCAATGCGGTTCTCGATGAGATCACGGATGCGCTGGCGGCGGGAAACCGCGTCGAGTTACGCGGCTTCGGTGCCTTCTCGGTCAAGAACAGACCGTCGCGTTCGGGTCGCAATCCGCGCACTGGCGACTCCGTCTTCGTCGAGGAGAAATGGGTGCCCTTCTTCAAAACCGGCAAGGAACTGCGCGAGCGGCTCAATCCCGGCATGAACGGCAACGACGACGACTAGATCGCGATAATTCGGATCGATGAAGCGGTGGAGTCTTTCCGGCAGGCGAGAAAGGCTACCCTTGAACTCTGGGCGTCGGGCCTTGCGAAGACTGTCGCGATTTTCGCGGACCGATGCGACAGCAGGAACGGATGCATGCTCAAGAAACTGATCAATATCGTTATACTGGCGCCGCTGGGGATCATCCTGATCGTACTGAGCGTTGCCAATCGTCAGTCGGTAACCTTCGCGTTCAATCCGTTCAACCCGGCCGACAGCGTGCTTTCCGTTTCGGCCCCCTTTTTCGTGTTCCTGTTTCTCGCCGTCATCGTCGGCCTGATCCTCGGGGCGGCGGCGACCTGGCTCAGCCAGGGAAAATACCGTCGCCGCGCCCGCAACGAGGCAAACGAGGCATTGAAATGGCATCGTGAGGCGGAAAAGCACCGCAGTCAGGCCGAAAAACTTGCATCGCAGACGAGCCTGCCTGCGCCGCAGAACTGATCCTCCGCGTGTTTAGTTGCGCATGACCGGCGGGCTGCTCAGCTTGCTGCTTCCGCCGCACCCCCGCTGACCGCCAGGTTGAAATCCGCGAAGAATTGCTGCGCGAGCTTTCTCGATGTCGAATCGATCAGGCGCGATCCGAGCTGCGCGATTTTCCCGCCGACCACGGCCTTGACGTTATAGCGCAGCAGCGTTTCATCACCGGCCTCGTCAAGCGTGACATCTGCACCGCCCTTGGCAAAACCGGCGATGCCGCCCTTGCCTTCGCCGGATATCGTGTAGCTCTGAGGCGCATTGAGGTTGGAAAGGATGACATGACCGTTGAAGGTCGCCGAAACTGGTCCGATCTTGACCTTGACCACGGCCGTCAGTTCCGTCGGCGATATCATCTCGAGCGACTGGCAGCCGGGAATGCATCGCCTCAGGATCTCCGGATCGTTCAAGCATTGCCAAACTACGTCGCGCCGCGCCGCGATGCGTTCCTCGCCGGTCATTTCCATGCCTGTTCCTCCCGTCCTGCTCTTGGGCTTCGATCTTGGCAAATCGGAAACGGCTTTGCCAAGAGCATCGGCAGTGCTATTTGCACGGTTTAAGCGTATCGCCCGCCCGACAGAGGGTGTGAAGGCCGGTTGGCTGCGGCTTCGACCTATGAGCGGATACGTCGAGTGGTTTGATTGAAGTCCAAGGATCAGCGCGTGAAAGAAAAAGATCGGCGGTCGAAGAACGCCTCGGTCACGGCGGCGAAAGGCCGGGGCGCTGAGGCGCGTGGCGGCCGCCACGAGCAAAGGCACCTGCCTGCGAAGGGCGGCTACAAGGCCAGGAGCGGTGGACCGCCTGCAAAAGCCGCACCGGACAAGGGCGAGCGGCAGCGTTCCGCTCAGGAGGCGCTTCCAGCGCGTCCCGTCCGGCAAAGAACGGGCGACAAGCCGGCCGAGACCGTGCCGCTCATTCTCGAAACCGCGGCGACGGCGGGCTACCATCTGATCGACAGCGGCAACGGTGAGAAGCTCGAACAATACGGTCCCTACCGCATCGTCCGGCCCGAAGCGCAGGCGCTTTGGCCGAAGGCGCTGCCGGCCTCGATCTGGGAGAAGGCCGATGCCGTGTTCACGGGCGATACCGACGAAGACGGTATGGGGCGCTGGCGTTTCCCGCGGGAGGTGCTGGGCGAGACCTGGCCGATGCAGCTTCTCGATACCGATTTTCTCGGTCGCTTCACCTCGTTTCGCCACGTCGGCGTTTTCCCGGAGCAGCTTGCCCATTGGTCCTGGGTGAAGGATCAAGTGGCGACGGCCGGGCGGCCGCTCAAGGTTCTCAATCTCTTCGGTTACACCGGGGTCGCCTCGCTGATTGCCGCCAAGGCGGGCGCGGAGGTGACCCATGTCGACGCCTCCAAGAAGGCGATCGGCTGGGCACGCGAAAACCAGACCCTGGCCCGCGCCGAAAAACTGCCGATCCGCTGGATCTGCGACGATGCGATGAAGTTCATCCAGCGCGAGGAACGACGCGGCAGCCGCTATGACATCATCCTGACCGACCCGCCCAAGTTCGGCCGTGGCCCGAACGGCGAGGTCTGGCAGCTCTTCGACCATCTGGCAGCAATGCTCGACATCTGCCGCGAGATCCTGTCGCCTGACGCGCGCGGGCTTGTGCTTACGGCCTATTCCATCCGCGCAAGCTTCTATTCTATCCACGAGCTCATGCGCGAAACGATGCGCGGGCGCGGCGGCCGGGTCGAGTCGGGAGAGCTCATCATCCGCGAGGGCGGTCTCGACGGCAAGGAGCCGGGGCGGGCGCTTTCCACTTCCCTCTTCAGCCGCTGGGTACCCAAATGACCACTGACAGAAGCGATCACGGCACGCCGCGCGTCGGCCATGTGAAGGAGGTGACCAGCCTCACCAATCCGATCATCAAGGACATCCGCTTGCTTGCGCAGAAGAAGCATCGCGACGAGACGCGTTCCTTCATGGCGGAAGGTCTGAAGCTGGTGATCGATGCGCTCGATCTCGGCTGGAAGATCAAGATACTCGTTTACGCCAAGGCGGCGAAAGGCAAGCCGCAGGTCGAGCAGGTGGCGGCCAAGACCGTTGCCAAGGGCGGCCTGGTGCTCGAGGTCAGTGAGAAGGTGCTTTCGACGATCACCCGGCGCGATAATCCGCAGATGGTGGTCGGTATCTTCGAACAGCGTTATCGCGCGCTGAAGGACGTTCGACCAGCGGAAGGCGAGACCTATGTGGCGCTCGACCGCGTTCGCGATCCCGGCAATCTCGGCACGATCATCCGGACGGCGGACGCGGCCGGCGCCTCCGGCATCATCCTTGTCGGCGAGACCACCGACCCCTTTTCGCTCGAGACCGTGAGGGCGACGATGGGCTCGGTCTTCGCCATGCCCGTCGCGCGCGGCAGCGCCGAAGAATTCCTCAAGTGGCAAAAGGCGGCCGGCGTCAGGGTCGTGGCAACGCATCTGGCAGGCTCGGTCGACTACCGCACCATCGACTACAGGTCGAAACCGGTCGTGCTCCTGATGGGCAACGAACAGGCTGGCCTTCCCGAAGAGCTTGCCCGCGAAGCGGGCGCGCTCGCCCGCATCCCGCAGGCGGGCCGGGCGGATTCGCTCAATCTCGCGATCGCCACCGGGATCATGCTGTTCGAAGCGCGCCGCCATCTGTTGTCGCTGGATGCCGGCGCATGAGTGAGCGGCAGGTTCTGTTTTCGCGGTCGCTGCCGATCGCGGTCTTCATTCTGGTAGCGCTCGTTGCCGACCAGATCATCAAATATCTGGTCGAGACGTTGCTGCCCTTCCAGCAGGCGGTCGCGGTCATTCCGATGCTCGCCCTCTACCGGACCTACAATTACGGCGTGGCCTTCTCCATGCTTTCGGGGATGGAAGACTGGTTCATAATCGGCATGCGCCTCGCCGTCGTTGCCTTCGTGCTCTGGCTTTGGCGCCGCACGCCGAAGGACCGGTTCTTTGCGCACCTCGGCTATGCGATGATCATCGCGGGCGCGCTCGGCAACCTGGTCGACCGGCTGCTCTTCGGCTACGTCATCGACTATATCCTGTTCCACACCGCCAACTGGTCCTTTGCGGTTTTCAACCTCGCGGACAGCTTCATCACGGTCGGCGCGGGCGCGATCATCCTCGACGAGCTCTTGCTGGCGAAAAGGCGCGATCGCTAAAACTTTAGAAACGGGCTGAAGGCATTCGGAACGCTTGCCATGCTACTTCGATGGCATGAGCGAAGCGTCACGACTTGAGCGGCGGATCGATTCCGGTTTCGGTACGGGAGCCCGTGCGGTCCCGGCCGCACCGTTGGCGACCGATGCCAAAGGCCATTGGCCGACGCGCGCCGCCTGCGCTCTCGCAGGTATCGTCGCCGCGGCGATCCTCTTTGCGACGGGTGCAGCGAACGGCCTTCCCTTGTTTTCGGCAATTGTCGCTTCGGGCGGCCTTGCGGGGGCCTTCCTGCTTCTCGCCGGAGGCATCGAGACGCCCGACAGGCGTGGCATAGCGTTACGCGAGGCCGCCGGTGACGAAGACTGGCGGCGGCTTGAAACCTCGGCCCTGCTTTCGACAATTCATGACGGGCTTGGCGATCTTGCCATCGTGCGCACGATGGACGGCCAGATCGTCTATGCCAACTCGGTGTTTCACGAGGTCTGTGCTCGCGCCGACGTGCGCGGACTGACCTGCGCGGCGATAGGCTTAAGCCTCGAGCCGAAGCCTGAGCCAAACCATTATCTTGCGCGAATCTCGACGCCGACAGGAACCCGCCTCTACGACTGGCATGACCTGATCGCCCGTGAGCCGGCAACCGGCAGGCTGATGCGTCACAGCATCGCCCGCGACGTGACCGAAGAGGCGCACGCCGCGCGCGAACGGGAGGAAGCCCGCCGCCGCGCCGAGGAGGCAAGCCGCGCGAAGTCGCGCCTTCTTGCTACCGTGAGCCACGAGGTCCGTACGCCGCTCTCCGGTATTCTGGGTATGAGCCACCTGCTCGGCCAGACCCCGATGTCGGCGGAGCAGAAGAACTACCTCGCCGGTATCCAGCAATCCGGCCACGCACTGGTTCAACTGGTCGAGGATCTGATCGACTTTTCTTCGCTCTCGGCCGGGCGGTTTCAGTTACGCCCTTCACAGCAGGACCTGCGCCTCGTCATCGAGAGTGTGGTGGAGATGCTCGCGCACCGCGCCCACGAGAAGGGAATAGAGATCGCAGCCACCGTTGCAACCGAAGTGCCGGCGGGGATGGTGTTCGACGCCGCACGTCTCCGGCAGGTGCTCTTCAACGTGATCGGCAATGCCGTGAAATTCACCGAGAGGGGTGGCGTTCTCGTTGCCGCCGACATTGCCGATGGCGGCGTCCGAATCCGGATCGACGACACCGGTCCCGGCATGTCGGCCGATGAACTCGGACGCGTGTTCGAGGAATTCGAGCAGGCCGGGGACGATAGTCAGCGGGCCAAGGGCACCGGCCTGGGGCTCGCCATCTCACGCAGGATCATGGAGGCTTTCGGCGGCAGCCTGACCGCTTCCAGCGCCTCCGGCCGGGGAAGCCGGTTCGAAGTCCGGTTTCCATTGATCGGGGGTGGTCCTTCGGCCGCACGAGATGGCGTGCTATCTGGCGCCCACGTGCTGGCACTGGCTCCTGATGGCCCCGTCCTGAACGCGCTCGCCGCGACGATTACGACCCTTGGCGGCGTGTGTCATCGCGCGCCGACGCTTGCCGCCGCCGAAGCGATCGCCGCCGCCGTTCTGTCAAACGACCTGCCGCTGACCGACATCATCGTCGACCATCGCCATTCGGATGAGTTCCGCCGTCTTCTTGCACTGCAACCGGAGATCGGCAGCCTCGCGCTGCGCCGGACCTACCTTATCAACCCGGAGGAGCGCACCGCTCATCCAGTGAACCAGATCGACGGCTACGAGGCATGGCTGATCCGCCCCTTGCGCGAAAAGTCGCTGGTGGAAGTTCTGCTCGGGCGGCTGAAGGGCATCGAGAAGCGGGATGCGATCAACGACAACCGGCCCGTGCTGCGGGAGGCGCTGCCCTCGGGCGAGGCAGGCGAACAGGGCGATTACGACATTCTTCTTGCCGAGGACGATCCTGTCAACGCGCTCATTTTGCGGACGATGCTTCGGCGGGCAGGCTATCTGGTTCGCCACGTCGGAGATTTTGCGAGCCTCGATCACGCATTGCACGGGGCTGGCGAAACGGCTCATAAGACGGCCCGTCTGGTTCTTACCGACCTCAATATGCCAGGCGGCGATGGCCTTGCCATGCTGAAGCGCCTGCGCGAGCAGGAAAAGGCGGGTCACCGCCGCTTGCCCGTTGTCGTCCTGACGTCCGATACACGCGGCGACCTGCGGGAGCTTCTGATCGCGGCCGGAGCGGACTCGGTGTTGCCGAAGCCGCCGGAACCGGGGCGCCTCACGGCCGAGATTGCACGCCTTCTCGACGCCTGAGTTCCTGCATGTTTCCTAAATCGCAGCCGATCCAAGGATAAAAACTGTCGCAATTCAAAGTGCTACAGCGTCCCTTGCTCGTCCGATAAGACGCGCGGGGCCGTGGGGTCCGGCGCGCCAACCATCCCCGTGGGTTCCAGGCTTGCAAGCCGCCTCCGTGTCACTATCTTGTTGCAGAAACGTGGTTTAAGCCCGGCAGGCACAAGCGATTCGGGATAACACGGGATGACGATCGAACTTCTGGATTCGGCGAACGTGGTCGACACTTCACAGCCTTGCATCCGCAAGACGATTGCGACTCCGGCGACCGAGGTTCTCGGGCGGATCGGCAATCTCGAGACGCGGCTTGCCCGCTCCGCCGCCGAGGTCGATGCTGCACAGGCGGTACGCTACAAGGTCTTCGTCGAGGAGATGAAGGCGCAGGTGGGGCCGGATGCCGAGCGGCGCAAGCGCGACGTCGATAGCTGGGATTCGATTTGCGACCATCTGCTCGTTCTCGACACGTCGATCGAAGGCGACCCCGAAGACCAGATCGTCGGCACATACCGGCTGTTGCGGCAGGACGTCGCAGAGCGGGCGGGCGGCTTCTACTCGGCTTCGGAGTTTGCGATCGCCGAACTGCTTCAGCGCCATCCGGGCAAGCGCTTCATGGAACTCGGTCGTTCCTGCGTGCTGCCGGAATATCGGACGAAACGCACGGTCGAACTGCTCTGGCAGGGCAATTGGGCCTATGCTTTGAAACATGGCGTCGACGCCATGTTCGGATGCGGCTCGTTCCCGGGCGTCGTTCCGGAAGAGCATGCATTGGCACTCTCCTTCCTGCACCACAATGTTCTGGCTCAAGGGGAGTGGGCGGTTTGCGCCCGGCCGGAACTTCATCGGACCATGGACCTGATGCCCTCGGAAGCGATCAATCCCAAGAGGGCGCTTGCCGCCCTCCCGCCGCTGATCAAGGGGTACATGCGGCTCGGCGCAATGGTCGGCGACGGCGCTGTGGTCGATCATGCTTTCCGCACGACCGACGTGCTGATCGTGTTGCCGATCAGCAATATTTCCGGCCGCTATCTCAACTACTACGGCGCGGACGCCGGGCGTTTTTCTTCAACCGTGTCCTAATGCATGTCGCCCAAAAGTGTGCAGCGGTTTTGGGCCAATGTCATGCACAAAAACATTTAAAGCGCATTGCATGCGTCCGATTGAGCGCGACACGCTTTATGCGGCCGACTGCAGTATTAACCAGTTGTTAAGGATGTGTTTGACTTTCCTTGGTGAAGGATCAAAGTGTATTTCCATGGTTGATCTGGATTTTATGACGAAGGAATGTAAAAAATAAAGGGAAAGATTTGCAATGCGTCTGGGGGCGCGTATTTTGCAGTCAAATTCCTCCGATTTTTATGACCTAAGCGATGGATCTGCCATAAAAGATTGAGCCCACTTCCTTTGCCGGAGAAGTGGGCTCTTGTTTTATTGGAAATACGTGTGTCATTGCTGCACGTTCCGCCAGGCAATGTTTTCGGCCGACACAGCGCCTGTCTCGAAACGGTGCACCGTTTCCGTCAGGTTCCGGCATTGTAGGCGGCGATCGCCGCCAGGTTGACGAGGTCCGAATCCTTGGCCGACATGGAAGCGATCTGCACCGACTTGTCGAGACCGACGAGCAGCGGGCCGATAACCGTCGAGCCACCCAGTTCCTGCAGCATTTTCGTCGAGATCGAGGCCGAGTGGAACGCCGGCATGACCAGCACGTTGGCGGTGCCGGAAAGGCGGCAGAACGGATATTGCTCCATGACCCGGGCATTGAGCGCCACATCGGCGGCCATCTCGCCGTCGAACTCGAAATCGACGCGGCGCCTGTCGAGGATCTTCACGGCCTCGCGGACCCGTTCGGAGCGCTCGCCCGAGGGGTGGCCGAAGGTCGAATAGGCGAGCATCGCGACGCGCGGCACATAGCCAAGGCGCTTGGCGAGCCCGGCGGCTTCCTCGGCGATGTCGGCCAATTCCTCGGCCGTCGGCATGTCGTGGACCGCCGTGTCGGCGACGAGTACCGTGCGACCGCGGCAGAGCGCGATCGATACGCCGATGACTCGGTGGCCGGGCTTGGCGTCGATGCAGCGGCGCACGTCTTCGAGCGCGGTCGAATAGTTGCGCGTCAGGCCCGTCACCATGCCGTCGGCGTCGCCGAGCGCCACCATGCAGGCGGCGAAGTGGTTGCGGTCGTTGTTGATCAGCCGCTGCACGTCGCGGTGAAGGTAGCCCTTGCGCTGGAGCCGGGCATAAAGGAAATCCGTATAGGCGCCGACGCGCTTGGAGAGGCGTGCGTTGACGATCTGGATGCCGGCGCGGTTGAGGTCGATGCCTTCCCGCTCGGCGGTTTCGCGCATCTGCTCCTCGCGCCCGAGCAGGATCGCCGTGCCGAGCGCCTGGTTGGCATAGGCGATCGCGGAGCGCATCATCTGCACCTCTTCGCCTTCGGCAAAAACGATGCGCTTCGGCTGGCGGCGGACGCGTTCGAAGATGCGCTGAAGCGTCGAGGCGATCGGGTCGCGCCGCGCCGAAAGCTGCTGGGCGTAGTCGGAAAGGTCGGTTATCGGCTTGTGCGCGACGCCCGTTTCCATGGCCGCCTTCGCAACGGCAATCGGAATGGCCGAGATCAGGCGCGGATCGAAGGGAACAGGAATGATGTATTGCGGCCCGAAACGCGGCCTGTTGCCCTGATAGGCGGCGGCAACCTCGTCGGGCACGTCTTCCTTCGCAAGGCTCGCAAGGGCTTCCGCCGCGGCGATCTTCATGGCGTCGTTGATCGTCGAGGCGCGCACGTCGAGGGCGCCGCGGAAGATATAGGGGAAACCGAGAACGTTGTTGACCTGGTTCGGGTAGTCGGAACGGCCGGTCGCGACGATCGCGTCGTCGCGAATGCGGGCGACTTCCTCGGGCGTGATTTCGGGATCCGGATTGGCCATAGCGAAAATGATTGGTTTCGGCGCCATGGAAAGCACCATCTCCGTCGAGAGCGCACCCTTTGCCGACAGGCCGAAGAACACGTCAGCGCCCTCGAGCGCTTCGGCCAGCGTCCGGCGGTCGGTGTCGACCGCGTGCGCCGACTTCCACTGGTTCATCCCGTCCGTGCGGCCCTTGTAGATCACCCCCTTGGTATCGCAGAGAATGACGTTTTCCCCGTTGAAACCCATCGCCTTGATGAGCTCGATACAGGCGATGGCCGCGGCGCCCGCGCCGTTGCAGACGAGCCTGGTCGTCTTGAAGTCACGCCCCGTGAGCGTCAGCGCATTGATGAGGCCGGCGGCGGCGATGATTGCAGTGCCATGCTGGTCGTCATGGAACACGGGAATGTCCATGACCTCGCGCAGCCGCTGCTCGATGATGAAACAGTCCGGCGCCTTGATGTCCTCAAGGTTGATGCCTCCGAAAGACGGGCCGAGAAAGCGCACGCAGTTGACGAATTCGTCGACATTCTCGGTGTCGACCTCGAGATCGATCGAATCGACGTCGGCAAATCGCTTGAACAGGACGGACTTGCCTTCCATGACCGGCTTCGAGGCAAGCGCGCCGAGATTGCCGAGGCCGAGGATCGCGGTACCGTTGGAAATCACCGCAACCATGTTGCCGCGCGTGGTGTAGTCATAGGCGGTTGCCGGGTTTTCGGCAATCGCCTTCACGGGCACGGCGACGCCGGGCGAGTAGGCGAGCGACAGGTCGCGCTGAGTCGCCATCGCCTTCGTCGGGGCGATCTCCAGTTTTCCGGGCCGACCTTGTGAGTGGAAATCGAGCGCTTCCTGGGCGGTGACGCTTGTCATCGTGCGGTCGGTCTTGTCGGTAGCCGGCATGTTTCCTCAACCTCCTGTGGGCGACCGCCGAGGTCAGCCTCTTTGTTATTGTCGTCTATAAATGCTTGCGGATAGTGTGACATCTCTTTTTTTGGAACAATCATGAATTTCGTGACAGACCCATCGAGCCGCACGGGCGATGTCCTTTCCGTGTCCGATCTGGCGAGCGAGGAGAGCCGCTCGACCGCGACTCCGATGATGGAGCAGTACATCGAGATCAAGGCGAACAATCCGGATTCGCTGTTGTTCTACCGGATGGGCGACTTCTACGAGCTGTTCTTCCAGGATGCGGTCGAAGCCTCCCGCGCGCTCGGGATCACGCTGACGAAGCGCGGCCAGCACCTGGGCCAGGAGATCCCGATGTGCGGCGTGCCGGTTCACGCGGCCGACGACTATCTGCAGAAGCTGATCGCCCTCGGCTTTCGGGTCGCCGTCTGCGAGCAGGTCGAGGATCCGGCCGAAGCGAAGAAGCGCGGCAGCAAGTCGGTCGTGCGCCGTGACGTTGTCCGGCTGGTGACGCCCGGAACGATCACCGAGGACAAGCTGCTTTCGCCGGCAGAATCGAACTATCTGATGGCGCTTGCCCGCATCCGCAGCGGCTCGGAACCGGCCTATGCGCTCGCCTGGATCGACATTTCGACGGGCATCTTCCGCCTTGCCGAGACGGCCGAGGGCCGCTTGCTCGCCGACATACTGCGCATCGAGCCGCGGGAACTCATCCTGCCGGATACCGTCTTTCACGATCCGGAGCTCCGGCCGGCTTTCGACGTGCTCGGCCGAGTCGCGGTGCCGCAGCCGGCCGTGCTGTTCGACAGTGCGACGGCGGAAGGCCGCATTGCCCGCTATTACGGGGTGAAGACACTTGACGGCTTCGGCAGCTTTTCGCGCGCCGAGCTCGCGGCGGCTTCGGCCGCGATCTCCTATGTCGAGAAGACTCAGCTCGCCGAACGCCCGGCGCTCGGGATTCCGGAGCGAGAAAGCGCCGCTTCGACGCTCTTCATCGATCCGGCGACCCGCGCCAACCTCGAGCTGGTCAAGACGCTTTCCGGCGCCCGCGAGGGAACCTTGCTCCGAGCCCTCGACCGAACGGTGACGAGCGGCGGCGCACGGCTTCTCGCGGAGCGGCTGATGTCGCCGCTGACCGATCCCGATCGGATCAACACCCGGCTCGATTCGATCGAGGTCCTGGCCGACCAGCCGAGTTTCGCGACCGATCTGCGCGACGCCTTGCGGCGCGCGCCCGACATGCCGCGCGCGCTGTCGCGGCTGGCGCTCGGCCGTGGCGGCCCGCGTGATCTTGGAGCGATAAAGGCCGGGCTTCGGGCCGCAGCAGCGATATCGGCGCTGCTGTCGCGCGGCAGTCTCTCGACAGAACTGACCGAGGCGCATGCCGCGATCGACGCATTGCCGGAGGCGTTGCTCGACAGACTCGAGTCGATGCTCGCGGAAGAACTCCCGCTGTTGAAGCGCGACGGCGGCTTCGTGCGCGAAGGAGCGCATGGCGAACTCGATGAGATGCGGGCGTTGCGCGATCAGTCGCGCCGGGTGATTGCGGGCCTGCAGCTGCAATATTGCGAGGAAACCGGGATCAAATCGCTGAAAATCAAGCACAACAACGTGCTTGGTTATTTCATCGAGGTGACGGCGGGAAACGCCGGCGCGATGATCGACACGGACGCAGGACGCGCGCGCTTCATACACCGCCAGACCATGGCGAATGCCATGCGGTTCACGACGACCGAGCTCGCGGAACTGGAAACCAAGATCGCCAATGCAGCCGACCGGGCTCTCGCGATCGAACTTGAAGCGTTCGAGGCGATGTCGGGCGAGGTCGTCACGCAGGCCGAGGCGATCAAGGCCGCAGCACTCGCGCTCGCAACGCTTGATGTCTCGACCGGCCTCGCCGTCCTTGCCGAAGAGCAGAACTATGCACGCCCCGTCGTCGACCGCTCGCGGATGTTTACGATCGATGGCGGGCGTCATCCGGTCGTCGAACAGGCGCTCCGGCGTCAGGCGGCCAACGCCTTCGTTGCCAACGGTTGCGACCTCTCGCCGCCGGACGGTCACGAGGGCGGCGCGATCTGGCTGCTCACGGGTCCCAACATGGGCGGTAAATCGACCTTCCTGCGCCAGAATGCGCTGATTGCGATCATGGCGCAGATGGGGTCGTTCGTTCCGGCAGCGGCGGCGCATATCGGCATTGTCGACCGGTTATTTTCGCGCGTCGGCGCGTCCGACGATCTCGCCCGCGGCCGCTCGACCTTCATGGTCGAGATGGTCGAGACGGCGGCGATCCTCAATCAGGCGACGGACCGCTCGCTGGTGATCCTCGACGAGATCGGCCGCGGCACCGCAACCTTCGACGGCCTCTCGATTGCCTGGGCCGCGGTCGAGCATCTGCACGAGGTCAATCGTTGCCGGGGGCTCTTCGCTACGCATTTCCACGAACTGACGGTGCTTTCCGAGAAGCTCGGGCGGCTCTCGAACGCGACAATGCGGGTCAAGGAATGGGACGGTGACGTGATCTTTCTGCACGAGGTCGGTCCCGGTGCCGCCGACCGGTCCTACGGGATCCAGGTCGCCCGGCTTGCCGGTCTGCCGGCATCGGTCGTGGCGCGGGCGAAGGACGTACTTGCCAAGCTCGAGGACGCCGACCGCAAGAACCCGGCGAGCCAGCTGATCGACGACCTGCCGCTTTTCCAGGTGGCAATCCGGCGGGAGGAGGCGGCAACAAGGGCTGGCCCTTCGAAGGTCGAGGAGGCGCTGAAGGCGCTTAATCCCGACGACATGACGCCGCGCGATGCCCTCGACGCGCTCTATTCGCTGAAGAAACAGCTGGATGCCCGCTGACCTTGCTTGAGCGCGGCATCGACCGGCTATTGCATGCGCCAACTCAAAGTGCTGCAGCGTCCTCTGCGCGTCTGAAAAGACGCGCGGTGCTGCAAGCCGATTTTTCCTGTTATTTGCGGGATAGAAAGGCTATACAGCGCCGCGTGTCTTCTACGGCGCCATGCGCCTTCAGACGCGCAAAGGTCGCTATGGCACCTTGAGGACGTGGCATTTTGAAATGCTGCATGTTTCCGGCCAGTCCACGGCGACATGCAGGAGCGCTGGCAGATGCAGCGGAATACACAACCAGTCGGACAGGACGCCCCTCGGCACTTCATGGCCAGACACGAAACTTCCTTTCCCGAAATTCTCGATGTTGCGGCGCTCAGAGCGAAATGCAGCTTTATCGCCTCTGCTCATGCGGAGCAGCGAGAACCGATGCGCCAGGCCCTGCTTGCCGCATTCAAGCAGGCCAATCTTGCGGGCCGCGCCAAGGCGCGCGAGTTGCTTGCTGTCGACGGCGCCGGGATCAAATGCGCCGAGCGCATCTCCTGGCTCCAGGACCAACTCATTACTCTCCTGCATGATTTCGTGTTGAACGAGGTTTTCGATGCGGCGAAGGCGCCGGCGGCGTCTCGCATCGCGGTGACGGCCGTCGGCGGCTACGGCCGCGGGACTTTGGCGCCGGGGTCAGACATCGACCTGCTCTTCCTGCTGCCTGCAAAAAAGGCGGTCTGGGCGGAGCCGGCGATCGAGTTCATGCTGTATATCCTCTGGGACCTGGGCTTCAAGGTCGGTCATGCGACGCGCACGATCGAGGAATGTATCCGGCTGTCACGCGCCGACATGACAATTCGCACGGCGATCCTCGAATGCCGCTACATCTGCGGCTCCGAGGCGCTGGCGAGCGAACTCGAAACGCGCTTCGACCGCGAGATCGTTCGCAATACCGGTCCCGATTTCATTGCCGCCAAGCTTGCCGAGCGCGACCAGCGCCATCGCAAGGCTGGCGACACCCGCTATCTCGTCGAGCCGAACATCAAGGAGGGCAAGGGCGGACTTCGCGATCTGCACACGCTGTTCTGGATCGCCAAGTATTTTTACCGGGTCAAGGACTCGGCCGATCTCGTCAAGCTCGGCGTCCTGTCGCGACAGGAATACAAGCTTTTCCAGAAATCGGAGGATTTCCTCTGGGCGGTGCGCTGCCACATGCATTTCCTGACGGGCAAGGCGGAAGAGCGGCTGTCCTTCGACATACAGCGCGAGATCGCCGAGGCGCTTGGCTATCACGATCATCCCGGCCTCACGGCTGTCGAGCGCTTCATGAAGCACTACTTCCTCGTCGCCAAGGACGTGGGTGATTTGACGCGCATCTTCTGCGCCGCGCTCGAGGACCAGCAGGCGAAGGACGCACCGGGGATTTCCGGGGTGATCAGCCGTTTCAAGCACCGCACCCGCAAGATCGCCGGCACGCTCGACTTCGTCGACGATGGCGGACGCATCACGCTGTCGAGCCCCGATGTCTTCAAGCGCGATCCGGTAAACCTTCTGCGGCTCTTCCACGTCGCTGACATAAACGGCCTGGAGTTCCATCCGGCCGCGCTGAAGCAAGTGACCCGCTCGCTGAGCCTGATCACGCCGCAACTGCGCGAAAATGAAGAAGCCAACAGGCTGTTCCTTTCGATCCTGACATCCAGGCGCAATCCGGAACTGATCCTGAGGCGCATGAACGAGTCCGGCGTGCTTGGCCGCTTCATCCCGGATTTCGGCAAGATCGTGTCGATGATGCAGTTCAACATGTATCATCACTACACGGTGGACGAGCATCTGCTGCGCACCGTCGATATTCTCTCGCGCGTCGAGCGCGGCATCGAGGAGGAGGCGCATCCGCTTTCGGCGACGCTGATGCCGGGCATCGAGGATCGCGAGGCGCTCTATGTCGCCGTGCTGCTGCACGACATTGCCAAGGGCCGGCCGGAGGACCACTCGGTCGCCGGCGCCAAGGTGGCGCGCAAGCTCTGCCCGCGTCTGGGGCTTTCTCCGAAGCAGACCGAAACCGTGGTCTGGCTGGTCGAGGAGCATCTCACCATGTCGATGGTGGCCCAGACCCGCGACCTCAACGATCGCAAGACCATCGTCGATTTCGCCGAACGCGTGCAGTCGCTCGACCGCCTGAAAATGCTGCTCATCCTGACGGTCTGCGACATCCGGGCGGTGGGGCCCGGCGTATGGAACGGCTGGAAGGGACAATTGCTGCGCACGCTCTACTACGAGACGGAGCTTCTACTCTCCGGCGGCTTCTCGGAATTGTCCCGAAAGGAGCGCGCAAAGCATGCGGCCCACATGCTGGAGGAGGCGCTGACCGGGTGGCCCGAGGCAGACCGCCAGGCTTATGTTCGGCTGCACTATCAGCCTTATCTTCTTTCGGTGGCGCTCGAGGATCAGGTTCGGCACGCGGAGTTCATTCGCGATGCGGACCGGGGCGGCAGGACCCTGGCGACCATGGTGCGCACCCACCAGTTTCACGCCATCACCGAAATCACCGTACTTTCCCCGGACCACCCGCGCCTGCTGACGGTGATTGCGGGAGCCTGCGCCGCGGCGGGCGCTAACATCGTCGACGCCCAGATCTTCACGACGTCCGATGGGCGGGCGCTGGATACGATTCTCGTCAACCGCGAATTTCCGGTCGACGAGGACGAGATGCGCCGGGCGGCGAGCATCGGCAAGCTGATCGAGGACGTGCTTTCCGGCCGCAAGCGGCTGCCGGAAGTGATCGCCAGCCGCACCCGGGTGAAGAAGCGCAGCAAGGCCTTCACCGTCACGCCGGAAGTGACGATCAGCAACACGCTGTCGAACAAGTTCACAGTCATCGAGGTCGAGGGCCTCGACCGGCCCGGTCTCCTTTCCGAGGTGACGGCAGTGCTATCCGACCTCTCACTCGACATCGCCTCGGCCCATATCACCACATTCGGCGAGAAGGTGATCGACACCTTCTACGTGACCGATCTGGTCGGCTCGAAGATCACCGGCGAGAACCGGCAGACTCACATCGCTGCGCGCCTCAAGGCAGTGCTGGCGGGCGAGGTCGACGAGGTCCGTGACCGCATGCCCTCCGGCATCATCGCGCCGGCTCCCGCGCCGCGCACCTCACATGCTTCCAAAACGACAAAAGCCGAAACATGAGCCTGGTCAAGAAATTTGCAACCGTCGGCGGCGCGACGCTCGGAAGCCGCGTCTTCGGCTTCGTCCGCGAAACCTTCATGGCGGCGGCGCTCGGCACCGGACCGGTTGCCGATGCCTTCAACACCGCCTTCCGTCTGCCGAACACCTTCCGCCGGCTTTTCGCCGAAGGCGCCTTCAATTCCGCCTTCGTGCCGCTCTTTGCAAGGGAGATCGAAGCGCGCGGCATGGACGGTGCGCGGCGCTTCTCGGAAGAGGTTTTCGGTGTGCTCTTCACCGTTCTCCTGATTCTGACGATCGCCATGGAACTGGCGATGCCCTTCATCGTCAGGGAACTGATCGCACCGGGCTTTGCGAATGACGCGGCTAAATTCGCAAGCACCGTAACCTTCGCGACGATCATGTTCCCCTATCTCGCCTGCATGTCGCTGGCGGCGATGATGGCGGGCATGCTCAACTCGCTGCATCGCTATTTCGCCGCCGCGATTGCGCCGGTTTTTCTGAACGTCATCCTGATCGGCGTGCTTGCCTATGCCTGGTACGACGGGCATGACGCCGTCGCCGTCGGTTACGGCCTTTCCTGGGGCGTCCTGGCTGCAGGGCTGGTGCAGCTTGCGATCGTATGGTTCGCGGTGCGCAATGCCGGGATCCGGATCGGGCTTCGCCGTCCGCGGCTGACGGCGAATGTCAGGCGGCTTCTGGTGCTGGCGCTGCCGGCGGCAATCACCGGCGGCATCACGCAGATCAACCTTCTGATCAACACCAATATCGCCTCGGCAAAAGCGGGTGCCGTGTCGTCGCTCGTCTATGCCGACCGCATCTACCAGCTCCCGCTCGGCGTCGTCGGCATCGCGGTCGCGACCGTGCTGCTGCCGGAACTTGCACGGGCGCTGCGCGCCGGCAATCTCAACGAGGCATCGAACCTGCAGAACCGCTCCGTCGAGTTCACGCTGTTCCTGACGCTTCCGGCCGCCGCCGCGCTGCTTGTCATGTCGGAACCGATCGTCCGGCTGCTCTTCGAACGCGGCAAGTTCTCAGCGGAATCGACCGTCGTGGTCGGCCACATCCTGGCGATCTACGGCCTTGGTCTGCCGGCCTTCGTCCTGATCAAGGCGTTCATTCCGGGCTTCTTCGCGCGCGAGGACACGCGCACGCCGATGATCTTCGCCGCCATTTCCGTGGTGGTGAACGTGTCGCTGGCGCTGACGCTGTTTCCGACGCTTGCCGCGAGCGGTATTGCAACGGCGGAGATCGTCGCCGGTTGGGTGAATGCCATACTGTTGTTCGCAACCCTCGTCTGGCGTGGCCATTGGGGGCGCGACATTCCGCTGTTGACCCGGATTCCGCGCCTGATCGTTGCGGCGGCGGTCATGGCGGTGGCGCTGCATTTTGCGATCCAGTGGCTGGCGTTCCCGCTCTCCTCCGCCGCCCCGCTTTTGACACGAGCCGTGACCCTTTGTGGGTTGGTGGCGGCGGCAATGGTGATCTATTTCGCTTTCGCCTTCGGTCTCGGCGGCGCGAGTCTCGGCATGATTCGCCACAATCTAAAGCGCAGGGCTGCCGTCGAAACTGCAGCCAGCCGGGAGCCCGACGCGTCATGAAACAGACGGTCGCCCGCGTCACCATCGTCGTGCCGGACTACGACGACGGCATCGCCTTTTATTGCGGCAAGCTCGGTTTCGACCTGATCGAGGACACGGACCTCGGCAGCGGCAAGCGCTGGGTTCTCGTTCGGCCGAAAGGTGCTACGGAGACCGCCTTGCTTCTCGCCAGGGCGGCGGATGAACGGCAGCGGGCCGCGATCGGCAACCAGACCGGCGGCCGGGTCGGTTTCTTCCTGTTCACCGACGACTTTGCCCGTGATCACGCCGCGATGGTGGCTGCCGGCGTCGAATTCCGCGAGGCGCCCCGCCATGAGGCCTACGGCTCGGTCGCGGTGTTTGCCGACCCATTCGGCAATCTTTGGGATCTGCTGCAGCCGGCATCGTGATCCGTTGTACGCCCGCACCCCCTTGATTGCACTTTGCCTGCCGTGCATAAGCGCGGCGGATATCAACTGGAGACGGGCCCTCCACAAGCCCGATTGAGGACGACATGAACGAATTCAAGCCGCTCGTATTTTCCGGCGTACAACCGACCGGCAACCTGCATCTCGGCAATTACCTCGGCGCGATCCGCAAGTTCGTCGCCCTGCAGGAAAACAATGACTGCATCTATTGCGTCGTCGACCTGCATTCGATCACCGCGCAGCTTGTGCATGAGGACCTGCCGGGCCAGATCCGCTCGATCGCGGCCGCCTTCATCGCCTCCGGCATCGATCCGGAAAAGCATATCGTCTTCAACCAGTCGGCCGTGCCGCAACACGCCGAGCTCGCCTGGATCTTCAATTGTGTCGCGCGTATCGGCTGGATGAACCGGATGACCCAGTTCAAGGACAAGGCCGGCAAGGATCGCGAAAACGCCTCGCTCGGCCTGCTCGCCTATCCGAGCCTGATGGCGGCCGACATTCTCGTCTACCGTGCCACGCACGTTCCGGTCGGCGACGACCAGAAGCAGCACCTGGAACTGACGCGCGACATTGCCCAGAAATTCAACATCGACTTCATGGAGCATATCCGGGCGCGCGGTTACGGCGTCGATATCGTCGTCGGTGAAGAGCCGATCCATGCCTATTTCCCGCCCGTCGAGCCGTTGATCGGCGGGCCGGCGCCGCGCGTCATGTCTCTGCGCGACGGCACGAAGAAGATGTCGAAGTCCGATCCTTCCGATCTGTCGCGCATCAATCTGATGGATGATGCCGAGACAATCTCGAAGAAGATCCGCAAGGCCAAGACCGACCCCGACGCGCTTCCGAGCGAAGTCGACGGCCTCGCCGGCCGTCCGGAGGCCGAAAACCTCGTCGGCATCTATGCGGCGCTTTCCGACAAGACGAAGGACGAGGTTCTCGCGGAGTTCGGGGGCCAGCAGTTCTCGGTCTTCAAGCCGGCCCTGGTCGATCTTGCCGTCAACGTGCTGTCGCCGATCACCGGTGAGATGCGTCGCCTGATGGATGATACCGCGCACATCGACGCAATCCTGAGGCGTGGTGGCGAGCGGGCGCGGGCGCGCGCGGAAAAGACGATGCGCGAGGTTCGCGAAATCATCGGGTTTTTGCAGTAGCGGACAAAAATGAGACCTTGCGGGCGGCGAACGGCAATGTAATGTTCGCCGCATGGTTTCCACCCGACTCTCACGACTGGAAGGTCATCGCCGCAAGTTCATGGCGGTGATCGACGATACGCCCGAATGCAGCCGCGCCGTGCATTATGCCGGCATGCGCGCGAAGAACTCCAATGGCGGCCTGGTGCTGCTCTACGTGATCGCCGATGGCGACTTCCAGCAATGGCTGGGGGTCGAGGAGATCATGCGCGCGGAAGCGCGCGAAGAGGCCGAAGCGACGCTGGCAAAGGTGGCGCAGACGGTGCGCGAAAGCATCGGTATCGAACCGGAAATCGTCATTCGCGAAGGGATCGCCACGGAGCAGATCCACGCCGTGATCGAGGATGACCGCGACATCGCCATTCTGGTGCTTGCAGCCGGATCTGCGAAGGAAGGGCCGGGACCGTTGGTGTCGTCCATCGCCGGGAAGGCCGCGGCCTTTCCGATCCCCGTGACCGTCATTCCCGATATGCTGACCGACGAGGAAATAGACGCACTGAGTTAGAGCGCTTTTTCCGTGCGGCATTGCGGCCAAGTCGGGAAGACACGGTCTTGCCACGCTCCGCCGTCCCGATCTTCGCGGTCCACGTGCGACGGGATGAGCCCTTGCGAGGGCGGCGCGAAACACCTATATTTTTGAACAATTCTAAAAAGCCGGTCGGTAAGCGCTTCCGGCGAAACGGAGAGAGAGATGTTCATCCAGACGGAAGCCACGCCAAATCCGGCCACGCTCAAGTTCCTGCCGGGCAAGGTGGTGATGGAGAACGGTACGGCCGAATTCCGGAGCGAAGAAGAAGCCCGTGCAGGGTCGCCTTTGGCGTCCCGGCTCTTCTCGATCCCGGGCGTAACCGGCGTCTATTTCGGTTATGACTTCATCACGGTCAGCAAGGAAGGCCAGGAGTGGCCACACCTGAAGCCCGCCATCCTCGGCTCGATCATGGAGCATTTCATGTCGGGCCAGCCGGTCATGTCGGGTGCCGGGCGCGCCGAAGAAACGGACCAGGAAGGCGAGTTCTTCGACGAGGGCGATGAAGCGATCGTCGCCACGATCAAGGAATTGCTTGAAACCCGCGTTCGTCCGGCCGTTGCCCAGGACGGTGGCGACATCACCTTCCGCGGCTTCAAGGATGGCACCGTGTTCCTGAACATGAAGGGCGCATGCTCCGGTTGCCCGTCCTCGACCGCTACGTTGAGGCACGGCGTCCAGAACCTGCTGCGCCACTTCGTTCCGGAAGTTGAAGCAGTCGAATCCGTCTGATCCGGGGCGCCCTGTCCCGTCGTTGTCCGTCGCGTGCGAGAGCGCGTGCCAAGAGCGGCTGTAAGGGCACTTCGCGCCGGATCTGTGCGCGAAGCAATGGAGGAGGCCATTGCGGCTGACATGTTAGTGCTTGCCATCGATACGTCCGGCAGCGGTTGCTCCGCTGCGGTCTATGACAGCGCCTCCGCCGAGGTTGTGGGCCGTGCGGGCGCGAACATTGGACGTGGCCATGCCGAGCGTCTGTTGGAGTTCGTCGACGAGGCGCTGCTCGCCGCCGACAGGCAACTTGCAGACATTGACCGTATCGCAGTCACAATCGGCCCCGGATCCTTCACCGGAATTCGTGTCGGCGTTGCGGCCGCACGCGGCCTTGCGCTCGCGCTTGGCAAGCCGGCTGTCGGGATCACCACGCTCGAGGTCGCCGCCGAAAGCGCCAGGCTGACGACACCCGGCCAGCCGATTCTCGTCGTCATCGACGCAAAGCGGGACGAAGTCTACGTCCAACGCTTCGACGCCTCCGGTCGAGCAATGGGCGAGCCCGAAATCCTGTCGGTGACGGAGGCGCGCGACCGGCTTTCCGGCTTCGAAGGCACCGTTTGCGGCTCCGGCGCCTCTCTCGTTGGCCATGTGCGGACAGGTGGAATGCCGGACGATATCGACATTGCTGTTGTTGGCCGGTTGGGTGCCAATGCCGATCCAGCCTCGGCCAAGCCGAAACCGCTATACTTGCGTGGACCGGATGCGAAACCTCAGGCAGGTTTTGCCGTAACCCGAGCCTAGACCACGATGAGTTTGACCGATTATTTCACCCGTCGGACGGAGTTCGATATCTTCCCGCTCGAGGAGGGTGACCTTGTTGCCGCTGCGGCGCTGCATCGCCAACGCTTCGCTTCTCCTTGGAGCGACGGTGAAATTCACGCATTGCTGTCGCAGGATACCGTCTTCGGCTTCGTGGCGCGCCAGACGAGCGGCGCCTTTCGCCCTGCGTTCGGCGGATTTGTGCTGTCGCGGGCCGTAGCCGGTGAGGCCGAAATCCTGACCATCGGCGTCGATCCGCGCTTCATCCGTTCGGGCCTCGGTTGGCGCCTGATGCAGGCCGCCATGCGCGAGGCGCTCGTCAAAGGTTCCGAGGCGCTCTTCCTCGAAGTCGACGAAACGAATGAGGCCGCACTCGGCCTCTATCAGAAACTCGGCTTCCTCAAGGTTGGCGAACGCCGGGCTTACTACCAGAGCTCGACAGGAGCGCGCACGGCGGCGCTTGTCATGCGACTCGATCTTCGTTAGTCCGATTCATCACATTTCCCGTTCGGATGCGTATGGCCGCGTTCCGAAAATGGCGCGGGCCCGAACGATGAACGAAAGATGAGCGGGTTGGAAAGCCTTCGCGAATGATCAATTGGGTCCGGGTTGCCCTGTGCGGCGCGCTGCTTGTCCTGGTCTCGCTGGTGCTGATGCCGGTGCAGATCCTTTGTCTTTGGCTGGATTTGAAGCCGCGGCGGTGGCTGCCGCGTTTCTGGCACCGCGTGGCATGCCTGTTGCTCGGTCTTCGCGTTCGCGTTCATGGCGAGCCCGAGCGCCGGCGTCCGTTGCTACTGAGCGCCAATCACGTGTCCTGGAAGGATATTCTGGTGCTGTCTTCCGTGGCCGACGTCGTCTTCGTCGCCAAGTCCGAGGTGAAGACCTGGCCCGTCTTCGGGCTTCTCGCCCGCCTGCAGGCCTCTGTTTTCATCGAGCGCGACCAGAAGCGCACGACCGGTCACCAGGTGAACGAGATCGGCCGAAGGCTCGCCGATGGAGAGATCGTCGTGCTCTTCCCCGAAGGCACGACGTCGGATGGCAACCGGTTGCTCGACATCAAGACCTCGCTCTTCGGCGCCGCCGCTTCTGCGGTTCCGCACTCGCCGACCGGGGTGGTCCATGTTCAACCACTCGCCATTTCCTACACCGGCATACACGGCATGCCCATGGGGCGCTACAACAGGCCGATCGCCGCCTGGCCCGGCGACATCGGACTGGTGCCGCACCTTCTTGGCGTGCTGCGGGAAGGCGCGCTCGACGTGGACGTCGATTTCGGTGAGGCGGTGGACTACGACCGCCATGCCAATCGGAAAGACGTGAGCCGCACGATCGAGGCGCGCATTCGCAGCATGCTGTCGGACCGCCTGAGGGGTCGGCCAAAGTTGGAGCGGGTAGTGGCGCGGGCGGAGCGATAGGCATCCGCGCCGAAAATGCTTCAACTTTGGGCCGCCATGCACTAAAGAACCCCGCATGACCCAGGAAACAGCTCTTCTGTCGAAAACGCCGGTGCCGGGCGAGGAACACGCACCCTCGCGCAAGGTCTTCGTCAAGACCTATGGCTGCCAGATGAACGTCTACGATTCCGACCGCATGTCGGATGCGCTTTCGCGCGACGGCTATGTTTCGACTGACGTCCTGGAGGAAGCGGATTTCGTCCTGCTCAACACCTGCCATATCCGCGAGAAGGCGGCTGAAAAAGTCTATTCCGAGCTTGGCCGGCTGCGCGAATTGAAGAAGGAGAAGGCGCGCGAAGGCCGCGAAATGGTCATCGGCGTTGCCGGCTGCGTCGCGCAGGCCGAAGGCGACGAAATCCTTCGCCGCGCCCCGGCGGTCGACCTCGTCATCGGCCCGCAGACCTATCACCGCCTTCCCGAGGCGTTGAAGCGAGCGCGGGACGGCGAGCGCGTCGTCGAGACCGACTATGCGATCGAGGACAAGTTTGAGCATTTGCCCGCACCGGACAAGGCGAAGACACGAGCCCGCGGCGTGACCGCTTTCCTGACGGTGCAGGAGGGATGCGACAAGTTCTGCACCTTCTGCGTCGTCCCCTATACGCGCGGCTCGGAAGTGTCGCGACCGGTGGCTCAGATCGTTGCTGAGGCCGAAAAACTGGTCGAAGGCGGGGTACGCGAAATTACCCTGCTCGGGCAGAACGTCAATGCCTGGCATGGCGCCGGCCCGGATGGCCGCGACTGGGGCTTGGGCGATCTTCTCGTCCGTCTTGCGGAAATCGAGGGCCTCAAACGCCTGCGTTATACGACCAGCCATCCGCGCGACATGGATGACAGCCTCATCGAGGCGCATCGGTCGATGACGAAGCTGATGCCTTATCTGCATCTGCCGGTTCAGTCCGGATCCGACCGCATCCTGAAGGCGATGAACCGGCGCCATACCGCAGCCGAGTACCTCGCTCTGATAGATCGCATCCGCGCGGCTCAGCCCGACCTTGCCCTGTCCGGCGATTTCATCGTAGGCTTTCCGGGTGAAACCGACGAAGACTTCGAGGATACCATGCGTCTCGTGGAGGCGGTGGGTTATGCACAGGCATTTTCCTTCAAGTATTCGAGCCGCCCCGGCACGCCGGGGGCCGAACTCAAGGATCAGGTTCCAGAGGACGTGAAGGCCAAGCGATTGGAAAGATTGCAGACTTTGCTCATGAAACAGCAGCGCGAATTCGCTCATGCCTGTATCGGACGCGAGATCGATCTGCTTCTGGAAAAGCCCGGCCGCATGCCCGGCCAGCTCGTCGGTCGTTCACCCTGGCTGCAGCCGGTGAATGTTGATGCAAAAACATCGCAAATCGGTGACATTATCAAAGTACGAATCATCAAAGCAGGCTCCAATAGCCTCTTTGCCGAGATGATCGCATAGGGACCGAGAGCGAGGAGCTTAACCGCTTGGACGGACACGAATTGATTTCTTCATCACCGCGCCAGTCAAAAACATCTGCGACAGACGCCAATCACTTCGTGCTCACTTTCGAGAACAACCGCTTTGCCAGCGAACTCTTTGGCCAGTTCGACCAGAATCTGAAGCTGCTTGAAGAGCGCCTGCGCATCGATGCGAGGCCGCGAGGAAACTCTGTTGCCATCTCGGGCGATGTGGTGGCGACAAACCAGGCGCGGCGCGCTCTCGACTATCTCTACGGAAGATTGCAGAGTGGCGGTTCGATCGATACGTCCGATGTCGAGGGAGCGATCCGCATGGCGGTCGCTGCTGACGACCAGTTGCAGTTGCCGACCATGGAACGCAAAGCCAAGTTGACGATGGCGCAGATTTCGACGCGCAAGAAGACCATCGCTGCGCGCACACCCATGCAGGATGCCTATATCCGCGCGATGGAGCGAGCGGAACTCGTCTTCGGCATCGGCCCGGCCGGCACCGGCAAGACCTACCTTGCCGTTGCTCATGCCGCTCAGCTTCTTGAGCGCGGCGCGGTCGATCGCATCGTTCTTTCGAGGCCGGCGGTCGAAGCCGGCGAGCGCCTGGGCTTCCTGCCGGGCGACATGAAGGAAAAGGTCGACCCTTATCTGAGACCGCTCTACGATGCGCTCTACGACACGATGCCCGGCGACAAGGTCGAGCGGGCGATCACTGCGGGCGTGATCGAGATCGCGCCGCTCGCTTTCATGCGTGGGCGCACGCTCGCCAATGCCGCCGTGATCCTCGACGAGGCCCAGAACACGACATCGATGCAGATGAAGATGTTCCTGACCCGTCTTGGCGAAAACGGCCGGATGATCGTCACCGGCGATCCGAGCCAGATCGACCTGCCGCGCGGCGTCAAGTCGGGCCTCGTGGAGGCGCTGCAGATCCTCAATGGCGTGGAGGGCGTTTCGGTGATCCGCTTCAAGGATGCCGATGTCGTCCGCCATCCGATGGTGGCGAGGATCGTCAGGGCCTATGAAGCCCACACCGCGGTTCACGACGAGAGCGAGCAGAGCGATCGCTGACCGGCGGTTCGTTGCAGCCATGACGGTTTTGGATATTCAGATCAGCGTCGAGGAGGGCGATTGGCCATCGGAAGATGAGCTGCAATCCTTCTCGGAACGCACTCTCGAGGCGGCGGCCGATTTCCTTGCGCGCGAGGAAAAGCAGCCATTTCCGCCGGACGCGCTGGAAGTCTCGCTGGTCTTCACCGATGACGCTTCCATGCGGGCGATCAACGCGGAATGGCGAAACCAGGACAAGCCGACCAATGTGCTGTCTTTTCCTGCCTTTCCTGTGACGCCGGGCAAGATGCCGGGGCCGATGCTCGGTGACATCATCGTTGCCTATGAAACGCTGAAGCGCGAGGCGGTCGAGATGGAGAAGCCGTTTGACGCGCATCTGATGCACCTCCTCGTGCATGGATTCCTCCATCTTTTCGGGTATGATCACCTCGAAGACGACGAAGCGGAAAGAATGGAGGGCCTAGAGACTCGCATTTTGGCGCGTCTTGGCCTATCTGATCCCTACGGGGATCGTTCCCCGGATTAACAGTTTGGAACGATGAGCGACACCAACACACAGCCGGCTGCCGTTGTGGCCGACGAAGCGGAAGCTTCCGGAGAGGCCGAGGCGGGCAGTAGTAGCACCGCCGCTCCCCGACAGGAGAGCAGCAAATCCACCACCTCCTTCTGGAGCCGAGCCGCGCGCCTTCTGCGCGGAGCGAGCCCGTCGAGCCTGCGCGAAGATCTCGCCGACGCTCTGATGACGGATGCGGACAGCAATGCCGCGTTCTCGCCCGAAGAGCGGGCAATGCTCAACAACATCCTGCGTTTCCGCGAGGTTCGCGTCGAGGACGTGATGGTGCCGCGCGCCGATATCGAGGCCGTGGACCAGAGCATCACGATCGGCGAGCTCATGGTCATATTCGAGGAGTCCGGACGCTCGCGCATGCCAGTCTACAACGAGGGCCTGGATGACCCGCGCGGCATGGTGCACATCCGCGATCTGCTCGCCTATGTCACCAAGCAGGCCCGCAACCGGCGCCGCAACGGCAAGGCGCAGCCGACGGTCCCGGTTGGGGCGGAACGGATGCCGAGGCAGCAACGAGCGGGTTTCGATCTTTCGCGTGTCGATCTCGGGAAGACAGTGGAAGAGGCCGGCATCGTTCGCCAGGTCCTGTTCGTGCCGCCGTCGATGCTGGCCTCGGACCTGATGCAGCGGATGCAGGCGGCGCGCATCCAGATGGCGCTCGTCATCGATGAATACGGAGGCACGGACGGTCTCGTGTCGCTGGAGGACATCGTCGAGATGGTCGTCGGAGATATCGAGGACGAGCATGACGATGAAGAGGTCATGTTCGCGCGCAGCTCGGATGATGTCTTCGTCGCCGATGCCCGCGTCGAACTGGAAGAGATCGCCGAGGCGATCGGCCCGGATTTCGACGTGCGCGAGCAGCTCGAGGACGTCGACACGCTCGGCGGACTGGTTTTCGCTTCGCTCGGACGCATTCCGGTGCGCGGCGAAGTGGTCCAGGCCATTCCTGGTTTTGAGTTTCAGATCCTCGATGCCGACCCGCGGCGCGTCAAACGGGTGCGCATCATGCGCAAGCGCCCGCTGGCCCGTCGCCGGGTAGTGAAAACGGAGCGGGAAACGCCCGTCGGCCGCGACGCCGAGGTCGGTGCCGGATCGCAGCCGACGCCGGAACAATAGCTTCGCTTCACGGTCTCAGCGAAACCGCAAACGATCTGGGATAGCCCAAAATCGATTCGATTTTCTGGCGCAAGGCCATGCTGTGCAACGTATGCGATCGGGACAAGCAGCCGCTTTTTTGGAAGACTGCCGCGGAATGATTCGGTGGTTTTTCCTGCGCATGGTCGAGGTGCGATTCTGCGTCTATTGGAGGCTGTATGGCAGGGCTGGCAGGCAGGATTATGCTCATCTCCGGGGCGTTGCGGGTATTCATTGCCTTCGTCGCGGGGCTCTTGACCGTTCTCACCCAGCCGCCTTTCGGTATCTTCGCGGCCGCTTTCGTCTCGTTCCCTGTCCTCGTCTGGCTTATCGACGGCGCGCCGGGTGATCCTGAGAGGGGCCGGCTCGGCAGGCTTTGGCCGGCCTTGTCGATCGGCTGGAGCTTCGGCTTCGGCTACTTTCTTGGCGGCCTTTGGTGGCTTGGCAATGCCTTGCTGATCGAGGCGGATCTGTTTGCCTGGGCGCTGCCGCTCGCCGTTGTCGGCCTGCCTGCCTTTCTCGCGCTCTTTTACGCCCTCGCAGTCGCGCTGGCGCGTTGTATCTGGTCGGATGGCCTGGGCAGGATCGCCGCCCTTGCATTCGGCTTCGGCATCGCGGAATGGCTCCGCGGCTTTCTGTTCACGGGCTTTCCCTGGAATGCCATCGGGTATGCGTTGATGCCGATGCCCGTGATGATGCAGTCGGCGAGCGTCGTGAACCTTGCAACGATGAATATGCTCGCGGTCTTCGTGTTTGCAGCGCCGGCTCTCGTCGCCACCGGAAAGGGCGCGCGTGCGGGCCTCGCGATTGCCGTCGCGCTCTTTGGCGCGCATCTGGCTTTCGGCTTCTATCGCCTTTCACAGCCGGCGCCCCAACCGCTGGCGCCTGAGTTGACGGTGCGCCTGGTTCAGCCGGTGGTCGATCAGGCGAAAAAGCTTGATGACCGCGAACGCTCATCGGTCTTCGAGGAGCATCTCGCTCTCACGACCGCACCGGCCAAGGATGGCGGAAAACGTCCGGACATCATTGTTTGGCCGGAAACCTCGATCCCGTTCATACTCACCGACAACCCGGACGCGCTGGCACGCATCGCTGAGGTCTTGGACGACGGGCAGATCCTCATTGCCGGCGCTGTCCGCGTCGAGGATGCCGGGGCCGGCCTGCCGCGGCGCTTTTACAACTCGATCTATGTTATCGACGATCGCGGCCAGATCGTCGGTGCCGCAGACAAGGTTCACCTCGTCCCCTTCGGCGAATATCTGCCGTTCGAGGATGTTCTTGCCTCCTGGGGGCTAAGCGCTGTCGCTGCCTCGATGCCCGGCGGCTTTTCGCCTGCCCAAAGCCGTGCGCTTCTTACGCTGCCGGGCGGCAGGACGGCCTATCCACTCATCTGCTATGAAGCGATCTTCCCCGAAGAGATCGATGGCAACGCTCCGCTAGCCGACTTCCTGCTCAACATCACCAACGACGCCTGGTTCGGCGACACACCCGGTCCGCGCCAGCATTTTCATCAGGCGCAGTTGCGTGCAGTCGAGACTGGAACGCCGATGATCCGGGCAGCCAACAGCGGTATATCAGCAATTGTTGATGCACGTGGTGTTTTAGTGGTAGGATTGGGATACAATTACAAGGGGGTTACAGACACAATTCTGCCGGGAAAAATGCTTAGCGTAACGGATGCTGCCACGCGCTGCCGAATCTTCTGGTTAACAGCCGGAATACTCTTTTTGGTTGCAGCGATTTCGCGCGCTGGTTTTAATATTAGGAAGAATTGACCTAAAACCCCTAAAATTGCATAGTGGCCGAATCCCTCAACCTTCACCCACGGGTGGGGCTCTTGATTGCCGGCAAGGTTGCAAAGGAGCGATCTGCGCGATGCCAGGTTGCGGGCACCCGAAACAGCGTGTTTAGGAACGCGGACATGATTGAAAACAAGAAGAAGCCGAACCCGATCGACATTCATGTCGGGAGCAGGATTCGCCTCCGCAGGACGATGCTGGGCATGAGCCAGGAAAAGCTCGGCGAAGCCCTGGGGATCACCTTCCAACAGATCCAGAAATACGAGAAGGGAACGAACCGCGTTGGCGCGAGCCGTCTGCAGAACATTTCTGCTATCCTCAACGTTCCGGTGTCGTTCTTCTTCGAGGATGCCCCCGGGGAAGGCGCCGGCGGCGCATCCGGCATGGCCGAAGCCTCCAGCTCCAACTACGTGGTTGATTTTCTGTCGTCCTCCGAAGGACTTCAGCTCAATCGGGCCTTCGTCAAGATTTCCGACCCGAAGGTACGGCGGAAGTTGGTCGACCTGGTAAAGGCATTGGCCGCCGAGGCGGAAAGCGAATAGCCAGCGCGGTTCACAGACCACAAAAACAAAGCGGCCTGAGTGCCGCTTTTTTTGCGCGCTTCGCCCTGCGGCGCGGCGCTCTTGCCAAACGCGCAACCGTCGCTGCCGCACTCTTGAATCGGGTAGGATTCAAGGAGACATGCAGGTTGAGATTTCGGCTGGCAATACCGATATAAAGATATATTTATGTCGTTGTTCGCTTGTTTTTCGGCGGCAAAACCACTAACACGTTCGCACCGCTTCTTTCATTGAGGGGACTTCCCGCATGCGCGCAAACTACCTGTTCACGAGTGAATCCGTAGCCGAAGGTCATCCGGACAAAGTGTGTGACCGTATTTCCGACGAGATCGTCGATCTGGTCTACCGCGAGGCGGCGAAGACGGGTGTCGATCCCTGGGGTGTGCGCATTGCCTGTGAGACACTGGCAACGACGAACCGCGTCGTGATTGCCGGCGAAGTCCGCCTGCCGCCGAGTCTGCTGAAGAAGGACAAGAACGGCAACGAAGTCATCAATCCTTCGAAGTTCAAGTCCGCCGCCCGCAAGGCGATCCGCGACATCGGCTACGAGCAGGACGGTTTCCACTGGAAGACGGCGAAGATCGACGTGCTCCTGCACTTCCAGTCGGCGCACATCGCGCAAGGCGTCGACAACGCTTCGGACAAGCAGGGCGAGGAAGGTGCCGGCGACCAGGGCATCATGTTTGGCTATGCTTGCCGCGAGACGTCCGAATTGATGCCGGCGCCGCTCTACTACTCGCACCGCATCCTGCAGACGCTCGCCGCTGCCCGCAAGAAGGGCGAAGGCGAAGTCGCCAAGCTCGGCCCCGACGCGAAGAGCCAGGTGACCGTGCGCTATGTCGATGGCAAGCCGGCCGAAGTCACCTCGATCGTGCTTTCGACGCAGCATCTCGATGAGAGCTGGGATTCCACCAAGGTCCGCTCCGTCGTCGAACCCTATATCCGCGAAGCGCTTTCCGATCTGAAGATCTCCGACGATTGCACCTGGTACATCAACCCGACCGGCAAGTTCGTCATCGGCGGACCTGACGGCGACGCTGGCCTCACCGGCCGCAAGATCATCGTTGACACCTATGGTGGCGCGGCCCCGCATGGCGGCGGCGCCTTCTCGGGCAAGGATACGACCAAGGTCGACCGTTCGGCCGCTTACGCCGCGCGCTACCTGGCGAAGAACGTCGTTGCAGCCGGCCTTTCCGACCGCTGCACGATCCAGCTCTCCTATGCGATCGGTGTCGCCCAGCCGCTGTCGATCTATGTCGATCTGCACGGAACCGGCAAGGTCACGGAAGATCAGGTCGAAAACGCCATTCGCAAGACGATGGATCTCTCGCCGACCGGCATCCGCCGTCATCTCGACCTCAACAAGCCGATCTACGCCAAGACCGCCGCTTACGGCCATTTCGGCCGCAAGGCCGGTCGCGATGGTTCGTTCTCCTGGGAGAAGCTCGATCTCGTCAAGCCGCTCAAGGAAGCGATCGAGCTTGACGCGGCCTCCTACTCCGTGCCGAGAGCATCCGGCCGCGCTGCCTGACATCGCCGTTGACGGGGCATCTCCAGCGCCGCGAAGCCACGGGGCGTTGAAAAATATTGCAATGGTCCGGTGCACTGCTATTCAGGCGCACCACATTGCGGGATCAAGAGCGGATGCTCCCGGTGGAGTGTCCGCTTTGCTGTTTGAAGGAAGATCGTGATGACCGAACCGCGCCGCGCCAGAGCCACGGAGGCCTTCTTTGGCCGCCGCAAGGGCAAGCCCTTGCGCGAACGCCAGGCTGCCCATCTCGAGCATCTGCTCCCCACGCTCCGGCTCGATCTCGCCGAGCCGGCGCCGGCTGACCTGGCGACGCTCTTCCCGCAGCCGGTGAGGCGCATTCGCCTGGAAATCGGTTTCGGTGGCGGGGAACATCTCGTCCACCGCGCCGCGGAGGATCCGGCAACCGGCTTTATCGGCGTCGAGCCCTTCGTCAACTCGATGGCGAAGCTGCTCGGACAGATCGAGGCGCGAAAGCTTACCAATGTCCGGCTCTATGACGACGACGCGACGCAGGTGCTGGACTGGCTGCCCGAGGCTTCAGTCGACCAGATCGATCTGCTCTATCCCGATCCCTGGCCGAAGCGTAAGCACTGGAAGCGGCGCTTCGTTTCCAAGGTCAACCTGGACCGGTTCGCGCGCATCCTGAACCCTGGCGGGCTCTTCTGCTTCGCCTCGGATATCGACACCTACGTCAATTGGACGCTGCTTCACTGCCGCGACCACGCAGCCTTCGAGTGGACGGCCGAAAAATCGGCCGATTGGCTCACGCCTTTCGCGGGATGGCCGAGCACGCGCTACGAGGCCAAGGCGCGCCGGGAAGGACGGAACTCCGCCTATCTCACGTTCCGGCGCGTTTAGAATCTTGGATTTGGCCCCTCATCGTGTCGCTCGCGGGGAGAGGGGGGACTGAGGCGACTTCGCGAGCCATCTTCTCCCCGCTGGCGGGAGTGGCCGGCAGGCCGGATGAGGGGCGTTCACGCGCCCGTACTGCCGCTCAGTGCAGGCTGACGGTGCGAAGATCGTCTTCGGCCGCCTTGAAGAAGGTGCTGGAGCGATTGTCGGTCAAAAGGATCGGCGTGCCGTCGGCGCCGAACAGGGCCCACAGATCGATTCCGGGGCCCATCTCAGGAGCTTCCGGGAAACAACGGGAGACCTCCTCCGAACGCATCTTGCGGATATAGCCGACTTCGCCCTCGCCAAGATGGGCGAGGTCGTTCTTCGACAGCGATGTGTTGATGGTTTTCAGTCCCATGGTGATACTCCGTGGTCGCCGGACAGGGGAGAATCCCGCCGGTTATCCTACTCTGGGACGGAAATGTTAATTTTCTTTACCATACGCACCGGCTCCGGCCGCACGAGGTCGACGGAAAGAAGACCGTTGCGCAACTCGGCTCCCAGAACCTTCATGCCGTCGGCGAGAACAAAGGTGCGCTGGAACTGGCGGGCGGCAATGCCGCGGTGCAGGTATTCCCGCTCGCCCGTATCGACCTGGCGGCCCCGAATGACCAGCTGGTTTTCTTCCGTCGTGACGTCTAGGTCCTCCTCGGAGAAGCCGGCGACGGCGAGCGTGATCCGAAGCCGCTCCGGCGCATCCGAAGATGCGTCGCCGCGAATGCGCTCGATATTGTAGGGTGGGTATCCGTCATTGCCCTTGGCGATGCGCTCAAGGGTCTTTTCCATGGTGTCAAAGCCCAGCAGTAGCGGGCTGGTAAAGGGCGTAATCCTGCTCATTGCCCAAGTCCTTGCATCTCAAGCGACCATCTTTGGGGACCTGCCAAGCAGCATCCACGCCGCAATATGGTAGCTGTGAGCAACGAGTGCAAGCCGCTTGCCTCGGCTGCGCACGCAAATCATAGTTCGCTGCGCCAAATCAGAGCGGGAAGTGGAAATGCGAAGCGCTTTTCTGTCCGAATCCTGCTTCAATGTCTTAGAGAATTGGCCATGTTCGTGGATCGAAGAGATCCGCTATCATCGTGGCCCAGGAGGATCGAGAAAGTGTCAAGCGCGAGAAAGATAATCATCGACACCGATCCCGGCCAGGACGATGCAGCCGCCATCATGCTCGCATTCGGCAGTCCGGAGGAGATCGACGTCCTAGGCATCACCACCGTCGCCGGCAACGTTCCGCTTTCGCTGACGGCCCGCAACGCACGCATCATCTGCGAGCTTTGCAACAGGACGGATGTGAAAGTCTTTGCCGGTGCCGAGCGGCCGGTCGCGCGTCCGCTGGTCACGGCCGAGCATGTCCATGGCAAGTCGGGGCTCGATGGGCCGGATCTGGCGGAGCCGACGATGCCCCTGCAGGAGCAGGACGCCGTCGATTTCATCATCGAGACCCTGCTCGCCGAGGATGCGGGCACGGTCACGCTCTGCACCCTAGGCCCCTTGACCAACATTGCCCTTGCCCTGACCAAGGCGCCGGAGATCGCGCCGCGGGTACGCGAGCTCGTGATGATGGGCGGCGGATTTTTCGAGGGCGGCAATATCACGCCGGCGGCGGAGTTCAATATCTACGTCGATCCGGAAGCCGCCGAAATCGTTTTCCGCTCCGGCATCCCGATCGTGATGATGCCGCTCGACGTCACCCACCGCGTCCTGACCCACAAAGCCCGCGTCCAGAAGATTCGCGAGATCGGCAGTCCAGCGGCGATCGCGATGGCCGAAATGCTGGAGTTCTTCGAGCGCTTCGACATCGAAAAATATGGTACGGACGGCGGGCCGCTGCATGACCCGACGGTGATCGCCTACCTCCTGCGGCCGGAACTGTTCACCGGGCGCGACTGCAATGTCGAGATCGAGACGGCGTCCGCCCTGACGGCCGGCATGACCGTCGTCGACTGGTGGCAGGTGACAGGCCGCGAGCACAATGCCAAGGTCATGCGCCACATCGACGACGAGGGCTTTTTCGATCTCCTCACCGAGCGCCTGGCGCGCATCTAGGTTCACCTCTTCGGCGCCCCTAAGACCCCTCCCCACAAGGGAGAGGGGCTTACCCGCCGCACCTCTACGCCTCCAATGCGCGGCTGCGCAGGACGCAAGGGATGCGAATGGCAGGCGATTGCCGCGAGTTCCGAAGCGCTCCCCCTTGTGGGGAGGGTTGGGGAGGGGCTCGTTCAGATCGGGCTTGTGCAACCGCTCACCGCTTCCGACCCCTCAAGCGAAAACGGCGCCCGATCGGGCGCCGTTTCGTTGTTGGTTACGTGGTCTGATCAGAACTCTTCCCAATTGTCCTGGACGAGCGCATTGGCACCGGATGTCTGGGCAAGCACGCGCTGCGTCGATGCCGAATAACCGCTGCTCCTTGCCGCTGCCTGCGGCGGCCGGTTGTCCTTGGCGGCGGGCGCAGGAGAGGCGGGACGCTCGGCTGCGCGCATCCGCTCGGCTGCACCGCGCAACATTTCGGGCGAGGACTGGGCCGGCGCCTGCTGGGCGACCCGGAAACGGGAAACCAGCGTGCTCAGTGCGCCGGCTTCGTCGTTCAGCGCCATGCTGGCGGCGGTCGTTTCTTCGACCATCGCCGCGTTCTGCTGCGTCACCTGGTCCATCTGGTTGACGGCGGAGTTGATCTCCTTCAGACCGACCGCCTGTTCCGAGGCGGAACTGGAGATCTGGCGGATCAGGCTGTTGATCTGCACCACCTGCTCGGCGATCTTTTCGAGCGCACTGCCCGCCTTGCCCACGAGGTCCACCCCCTCGCGGACCTGGCCTGCGGAGGTATTGATCAGCGTCTTGATCTCCTTCGCAGCATTTGCCGAGCGCTGTGCAAGCTCGCGTACTTCCTGGGCGACGACCGCGAAGCCCTTGCCGGCGTCACCGGCGCGGGCAGCCTCGACGCCCGCGTTGAGCGCCAAGAGGTTCGTCTGGAAGGCGATCTCGTCGATGACGCCGATGATCCGGCTGACCTCGTGCGAGGATTGCTCGATGCCCTGCATGGCTGCGATGGCCTTCTGCACGACCTCGCCGGACTGTTCGGCGTCGCTGCTCGCCACCTCGACCGATTTTGCCGCAACCTTGGCATTCTCGGCGCTGGCGTTCACCTGCGAAGTAAGCTGGTCGAGCGCGGCTGCGGTTTCTTCAAGGCTCGCGGCCTGCTGTTCCGTCCGGTGCGACAGGTCGTTGGCGGCATTGCTGATTTCGGATGTGCCGCTGCCGATATTGACGACCGAGTGATTGACGGTCCGGATGGTCTCCTCGAGGCTCTCCATCGTCGCGTTGAAGTCACGCTTCAGCTGCGCGTATTCACCCGGGAATTCGTCGGTGATGCGGAAGGCGAGGTCACCGGCCGACAAATGTGACAGGCCCTTGCCGAGGCGGGCGACGATGTCGCGTTGTAGGGCGCTGCTTTCGGCGCGCTCTGTTTCCGATTGATTGCGCTGCATCTCTGCCTGCTCCCGCTGATGGCGGGCTTCGCCTTCGAGGCGTTTGGTGTCGGCGAGCTGATGGCGGAAGCCTTCCAGCGCCTTGGCAACGGAACCGGTTTCGTCCGAGCGATCCTGGCCGGCGATCGGCTGAGTGTAGTCACCGTTGCTGAGCGTCTGGACGTCGCTGACAAGGCCGGCCAGCGGTTTCTGCACGAAGCCGCGGACTGCGTAGTAAAGACCGGCAAGCACGGCACCGAGGACGACAAGGCCGCCGACGATCATCATATAGGTCTGGTCGCGGACCGGCGCGTTGATTACCGCACGCGGCACGTCGACGAGCACGACCCAGTTGGCGTTTACGTTCGGCAGCTTGAAGGGATAGACGACGCGATTGAAGGGCTCGTTTCCGTCATAGGTGAGATTCTTGATCACGCCGGACGTCGCCGACGACAGGGCGTTCTTGACGATATCGGCGCCTTCGCCGTCATAATCTTTCATCAACAGATCCGGGATCGGCGACACGAGCCATTTGCCACTCTGCGACAGCAGGTAGACCCGACCCGAGCCGAAAGGCTTGACCTTTGCAAGGTCGTCGGCGAGCGAGGCGAGCGAGATGTCGACGCCGGAGACGCCGATCATCTTGCCGTTGGACATCACCGGATAGGCGATCGAGCTCATCGTGGTGGGGACGTCGGTCCCTTCGGCGAGGTAGGGCTGGGTGATTGCACCCTTGCCGCTCTTGGCCGCGAGGGCATACCATTCGGCGGCATAATCGGCCTTGAAGGTCGAGAGCTGTGCCTTGCCGTTACGGTCCTTGGACCAATAGGGCGTGAATGCGCCCTCTGCGTTACCGCCAAGCTCCGTGTTGTTGGCAACGTCCTTCCCATCGAAGGCCTTCGGTTCCTCGGCGAACCAGCTTCCGAAGGCGAACTGGTGCTGCTCCAGGTTCGCCTTCAGGAGATTGATGGCGCCGGCGCGATCGATGGACTCCCCGGCGTGGCCGCGCCCGAGAACGCCCGACATCGTGCGCGCGGCGGCCGCGAGTTCACCGACGCTGCCCGCGATCTCGGATGCGATGGCGTGCGCTTCGCTGTCCGCGTCGTCGAGGACCAGCGTCTCGACGCGGTTCTGTGTCTGGGAGATGAGAACGAAATTCGAGGCGAGCAGCACGAGTGCGATCGTACCGCCTGTCACAGCGATCAGTTTGGTCGCCAGTGATTTGGCTTGGAACTTGAACATGAAATCCTCACATACTGAGAGGTCCGCGGGCTTGCCGCCCACGGCGTGACGCATTCCGAATTGTGGGGTGAAACTCCATCATGGAGCGCCAGATGCCAACCGGCACGGAGGAGGCAGCCAAACCGCTACAGCGTCCTTTGCGCGTCTCAACAGACGCGCGGCGCTGTAGGTACGGTCGACCTTCTCATGTGTCTGAATAGAGGATCAAATCTTAAGATCCAGCCAACGCCGCGGCCAAATCATGGTCGCGACACGCAAGTTTTGTGCGCCGGGTTTGACCGGCGCGACATAAACTGTCGGGTTTGCGAAAAAGCGGACAGGAGGCAAATCGCGGCGTTGTCCGTCACAGATAGGCCGCGACCTCGGACGCCTGCGGTATGGCCGGTTGTGCACCGGGCTTGAGGCATGCAAGCGATCCGGCAACCGCCGCTTGCCGCAGGGCGTCGGGGAAGGCGAGGCCGGCGTCGAGGCCCGCGGCGAGGTAGCCGCAGAAGGTGTCGCCGGCGCCGACCGTGTCGACGGGTTCGATGGTCAGACCCTTGGCACAATGAACGGCACCGTCATGGATGGCGATCACGCCCTCGGCCCCAAGCGTCACGATCACGGTCCGCCCGGTCTCGTCATGGAGCCGTTTCATCGCCGCCTCGCGCTCGGCGCTGTCGATGCCCGTCTTGCCGGCCAGCAGTTCGAATTCGGTTTCGTTGGCGATCACGATATCAGCCATCCGGCCGAGACGGGCCGCGTCGAGCGTCAGCGGAGCGATGTTGACGATCGTGCGGATACCGCGGCGTTTGGCTTCCAAAAGCGCCGTCTCGACCGAGGCGGCGGGAATTTCGAGCTGCAGCATCAGCGTATCGCCGGTCGACATCTGATCGAGCGCCGCCGTTGCGTCGCTCTCGTTCACCGTCGCATTGGCGCTCGCGACGACAACGATGACGTTTTCGCCATCGCCGCCGACGATGATATGCGCCGTACCGGTCGGAGCATCGACCGTCTTGATGAGGCTGAGGTCGGCGCCGGCCGCTTTCAAGAGCGCCAGCGCGCCTTCGGCGAAACTGTCCCAGCCGACGGCGCCGGCCATGCGCACCGACGCACCGGCGCGGCGGGCGGCCAGCGCCTGGTTTGCACCCTTGCCACCGGCGGCGGTCGAGAAGCCGGTCCCGGCAACGGTTTCGCCGGGCTTAGGCAGGCGTGCGGTCGTGGCGATCAGGTCCATGTTGATGGACCCAAGGACAGTGATCATGTGGAGATGCCCTCGTCCGATTATTGATTTTCGCGAAGAGTGCCCGACCGCGTCAGTCCTCGTCAACCACCCGCAGCTTGAGTTGCCCCATCCGGTTGTCGAGCGGCCGTCCGCCCTGCTCGCCCTCTCCGGGCGCGGATTCGGCCGCGAGTTCCAGCGCCTCGATCTTGGCGCCGCGCCTCGTCAGCTTGTTCGACGAGATGAGAATGTCCTCGACGTCCTTCTGAGTCATGGCGAAATGGCCCTGGAGCTTGCGCACACGCTCGTCGAGCCGTGAGAGGTCGTCCATCAGGCGGGCGACTTCGCCCTGGATCAGGTGCGCCTGCTCGCGCATGCGGGCATCCTTCAGGATCGCCTGGATCACCTGGATCGACAAAAGCAGCAGAGACGGCGAGACGATGACGATGCGCTGGCGATGCGCCTTCTGCACGATCGCCTCGAAGTGCTCGTGGATCTCTGCGAAGATCGACTCGGAAGGAACAAACAGGAAGGCGGTCTCCTGCGTCTCTCCCGGCAAAAGATATTTGCCGGCGATATCGCGGATATGGACCTCCATGTCGCGGCGAAAGGCCTGCGCCGCCTGCTGCCGCCGTTCGGCCGTAGCGGCATCGCGCATTGCGTTCCATCCTTCGAGCGGAAACTTCGCGTCGATGACAAGTGGCGGCTGGCCGTTCGGCATGCGGATCGTGCAATCCGGGCGCGCGCCGTTCGAAAGCGTTGCCTGGAAGGCGAAGGCGCCCATCGGCAATCCATCGGCAACGATTGCTTCCATGCGCGACTGGCCGAAGGCCCCGCGCGTCTGCTTGTTTGCCAGAATGTTCTGCAGACCGGCCATGTCTTTGGCGAGCGACTGAATGTTGTTCTGGGCGTTATCGATCACGGCAAGCCGTTCCTGCAGGCGCCGAAGGTTCTCGTGGGTCGCCTTCGTCTGCTCGCTGATCGATGCGCCGATCCGGTGCGTCATGCCGTCGATGCGCTGGCTGATCGACTGGTTGAGCTCCGCCTGGCGGGTACCGAAAACATCCGCCATCGCGGCGATGCGGCCCTGCAATTCCGTCTGCGCGGCAAGAAGCGTCGCCATCTGCTCGTCTCGCTCGCCGGCGCGGGCAGAACTCGCACGGCGCGCAAACAGGAGGCAGGCGAGCGCCATGAGAAGTGCGGCGGCCGTGACGAGATGACCGGCCGTGACGGGCAGGGCTCCAAGCAGGAACAAAGGTTGGTCGAAGGAAAAGGCGATGGGCTCCATGGCGGCAGCCTAACAGATTCGCGCCTGAAGACCAGATCAAAACAAGAACAAACATGCTTCGGGCTTTGTAGATGGCAAGTGCTGCGTGTGTGACCTCGACTGGAGGCAATGTTCTTGCGCGCAAGCGGAAAGATCGGCTATGGGATCAGCATGACGATCAAGCCGCTAATCATCCTTCCCGATCCGGTTCTGCGCCAGGTGTCCAAGCCGGTGGAGAACATTGACGACGATATCCGCCGCCTCGCCGACGACATGCTCGAAACCATGTACGACGCGCCGGGCATCGGCCTTGCGGCAATCCAGATCGGTGTGCCGAAGCGCCTCCTGGTTCTCGATGTGTCAAGGGAGGACGAGGAGAAGACGCCGCTCGTCTTCATCAACCCGAAAATCGTCAGATCCTCGGATGAGCGCTCGGTTTACGAGGAAGGCTGCCTGTCGATCCCGGACTACTACGCGGAAGTGGAGCGCCCGGCGGGCGTCACCGTCGAATATCTCGACCGCCACGGCAAGGAGCAGACGCTCGAGGCGGATGGCCTGCTTGCCACCTGCCTGCAGCACGAGATCGATCATCTGAACGGCGTGCTGTTCATCGACCATATCTCCAAGCTCAAGCGGGATATGGTGATCCGCAAGTTCACCAAGGCGGCCAAGACCCGCGGCGCCAAGGCGATCTGACAAACGCCCGCTTCGGTGCCAGAAGTCGCGGACACAGCCTGGTTTCAAGAGACGGAGTTTGCCGCCTTGCCGCTTCGCATCATTTTCATGGGAACGCCGGAATTCTCCGTACCGACGCTGGTCGCCCTCGCCGAGGCGGGCCATGAGATCGCTGCCGTCTATACACAGCCGCCGCGTCCCGGCGGGCGGCGCGGTCTCGACCTGCAAAAATCGCCAGTCCACCAAGCCGCCGAACTTCTCGGAATCCCCGTTCTGACCCCGCCGAACTTCAAGGACGCCGGCGATCGCGAGACCTTCACCAAGTTCAATGCTGACGTCGCCGTTGTCGTCGCCTATGGCCTGCTCCTGCCCGAGGCGATTCTCCAGGGAACGAGGCACGGCTGCTACAACGGACACGCCTCGCTCCTGCCGCGCTGGCGTGGGGCGGCGCCGATCCAGCGGGCAATCATGGCCGGCGACCACGAGACCGGCATGATGGTGATGAAGATGGACAAGGGGCTCGACACCGGTCCGGTCGCACTCAGCAAGGCCGTTGCGATCGGAGAGACGATGACGGCTGGCGAGCTGCACAACAAGCTGATGCAGGTCGGGGCGGCCTTGATGAAGGAGGCGATGGCGAAGCTCGAAGCGGGCGATCTGCCGCTGACGCCGCAGCCGGAAGAGGGCGCGGTCTACGCTGCCAAGATCAGCAAGGGGGAGACCCACATCGATTTCACCAAGCCGGCCTCCGAGGTTCACAACCACATTCGCGGTCTTTCGCCATTTCCGGGGGCCTGGTTCGAGCTGACGATTGCCGGGAAACCGGAACGGATCAAGGTGCTGAATTCTGAGAAGGTCGACGGAGCCGGCGAAGCCGGCACCGTTCTCGATGACACATTGACCATTGCCTGCGGCCAGAGTGCGGTGCGGCCGACTCGACTGCAGAAGGCCGGCGGCAAGCCGCTCGCGATCGCCGAGTTCCTGCGGGGGACGCCCGTCGCCCGCGGCACGAGGATCGCCTGATGCCGCGCTATCGCCTCACCGTCGAATACGACGGCTCAGACTATGTCGGCTGGCAGCGTCAGGAAAACGGTCCGTCTGTCCAGGGCGCGATCGAGAAAGCGATCCTGTCGCTGACCGGAGAGACAGTGTCCGTCCGTGGGGCGGGACGCACCGATTCCGGCGTCCATGCCATGGGCCAGGTGGCGCATGCGGACCTCACGCGCGAATGGAAGACGCACACGTTGCGCAACGCGCTCAATGCCCACCTGACGCTTGCCGGCGAACGTGTCTCGATTCTCGACGCACTTGAAGCGCCGCCGGATTTCGACGCGCGTTTCTCGGCGGTTCGGCGCCACTATCTCTATCGCATCATCTCTCGCCGCTCGCCGCTGGCGCTCGAAGCAAGGCGCGCCTGGTGGGTGCCGAAAACGCTCGACCACGAGGCGATGCATGTGGCCGCACAACGACTGGTCGGCCACCACGATTTCACGACCTTCCGCTCCGCCCACTGCCAGGCGACGAGCCCGCTGCGCACGCTTGATCGGCTCGACGTGACGCGAGCGGGAGATCTCATCGAGATCCGCGCGACGGCCCAGAGTTTTCTGCACAACCAGATTCGCTCCTTCGCCGGTTCGCTGAAGCTGGTGGGCGAGGGCAAGTGGACGCCGGACGATTTGCAGGCGGCGCTCGAAGCGCGTGATCGAAAGGCCTGCGGGCCGGTCGCGCCGCCGGACGGCCTCTACTTCATGCAGGTGGATTATTGATCTTCTCCGGGCGTAGCGCGGTGCGTCAGCGCTAGCTTGGAACAAGACCAAAGAAACGTTGAAGAAATTCGCCGATCATCATCGACGGCAGCAGGAATAGTGCGGTCAACGCGGCCGCCAGCAAGGTCTGGTTGCCGGTAACCGTGCGCAGAAGCCGGAAGAGCAAGCCGACGCTGACGACCACCAGCAAGAGCCAGATCAGGCTGGTCAGACCCTGACTGCCCGGGACGAGCAGACGAATTGCTGCAGGCAGTGCCATGGCGTAGGAGAGCGGCACCGAGAGCCAATTGGTCGTAACGATCACCGGCACCACAAAAATCTGAAAACCCAGTGGCCGGGACAGGATGATGACCAGGATGATTGGCAGCAGCCAGCTGGCGAGGTCGACGACAAGCAGCTTCAGGATGAAGCCGAAGCCGATCGTTGTGCCGGTCGGCATGGCCGAAAGATAATAGAGCCGCCAGGATGCCCAGGTCACGGCGATCGCGGGCAGAGACCAGAGTATTGCCGCGAACGAGCGCCATAGGCCGCTTTCGCTGATGTCCAGCCAGCGAAAGCCCTCGCGGTTGCCCTGGATCAGCAGCCATAACCCCTTGACATAGGTGAGGACCTCCTCAAGCAGCGGCATGACCGAACCAGCGGGCAATGAAGGTCTCGTAGATCCCGGTCAAGGTCTCGAGATCGGCGACGGCAACGCGCTCGTCGACCATATGCATCGTCTGCCCGACGAGGCCGAATTCGACGACGGGGCAGTAATCCTTGATGAAGCGCGCATCCGATGTGCCGCCGGTGGTCGAGAGCTTCGGCTGGCGCCCCACGACGGCCTCGACCGCGCCGGAAAGCGAATCGATGAGGGCGTTGTTGCGCGTGAGGAAGACGTGGCTCGGACGCTCGTTCCAGACGATGTCGTAGCGGACCGGTGTGCGGCCGGGCCTGAGCTTGTCTTTCGCTGCGGCACGATCGAGCCGCGCGATGATCTCCGCCATCAGGCTTTCGGCGGTCCAGATGTCGTTGAAGCGGATGTTGAAGCTGGCGCTCGCCTTCGCCGGAATGACGTTGACGGCCAGATTACCGACATCGATGGTCGTGACCTCGAGGTTCGATGGCTGGAAACTCTCGGTACCGCTATCGAAGGGCGGGTCCATCAGGGCCTCGGTGAGCTGCAGTATGCCGCGCACAGGATTGTCGGCGAGATGCGGATAGGCCGCATGTCCCTGGACTCCGTGAACGGTGATCCGACCGGAGAGCGAGCCGCGCCGGCCGATCTTGATCATGTCGCCAAGCGCATCGGGATTGGTGGGCTCGCCGACGAGACAGGCGTCCCAGCGTTCGCCTTTCGCAGCCGCCCACTCAAGAAGCTTTACCGTGCCATTGATGGCCGGGCCTTCCTCATCGCCGGTGATCAGAAACGAGAGCGAACCCTTCGGCGCTCCATGCTTTTCGACGTGGCGCGCGACCGCAGCCACGAAGCAGGCGATGCCGCCCTTCATATCGACGGCGCCGCGGCCATACATCTCCCCGTCGGCGATGGTCGCGGAGAAGGGCGGGTGGGTCCAGGCGGCCTCATCCCCGACCGGCACAACGTCGGTATGCCCGGCAAACATCAAGTGTGGTCCATCGCTTCCAAGGCGGGCGTAGAGATTTTCGATGTCCGGGGTCCCGGTGTCCTTCGCCACCACGCGGTCGACGGTGAAGCCGAGCGGCTTCAGCATCTGTTCGAGAGCGGCGAGAGCGCCGCCTTCGGCGGGGGTGACGGAGGGGCAGCGGATAAGGGTGGCAAGATTGGTAATCGGATCGGTGGAGGTCATCTATCGGAATGCCATCTGCGGGGCACGCAGGCCTGTGAGGTCGGAGGTTGCTGGTTTATCCGATCGGGTGTCGGCTGTCACGCGTGATGGGCTCGACTCTCGGCAAAGGCACACGGGCCGGACGAATTGTCGTCCGGCCCGCAGGGAGCGCAGGGGGCAGGGGAGGGGGCCTCACTCGCCGGGGGCGAGGTGAGGCGCTTCGATGTGCGCTCCGGCGTGCTTCAACGGCCGCTCGCCAGCGAGCTTGCGGATCAGCACGTAGAAGACCGGCGTCATGAAGATGCCGAAGGCGGTAACGCCGATCATGCCGGCAAAAACCGCGACGCCCATGGCCGAGCGCATTTCCGCACCGGCACCGGTGGAGGTGACGAGCGGTACGACGCCCATGATGAAGGCCATCGAGGTCATGAGGATCGGCCTCAGACGCAGCCGGCTCGCCTCGATCGCGGCAGCGACCGCGCTGCTGCCGGAAAGTTCGAGCTCGCGGGCGAACTCGACGATCAGGATAGCGTTCTTGGCCGACAGCCCGACGAGCACGATCAAGCCGATCTGGGTGAAGACGTTGTTGTCCCCGCCGGTCAGCCAGACGCCCGTGAGCGCCGCCATCAGGCCCATCGGCACGATGAGCACGATGGCGATCGGCAGCAACAGGCTTTCATACTGGGCCGCCAGCACGAGATAGACGAGCAGCAGCGCCAGGGGGAACACCAGGATGCCCGAATTGCCCGCGAGGATCTGTTGGTAAGTCAGGTCCGTCCACTCGAAGGAGATGCCGGGCGGCAGTGTCTCGGCGGCGATCCTTTCGATCGCGGCCTGCGCCTGGCCGGACGAGTAGCCCGGTGCCGGACCGCCGTTGATATCGGCGGACAGGAACCCGTTGTACCGTATCGCCCGTTCCGCGCCGACGGTCTGCTCGACCTTCAACAGCGCCGAAAGCGGAATCATTTCGCCCGACTGCGAGCGGACCTTCAGCCGGCCGATGTCGTCGGCGTGGCTCCGGTAGCTCGCATCGGCCTGTACGCGCACGCTGTAGGTGCGGCCAAAGGCGTTGAAGTCGTTGACGTAGAGCGAGCCCAGATAGATCTGCAGCGTTTCGAACACGTCAGTGACCGCCACGCCGAGCTGGCGCGCCTTGACGCGGTCGAGGTCGGCATAGAGCTGCGGCACATTGATCTGATAGCTCGAATAGAGCCCGGCGAGTTCTGGCGTTGCCATCGCTTTCGCGAGGAATGCCTTGGCCGCATCGTCAAGCGCCCTATAGCCGAGTCCGTTCTTGTCTTCGATCTGCAGCTTGAAGCCGCCGGTCGTGCCGAGGCCTTGGACAGGCGGCGGCGGGAACATGGCGATGAACGCATCCTGGATCGCGCCGAACTCCTGGTTCAGTTGCATGGCGATCGCCCCACCCGAGAGTTCCGGCGTCGTGCGCTCCTCGAACGGCTTCAGCGATACGAAGACGATGCCGGAGTTCGACGAGTTGGTGAAGCCGTTGATCGACAGGCCCGGGAAGGCGATGGCATGTTCGACGCCCGGATGCTTGAGTGCGATCTCGCTCATGCGCCGGATGACATCTTCCGAGCGGTCGAGCGTCGCCGCGTCCGGCAATTGCGCAAAGCCGATCAGGTATTGCTTGTCCTGGGCCGGCACGAAACCGCCGGGGACGGCCCGGAACAGGGTGAAGGTGACGCCGATAAGGACGACGTAGACTCCCATGATCAGCGACTTGCGCGAGAGAATCCCGCCGACGCCGCGGCCATAGGCCTCCGAGCTCTTTCCGAAGAAGCGGTTGAAGCCGCGGAAGAACCAGCCGAACAGCCTGTCCATCACGCGTGTCAAGAGGTCTTTCGGCGCATGGTGATCCTTCAGGAGAAGGGCGGCGAGCGCCGGAGAAAGCGTCAGTGAATTGAAGGCGGAGATCACCGTCGAGATCGCGATGGTCAGTGCGAACTGGCGGTAGAACTGTCCCGTCAGGCCGGTGATGAAGGCGAGCGGCACGAAGACCGCGACCAGCACCAGCGCGATTGCGATGATCGGGCCGGAAACCTCCGACATGGCGCGATAGGTCGCCTGCACCGGCGAGAGCCCCTGCGCGATGTTGCGCTCGACGTTTTCGACGACGACGATGGCGTCATCGACGACGATGCCGATCGCCAGCACGAGGCCGAAGAGACTGAGCGCATTGATCGAAAAGCCGAAGACATACATCACCGCGAAGGTGCCGACGATCGAGACCGGCACGGCAACGAGCGGGATGATCGACGCGCGCCAGGTCTGCAGGAAGATGATGACGACGAGCACAACCAGTGCAATCGCTTCGAGCAGGGTATGAACAACCGACTCGATCGAGGCTCTGACGAACTGGGTCGTGTCGTAGACGATCTCGTAATCGACGCCCTCCGGCATGGTCTGCTTCAGCTCGGCCATCGCCTTGTGGACGTTCTCGGAGATCTGGATGGCGTTGGAGCCGGGTGCCTGGAAGACACCCATGCCGACGGCGGCCTTGTTGTCGAGGAGTGAGCGTAGCGAGTAGTCCGCCGCACCCATTTCGACACGCGCGACGTCGCCAAGACGGGTGATCTCGCCATCGGCGCCGGACTTGACGACGATGTCGGCAAAGTCTTCCGGGGTTCTGAGCCGCCCCTGTGCATTGACGGAGAGTTGCAGGTCGAGCCCTGCAACCGAGGGCGATGCGCCGATGACACCGGCGGCCGCCTGGACGTTCTGTCCGCGAATGGCATTGGCGATGTCGCTTGCCGCAAGCCCGCGCTCGGCAGCCTTTTCAGGGTCGATCCAGACGCGCATCGAGTAGTCGCCGCCGCCGAAGATCTGCACCTGGCCGACGCCCTCGACGCGGGCCAACCGGTCCTTGACGTTCAGGACGCCGTAATTGCGCAGGTAGTTGATGTCGTATTGGCCGTTCGGCGAAATCAGGTGTACGACGAGCGTCAGGTCGGGCGAGCTCTTGACCGTCGTGACGCCGAGGCGGCGCACCTCTTCCGGCAGGCGGGGTTCGGCCTGCGACACGCGGTTCTGCACGAGCTGCTGGGCCTGGTCCGGATCGGTGCCGAGTTCGAAGGTGACGGTCAGCGTCATCAGGCCGTCGGCCGTTGCCTGGCTCTGCATGTAGAGCATGCCTTCGACACCGTTGATCTGTTCTTCAAGCGGGGTCGCAACAGTCTCGGCGATCACCGACGGGTTGGCGCCGGGGTACTGGGCGCGCACCACGATCTGCGGCGGCACGACTTCCGGATATTCCGAGATCGGCAGACCGGTCATGCCGATCAGGCCCGCGACGAATATGAGTACTGAAAGAACGCCCGCGAAGACCGGGCGGTCGACGAAAAAGCGTGAGAAATTCATAACGATCCCCCTTGGGACAAAAAGCCAGGCATCCGCGGCGAGGATGTTCGCCGCGAGCGCGGAAGCATGCAGTTAGGTGTTCGGTCGGCGCCGCCGCGTGTCCCCTCAAGGAGCGCGAGGCGGCGCGTTCGACTATCGCTTGGCGATCGAGGCCGTGGCCTCTTCGGCCGGCTGCGGGGCAACGAGTACGCCGGGCCGGACGCGCTGCAGCCCGTTGACGACGATGCTCTCGCCCGGCTTCAGCCCGGCTTCGACGATCCGCAGGCCATCGGCCGTCGGTCCGAGGGTCACCTGGCGGTATTCGACCTTGTTGTCGGCGCCGACGACCAGCACGAATTTCTTGTCCTGGTCCGAGCCAATGGCGCGGTCGCTGATCACCAGCTTCTCGGTTGGAGCCGGATCGCCGATCCGGATGCGGACGAACTGACCGGGGATCAGGCGGCCGTCGGCATTGTTGAGCGCCGCCCGTACGCGGATCGTGCCGGTGGTGGCGTCGACCTCGTTGTTGATGAGCTGGATGTGGCCGGTGATTGGCGTGCCCTGGTCGGCGGCAGTGCCGATCTCGACCGGAATGCGCTCGATCGCGTTGCTGCCGGCGGAGGCGGAAAGTTTGGCCAAGGCTGCGGCGACCACCTCCTCGTTGACGTTGAAACTCGCATAGATCGGATCGATCGAGACGAGCGTGGTCAGCACTGGCGAGGTAGACCCGGCGGCCACCAGGTTGCCGGCCGTCACTTCGAGCCTGCCGACACGGCCCGAGATCGGCGCACGGACCTCGGTATATTGAAGGTCCAGCCGCGCCGAACGCAGCGCCGCCTTCGCGGAGCGGACGTTCGCCTGCGCTTCGTCGTAGACGCTCAGGCGCTGATCGACTCCGCTTTGCGGGATCGCACTGGTGGTAACCAGCTTGCGGCCGCGTTCGAGCTCGGTTTTTGCCAACGCGACGCGCGCTTCGGCCGCCGCAACCTGCGCCTCTGCGCGCTCGACGGCGGCGGCGTAGGGTTCGGGATCGATGGTGACGAGGAGGTCACCCTTCTCCACCAGCGCGCCTTCGCGGAAATGCGCTTGGAGAACGGCACCGCCGACGCGGGGACGCACCTCGACGCGCTCGATCGCCTCGAGTCGCCCGGAGAAATTCTCCCAGGTGGTAATCCGGCGCGATTCTGCCTTCGCAACCGAGACAGGCACGGCTGGCGGCGGCGCGGCCGCGTCGGTCGCGGCGTCAGCCGTGAACCGATAGGGCACGCCGAAGAAAACGGCGGTTCCTCCGGCGATGGACAATAGGATACTCAGGCCGGCGCCCCAAAGGACCCGGCGGGTAACGGTCGATGTCATATTTTCTCCTTGCCGGTTGGGAGCCCGGCCTAGTTCGTTTTCATCTGCGATTTTGGCTTCGCCCCCGCTTCCTGAAAGAAGCGGGAGAAAATGCCGGATATCGTCTGTTCTTGCGCAGGCCAGCTTTCCTGCGACGAGGTGTTGGCAGGCAGCCAGGCGGCGCCCCCCGGCAGGACGTGCATTTCTACCGGGACGCCGGCCTTGCGAAGCCGCTCTGCATAAGCTTCCGTTTCGTCGCGCATCGGACATTGCTCGCTGGTGATGACGAGGGCGGGAACGAGCCCGCCCAGTCGCGTGCAATGGCCGGGCGCCGCATAAGGATGCGTCAGTCCGCTACGTTCGCCGAGGTAGCGTTGCCAGCCATCAGCGATCGACTGCACCGAAGTCTGGGGACAGTACTTCCGGAACGAAGCGGTCGCCATGCAGGGATCAAGCAACGGCGACAGCAGGATCTGCCCCTTGAGATCCGGGAGGAACTGGTCGCGCGCCATCAGCGCCAGGCCGGCCGCGAGATTTCCGCCCGCTTCCTCGCCGGCAATGAACAGCATGGACTTCTTGTTCGCAAACTGCGGACAGCGGCTGCGCATCGACGACAGCATGGCGTACGAGGCCTCGAGCGCCGCCGGGAACGGGCTCAAGCATGCCGAAGGGTATTCCGGCGAAACGACCACAGCCCCGGCGGCGGCAAGCGCGCTCGCAACTTTCTCGCCGGCCGCGACCGATCCCCCGACGAAGGACCCGCCGTGAAAATGAAGCACGACCGGAGGCGGAACGAGCAACGACGCGCCGCGGTAGACGCGCGCGCGGCACGCCCCGTGGGCCGTCTGCATCGTCTCTTCGGTAAAATGCGCGTTCATCTCTCTTGTCTCAACCATAGGGCAATCCCTAGATGAGGGACAGCCCGCGATGTTTGCAGCATAACATTGTCTTTCGTCTGGAATAGTCGGCGGGTTCTGACTACACTATTCGGTATTTCGAACAATTCGGTTATTGAAAATGGACCAGCTCACGGCCATGCGCGCCTTTCTTCGAGTGGTGGAGACCGGCAATTTTACCCGGGCATCCGTATCGCTCAATATGCCGAAGGCGACGGTGACTAACCTCATCCAGGGGTTGGAAGCGCACTTAAGCACCAAATTGCTCAACCGCACGACGCGGCGCGTCCTGGTGACACCGGATGGCGCACTCTATTACGAGCGCGCGGCACGCCTTGTTTCCGATCTCGACGAACTGGACGGCAGCCTGTCGAGCGCGCAGAGCCTCCCGAAGGGGCGGCTGCGGGTTGAAATGGCGAGTGCGATCGCCAATCTCGTCATCCTTCCCGCGCTCCCCGAATTCCACAAGAAATACCCCGACATCCAGATCGACCTCGGGGTTTCGGATCGGACCATCGACTATGTCGCCGAGAACGTCGATTGTGCGATCCGCGTGGGCACGCTGACCGACCAGTCGCTGATCGCCCGGCGCATTACGGAAATGAGCTTCATCACCTGCGCGTCGCCAGCCTATCTCGATCGCCACTCCACGCCGCAGCATCCGGCCGACCTCGAGAGGAATTGCTATGTCGTCGGCTATTTCCGGCCGCAGACCGGGCAGCCGATGCCGATTCATTTCAAGCGAGGAAACGAGGAGATCGAAGTCAAAGGCCGTTACGCAGTCGCGGCAAACGAAGCGACGACCTATCTTGCCGCCGCGCGGGCCGGGCTCGGAGTCGTCCAGGCACCACGCTTCATGGTGCGCGACGATCTGCAATCCGGTGCGATGAGACCGGTGCTCAATGATTGGCAGATCGAACCGGCGCCGATCTATCTCGTCTATCCACCCAACCGGCATTTGAGCAGTCGACTGCGGGTTTTCGCTGATTGGGCGGTGAAGGTGATCGCACAGTCGCAGATGGATGGCGAGTAGGCCAATCGAGCTTGACGTGGTATCCCCGCAGCTCAATCGCGGCGTTCCGCGTCATAGCGCTCGCGCGCGGCGTCGAGTTCGCCGAAATGGGTTTCGGCCCAGCGATCGAGGACCACAAGCGTATCGCTCAGCGACCGCCCGACCGCGCTCAGGCGATATTCGACATGCGGCGGCACGGTCTGCTTGTCGTCGCGGATCACCAGTCCGTTGCGCTCCAGTTCTTTGAGCGTCTGCGTCAGCATCTTCTGCGACACGTCGCCAAGCTTGCGCATCAGCGCGGCATTGCGCATCGGCCCCTGATCGAGAGCGGAGATGATAAGCATCGCCCATTTGCTGGCGACAAGCTCCAGCGCGTGACGGGAGGAGCACGTCGGATCGAAGACGCTCGGCGCCGAGGTCTCGGAATTCTCTGCCGGCTCTGAAGACATTTTCATAGTTACCAAAAGGTGCGTAATTGTCCTTTGGTGCCTACGCTACCAGATTGGGTCCAGAGATTCAAAAATCTGGATGGAGATGCCAATGGCATGGATCACGTTGCTGGCAGCGAGCGCCGTCGAAATCGCCATGGGGCTTGCGCTCAAATATGCCGAGGGCTGGACGCGGCTTGTTCCAAGCATCATCGGTGTGGTCGCGGCACTCGCCAGTGTCTATCTCTTGACGATCGCGATGCGGGAACTGCCAGCGGGCACCGCCTATGCTGCCTGGACCGGCATCGGATCGGTGGGCATCACCGTGCTTGGCATCGTTCTTTTCGGCGATCCGGTATCCTGGCTTCGCCTCGTCTGCATCGCCATGATCATCGTCGCCGTCGCAGGGCTGCGGTTTCTGGAGGCTTGAACCAGCTTGGCCTTCGATCGCCCGTGGCCCATGAAGCGCCGGGTGAACGTTTCATGGGCCATTTATTCAGCGCCGCTACGAGTTTGCAGGTGTTACGCGGTCGGTTGCTTCGTCTTCCGGAGATAAGGCAAGATCGTGTCGAAGGAGCCGAAACGCTGGATCGCGTCCTCGTTGGATACGGCAGCGGTAATGATGACGTCCTCGCCCTGCTGCCAGTTCGCCGGCGTCGCAACCTGGTGCTTGGCGGTCAGTTGGATCGAGTCGATCGCACGCAGGATCTCGTTGAAATTGCGGCCGGTTGTCATCGGGTAGGTGAGGATCAGCTTGATCTTCTTGTCCGGGCCGATGACGTAGACCGAGCGCACGGTGGCATTGTCGGCTGGTGTGCGGCCTTCCGACGTTTCGCCGGCATCGGCCGGCAGCATGTCGTAGAGTTTGGCCACCTTGAGGTCCTTGTCGCCGATCAGCGGGTATTCGACGTCGAAACCGGTTGCGACCTTGATGTCGTTCTTCCACTTGCTGTGGCTTTCCACCGGATCGACCGAGATGCCGATGATCTTGACGCCGCGCTTGCGGAACTCGTTCTCTATTCCGGCCATGGCGCCAAGTTCGGTGGTGCACACGGGTGTGAAATTCTTCGGATGGGAAAAGAGAACGGCCCAGCCGTCGCCGATCCATTCATGGAAATTGATCGTGCCCTGCGTGGTCTCGGCGGTGAAATCTGGGGCGGTTTGGTTGATACGGAGGCCCATGGTCTGCTCCTTTGCGGCTGGCGATTGTTTCGCGCAGAATAGCGCAATCGTGGCGCTTTTCGAGGAGGAAACGTGCGGGAACGATCCGCAAAAAGAATGTCCGCGGCGTGATTTACCGCTTTTGGAGAATAATATCGCTGAGGTACACGCAGTGCTGGCACTCATCGGGAAATGCTCGAGGAATGCAAACGCTTTCGCACTGCCTGGCTGTTACGCTCCACGGCGTCCGGAGGAGGCCAGGCGCGCTGCCGCCAAGGTGGCAGCAGACAACGCGGGCCCAAAATCACGGTGATTAGTATTGCCTGTTCTTGGCGTTGGCGCGTTTCGCTTTGGGTTTGAAGCCGCCAGCGTCCTTTTGCGCTCCCGGCTTGCCCTTCTTGCCGCGGGGTTTGTCGTCCCGCTTCTCAAGGCGTGTCTCCTCGGCAAAGGCCGGCTTCTTTTCGAACTTGCGCTTCGGTTTGAAATCCTCGCGTGCTGCGTCGGCGGTCCGCTTCTTCGCGAATTCGGGCTTTTCCTGCCGCGGCTGGGAGAGATCCGGGGTGCCCGCGAGCGGCTTCACGCGAATGCCCTTTTCGAGCGTCCGGCTCGGACCGATTGCCGAGAGGAAGCGTTCCGCGCCTTCGGCCGTCAGTTCCACATAGGTCTCTTCCGGCTGCATCCGGATCGCGCCGATATCGCGCTTTGAAAGCTTGCCATGACGGCACAGCATCGGGATCAGCCAGCGCGGTTCGGCATTCTGCTTGCGGCCGACCGAGAGCGAAAACCAGCTACCATCCGTGAAGTCGGCGCGCGGCGCGCCGAAATCATCGCGGGTCGTCGGAGCGGCATCGCGCCGCCCTTTCCTGCGGTCGTCCGCGAGAGAAACATCGGCGAGGTCTTCCGGCGCCGAGCGACCGGAACGGAACTGCCGCACGAAGGCGGCTGCCAGCTTCTCTGCGCCGTGACGGTCGATCAGAGCCCGCACGATCGCCTGTTCGTCCTCGCGCAGCGGCTCGTCGAACGCCGTATCGGCCACGATGCGCTCGTCGTCACGGCTCATAACCTCGTCCGCTGACGGCGGCTTTGCCCAGGTCGCGGTGATGCGCGCATTTTCCAAGAGCCTTTCGGCCTTGCGGCGTGCATTGACGGGGACGATCAGCGCGCTGACGCCCTTCTGGCCCGCACGACCCGTACGCCCGCTTCGATGCAGCAGCGTCTCGGGATTGGTCGGCAGATCGGCGTGGACCACCAGCTCCAGTCCCGGCAGGTCGATGCCGCGTGCCGCAACATCCGTCGCGATGCAGACGCGGGCACGTCCGTCGCGCATCGCCTGCAGCGCATGGGTGCGTTCGTTCTGGCTGAGTTCGCCGGATAGCGCCACGACAGAGAAGCCGCGATTGTTGAAGCGGGCCGTCAGGTGATTGACCGCAGCGCGGGTGGAGCAGAAGACGATCGCGTTTCGTGCCTCGTAGTAGCGAAGCACGTTGATGATTGCGTTCTCGCGGTCGCTCGGAGTGACGAGCAGTGAGCGATATTCGATATCGCCATGCTGCTTCTGTTCCGATGCGGTGCTGATGCGTATGGCATCGCGCTGGTAATTTTTCGCAAGCGTTGCGATCGAGCGCGGCACGGTCGCCGAGAACATCAGCGTGCGCCGGTCTTGAGGCGCGGCTTCGAGGATGAACTCCAGATCCTCGCGAAAGCCGAGGTCCAGCATCTCGTCGGCCTCATCGAGCACGACGGCGCGGAGCGCCGAGATGTCGAGCGAATCCCGGCGGATGTGGTCGCAAAGCCGTCCCGGCGTGCCGACGACGATGTGGGCGCCGCGTTCGAGCGCGCGCCGTTCGCTGCGGATATCCATGCCGCCGACGCAGGAGGCGATGGTCGCGCCCGCCACCTCGTAGAGCCAGTCGAGTTCGCGCTTGACCTGCAGCGCCAGTTCGCGTGTGGGCGCAATGACGAGCGCGAGCGGTGCGCCGGCTGCGCCAAAACGCTCTGTGCCATTGAGCAGCGTCGGCGCAAGCGCAAGGCCGAAGGCCACGGTCTTGCCGGACCCGGTCTGGGCCGAAACCAACGCGTCCGCGCCATCAAGCGCCGGATCGAGCATCGCCTTCTGTACCGGCGTCAGCTCGTTGTAACCGCGTCTTGCCAATGCCTCGGCGATCGCGGGCGCGATCCCTTCGAACTCAGTCATATCTTGTCTTTCGGATTTCGGTCTTCACGCCGACAGACGAGCGGATTTGGATCAGGTCGTCATCAGGCGTCAATTGCCGCGGCCAACACGTCGCGGGCCTGTTCATGGCGCGCTACATACGCGGCGGAAGCGCTAATGTACAGGCGGAATCTTTAGTGTCCGGGACCGTTGTTGGGGCCGCCGAACTCGTTCTGGCCCTTCGTGCCCGGCCACAGACAGAGGGCGATGAACACGATCGGACTCAGCACCGGAATGAAAAGGCAGAGCGCTAGCGGGCCGGGATAGCCGATGTCATGCAGGCGCTTGATCGCCAGCATCGCGATGGAAACGGTCGAAAGGACGCCGGACACGACGAGCGCCAGTGTCCAGAGCGCTAATGCGGTCTCCTCGTTTTCGTTCTTCAGCATCTGCATGAGGAAGACGCCGCCGACGAGGAACCAGAAAAGCCAGGAAAGGAAGAAGGGGAGGCGGCCGATGCGGCCGGAGGGGCTGAAGAACAGCCAGGTCATGCTCGGCTGTTGCCCCTCCTCGGCCATCGCATCAGTCTCTGAGCAGTTCGTTGATGCCGGTCTTGGCGCGCGTCTTCTCGTCGACACGCTTGACGATGACCGCGCAATAGAGGTTCGGCGCCGGCTGGCCGTTCGCCATGGTCGAGCCGGACGGCATCGAGCCTGCCACGACGACGGAATAGGGCGGCACTTCGCCGTAGGTCACCTCGCCTGTCGCGCGATCGACGATCTTGGTCGACCTGCCGATGAAGACGCCCATGCCGAGAACCGAGCCTTCGCGCACGATGCAGCCTTCGACCACTTCCGAGCGGGCGCCGATGAAGCAATTGTCCTCGATGATCGTGGGTCCTGCCTGCATTGGCTCCAGCACGCCGCCGATGCCGACGCCACCGGAAAGGTGCACGTTCTTGCCGATCTGGGCGCAGGAACCGACGGTTGCCCAGGTATCAACCATCGTGCCCTCGCCGACATAGGCGCCGAGGTTGACGAAGGACGGCATCAGGATCGCGTTCGGCGCAATATAGGCCGAGCGGCGGACGACGCAGTTCGGAACCGCGCGGAACCCGGCCTTCTCGAACTCGTTGACGCTCCAGCCGTCGAACTTGGAGGGAACCTTGTCCCACCAGACCGACTCGCCGGGACCGCCCTTGACGAGCTCCATCGGGTTCAGGCGGAAGGACAGAAGGACGGCCTTCTTCAGCCACTGATTGACGGTCCAGGTGCCGTCCTTGCCGCGTTCGGCGACGCGGGCCTTGCCGCTATCGAGCAGGTTCAGCGCCGCTTCGACCGCTTCGCGGACCGCGCCGCGCGTGCCGGTATTGACGGCTTCGCGATTGTCGAAGGCGGTCTCGATGGTCTGCGACAGGGAGGCAAGGTCGTGGGTCGTCATCGGAATTCCTTATGTTCGGCGTTGTCGTGCAAGCTCTACTGCATAATTCCTTAAATCGGAACCGATTTGAGGACAAAGTTATGCAGCAATTCAAAGTCCTACAGCGACCTCACGCGTCTTGATGACGCGTTGCGCTGCAGAGGCATAAATCTGAAAAGTTGAAGCGCTTTTGGCTCCGACATCTCAGCAGGACTTGGCAAACTTCCGTGTTTCCGGCAGTAGGGACGCCTCTATGACCGAGGAAACACGACAGGGCGCGTCCGGACGAGATGCCGTCTGTTCGAAACGCGACGGGAAGATGAAATATGGCACGCATGAAGAAGCGCAATCTGCGCCGCAAGGATGGGGTTTGGGATCCGCTGGCCGACAGCTCGCAGAGCAGGCTGCGCGCCTCGACCGTGCCGCTGACGCCGCAGTCGGCCTCGCCGACCTATCGTCTCGCCTATGTCGACGATGATTTTCTCTGCCGCGAGGAACTGAGGCCGGTACGCCTGCAGCTCGAGCTCCTGAAAACGGAGATGATGCTCGAGGAGCGGGGGATCAATTCGACCGTGGTGATGTTCGGCGGCGCGCGTATCCCCGAACCGGGCGGCGAGGCTTGGGCGGCCAAGAACGACACGCAGCGCAAGAATCTCGAAGCGGCATCGATCTACTATGACGAAGCCCGCAAATTCGCCCGGATCTGCTCGGAGCAGTCCGCCAAGCTCGGCTACAAGGAATATGTCATCGTCACCGGCGGCGGCCCGGGGGTGATGGAGGCGGGAAACCGCGGCGCGGCGGATGCCGGCGCCCCTTCGATCGGCCTCAACATCGTGCTCCCCCACGAGCAGGCGCCCAACCGGTTCGTGACTCCGGAGCTGTCGTTCAATTTCCACTATTTCGCCATTCGCAAGATGCACTTCCTGCTGCGCGCCAAGGCGGTCACGGTGTTTCCGGGCGGCTTCGGCACGCTCGACGAATTGTTCGAAACGTTAACGCTGATGCAAACGGGCCGTCTGGCCCTGGTGCCGCTCATCCTTTTCGGTGAAAAGTTCTGGCGCACGATCATCAATTTCGAGGCATTGGCCGAGTTCGGCACGATTGCGCCGAACGACGTCGATCTCGTGCATTTCGTCGAGACCGCCGAAGAGGCCTGGGAGATCATCGCCCGGTTCTACGAGAGCATCGATCCGCGGTCGATACCGATGGCATCCGGACGGCGCTAGAACTACAGCGCCGCGCGTCTTATCGGACGCGCAAAGGTCGCTGTAGCACTTTGAATTGCTGCATGTCTTTGTCCTTAAATCGAGGTCGGGACATGCAGTAGGAGATCTTGCCCTCTTCGATGACAAAGAGGGCGAGACGCATCAGACCTTTCTGGTAAAGTCGGCGGCGTCGATCATTCCGTCGCCATTGCGGTCGCGGCGCTTGAATATCCTTTCCGTGGCTGCAGCCACTTCGGCTGCGCTGAGAGTGCCGTTGCCATCGGCATCGATGCGCGCGAAGGCACGCGGCCGCATTCCCGGCAGCATGGCCGGGCGAGCTTCCCTGAGCCTGGCGACCGCCTGGTCCCGCTCCGCGCCGGTCTTCGCCCGGGCGTCGCGCCATGCTTTGCGCGCCTCGCGGAATACCTGGCGCTTTGCCTCGATCTCGTCGCGGCTGATCTCATCGTCGCCGTTGGTGTCGAAGCTCTTGAAATTGTTCGAGATCCGCGCCTGGAGCTCCTGAAGGGAGACCTTGGAATCGCCGCTCGTGTCGAGGCGCTTGATCATGCGCTCCGCGCGCTGCTCGGGCGTAAGCTTGTTTTTGGCGGCAAATGAAGGTGCTGAAAGACCGGTCAGTGCCACGGCGAGGACCGTGGCGCCGAGAATGAAAGTCCTGTTGCGCATCATGCTTTCCTTCGATCAGTTATCCTGAGCAAAGGATAGGCAAGCGCGGTCCCGGCACCAGTTAAACTTTGGTAATTTAAGTCTCTGGCGGAAAAGCGGTTTTTCAGTGGTTGAATCGTGTTGCGTCAGGCCTGCGCCACGACCCGCCGCAGGAATCCAGTGAGGTTCTCGGTGACGTAGTCGATCTGCTCGTCCGCGTCGCTCGACGTCTCCCAGGCTTCCGCGAATTCGTATTCGAGGTTGTGCGGCACGAGCAGCACGGTTTTCATGCCGAGCGCCTTGGGGACCAGGAGGTTGCGCGGCAGATCCTCGAACATGACGGCGTTGCGGGTGTCGACGCGGTGAAGGCTCATGAACTTGTCATAGGTGTCGCCGGCCGGCTTGGGCACGAAATTGGCGGCGACGATGTCGAAGATGTCGTCGAAATGGTCGAGAATGCCGAGCGCGCGCGCCGTCATCTCAGCATGGTGAACACTGCCATTGGTGAAAATGAACTTGCGGCCCGGCAACGCCTTGATCGCCTCGCCGAGCGCGGGGTCGGCCGGAACCACGCTGTAGTCGATCGCATGCGCCCTCTGCAGGAAGTCGTTGGGATCGACACCGTGATGAATCATCAGCCCCTGCAGCGTCGTGCCGTGGTCGCGGTAATATTCCTTCTGCAACTTCTTCGCTTCCGCCGGCTCGAGCGCCAGGAGCTCGGCGACATAGGCCGTCATGTTGCGGTCGATCTGCGCGAACAGATTGACGTGGTGCGGATAGAGCGTGTTGTCGAGATCGAAGACCCAGTCTGTGACATGGGCGAACTCGGCATGGGTCGGAAGGCGGTCGAGCTTTTTCATGGCCGGGTTATGACATGGCAGGCTTACGAAGGAAAACGGATTTATTTTGTCTCGCACCGCGCGCACCAATGGATTGTCCGCCGCGCGCGTGCTAGCTCGCGAAAATGGAAACCTGGGTTCTTATCACCGTCGCCGCGGCCTTCCTTCAGAATGTCCGCTCCGCCATGCAGAAGCACCTGAAGGGCGTCATGGGCACCACCGGCGCGACCTTCGTGCGCTTCGGCTTCGGCTTGCCTTTCGCACTCTTCTACCTCGTCGTCCTCTGGCGTGGCGCGGGGCACCCCCTGCCGGCCCCGAACGGCACGTTCTTTCTCTGGGCAGTCATCGGCGGACTGGCGCAGATCGCCGCGACCTTCCTGCTCGTCCATCTCTTCTCGTTTCGCAACTTCGCCGTCGGTACGGCCTATTCCCGCACCGAACCAGCGCAGGCAGCTCTCTTCGGCCTGATCTTCCTGGGCGAGAAAGCGAGCCAGGGCGCGCTGGTGGCGATCGCCATTTCGGTGGTCGGCGTGATGCTCATCTCCGTTGCCCGCACCATGCTCAGCCCGCGATCGCTGGTGACTTCGGTATTCAGCCGCACCGCCGGTATTGGGCTTACGTCCGGCACGTTCTTCGGCCTTTCGGCCGTCTCCTATCGCTCCGCCTCGCTGGCGCTGGCGCCCAGCCTTCCTGCACCGGACTACATGATGCAGGCGAGCTTCACGCTCGGCTTCGTCATCCTGCTTCAGACCGTCGTGATGCTTGCCTGGATCGTGGTTCGCGAACCGGAAGAACTGCAACGCATCGGCGCTGCATGGAGGCCGGCCTTCGTCGTCGGCTTCGTCGGCGCCTCGGCATCCTTCGGTTGGTTCATGGCGATGACCCTGCAGCAGGCCGCGGTCGTCAAGGTCGTGGCGCAGGTCGAAATGCTCTTCACCTTCGCCTCGTCCTTTTTCGTCTTCCACGAGTGGATCAACCGCCTCGAATTGTTCGGCTGTCTGCTGATCGTGGCCGGCGTCGTAATGCTCATCGTTCTTTAAGGGCGCCCGAAATAGCCGCCCGAATTTCGGCGGACGACCCGTCCGTCCGGTGTTACAACAGCGGCATGCTTTTCGATTTGCCGAACGACGATATCCTTTACGACGCGCTTCTGGCCCGAAGCGTCGATTACGAAGGCCAGGCCTTCGTCTGCGTCAAGAGCACCGGCATCTTCTGCCGGCTCTCCTGCCCGGCCCGCAAGCCGAAGCGGGAAAACACGCTGTTTTTTGACAGCATCGCCGCCTGTACCAATTCCGGCTTCCGGCCCTGCGAGCGGTGTCGCCCGCTCAACCGACCCTCCGACAAGGAGCCGCTCGTCAACGACCTTCTGAAACTGCTCGACCGCGCTCCGGATCGCCGCTGGACCGAGGACGATCTCGTCCGGCGCGGGTTCGATCCATCTACCGTGCGTCGTGCCTTCAAGCGGGTGCTTGGCGTCACCTTTCTCGACCTCGCCCGTCAGCGGCGGATGGGCGAGGCCGCCCGTCAGCTTTCGGGCGGCGCCAGCGTTATCGAAGCGCAGATCGATGCCGGATATGATTCGCCGAGCGGGTTCCGCGCCGCGTTCGCGAAGCTGATCGGTGAGGCGCCTGCTATGTCGCAGGGGCGCCAATTGCTCTTCGCCGATACAATCGAAACGCCGCTCGGGCCGATGATAGCGGTCGCCGACAAGACGCATCTCCATCTGCTCGAATTCCACGACCGCAAGGCCCTGCCGACCGAAATGGAAAGCCTGAAACGCAAGACACGATCCGCCGTGGCACCTGGCCGGGTGCCGCCGATCGATCGGATCGAGGCGGAACTGAAAGCCTATTTTGCCGGCGATTTGAGCGAATTCCGCACGCCGCTCGCGCTCGACGGCAGCGCCTTTGAACGGGAGGTCTGGGCGGAGCTTGTAAAGATACCGGTGGGAGAGACGCGGTCTTACAGCGATATTGCGCGGGAGGTCGCCACGCTCCAGGCGGTGCGCGCCGTCGCCAAGGCAAATGGCGCCAACCGCATCGCGATTGTCATCCCGTGCCATCGTTGCATCGGCTCGGACGGATCACTGACCGGCTATGGCGGCGGTCTCTGGCGAAAGCAATGGCTGCTGCGTCATGAGGGAAAGATGAAACCCGTTGGATTGTTTGCGGAGGATGTTCGATGAATCAGCAGGAAAAGGCGCTCGCCTTTGGAGCGTTGCATCGCAAGGGCGACCCGGTCGTTCTTTACAATATCTGGGATGCCGGCAGCGCCCGCTGCGTGGCCGAGGCCGGGGCAAAGGCGCTTGCCACCGGAAGCTGGTCTGTGGCGGCGGCGCAAGGGTTTGGCGATGGGCAAAAGATACCGCTCGCGCTCCTGCTCGAAATCGTCCGGCTGATCGACGGTGCGACGGACCTCCCGCTCTCGGTCGATTTCGAGGGCGCCTACTCCGAGGATGCGGCGCAGGGCGCGGCCAATGTTGCGCAGCTCATCGATGCCGGGGCGATCGGCATCAATTTCGAGGACCAGGTGGTGGGCAAGGGCGGTGTCCATGCCATCGACATGCAGGCGTCGCGCATCCGGGCGATCCGCGAAATGGCAGAGCGTCGCGGCATAACGCTCTTCATCAACGCCCGCACCGACCTCTTCCTCCAGGAAGGCGACGCGACGCGCCATGCGGGGTTGCTCGATGAGGCGCTTGCGCGCGCCAAGGCCTATGCCGAGGCCGGTGGCAGCGGCTTCTTTGCGCCGGGGCTGGCCGATGTGGAACTGATCGGCAGGCTTTGTGCGGCGTCGCCCTTGCCGGTGAACGTGATGATGAAGCCTGGTGCACCGGATCTCGCCACGCTCGCGGCGGCAGGCGTCGGTCGGGTCAGCTACGGGCCGTTTCCCTACCGCGCCATGATCGCGTGGCTGCGCGGTGAGGCGCAGAAAGTCTACGAGAGCGCCGCTACATAATATCCGCGGCGCTGTCGTGCCAAATCACGGCACGATCAACGTGCCGGCGCCCCGTTCGGTGAAGATCTCGAGCAGGACCGAATGGGCGGTCTTGCCGTTGAGGATGACCACGCCCTGCACGCCGGCCTTGATCGCATCGATGCAGGTCTCGACCTTCGGGATCATGCCGCCGGAAATCGTGCCGTCGGCGATCAGCGCACGTGCCTGCGCCACCGACAGCTCCTTGATCAGCTCGCCCTGCTTGTTGAGCACGCCCGGCACGTCGGTCAGGAAAAGCAGGCGGGTGGCGTTCAGCGCTCCGGCGATGGCACCGGCAAAGGTGTCGGCATTGATATTGTAGGTGTGGCCATCGCGGCCGGGCGCCACCGGCGCGATCACCGGAATCATTTCCGAGCGCGCCAGCAGATCGAGCAGCGTGCGGTCCACCTCGACGACGTCGCCGACAAAGCCGAGATCGAGAACGCGCTCGATGTTGGAGTCCGGATCGCGGACGGTTTTCTTGGCCTTTTCGGCGAACACCATGTTGCCGTCCTTGCCGCAAAGACCGATCGCCCATTCGCCGGTCTGGTTGATGAGGGCGACGATTTCCTTGTTGATCGAGCCGGCGAGCACCATCTCGACGATCTCGACGGTCTTCTCGTCGGTGACGCGCAGCCCGCCCTCGAATTTCGATTCAATGCCCATCTTGGAGAGCATCGCGCCGATCTGCGGGCCGCCGCCATGCACGACGATCGGATTGACGCCGGACTGCTTCAGGAGCGCGATGTCGCTAGCGAACGCACGCCCCAGTTCCGGATTGCCCATGGCGTGGCCGCCATATTTGACGACTATCGTTTTGTTCTCGTAGCGTTGCATGTAGGGCAATGCTTGGGTGAGCAGGCGTGCCTGGATTTCACTTTCTGATGCGGACATGGCGGACCCTCGAAGAATATCGGCTGCTGTTTAGAGCCTTTCACGGCGAAAACGCAAGTTCCGGAAGGCCGGAATGATCGGGCCGCAGCATAAAGCCCTAATGACACTGCTGCTGGCTCTGGCGCTCCCTCTATCCTATGGTGATGCTTTGAAGCCGCAAGGGGCCCAGGCGCCATGGCCGATGAGGAGATCTCCGCGCTGCTCGGCCGCGTGGTCCTGAGAGACCGCGATGCCTTTGCGGCGCTCTATCGCCAGACGAGCCCGAAACTCTTCGGCGTCTGTTTGCGTATACTCAAGGATCGCAGCGAAGCGGAAGAAGCACTCCAGGAAATCTACGTCAAGATTTGGCAGCGCGCCGACCGTTTCACGACAGGCCAGGCAAGCCCCATGTCCTGGCTGACGGCAATCGCACGCAACCATGCAATCGACCTCATCCGGGCGCGAAAACCCGTCGCAAACGCGATTGACGAGGTCTATGATTTGGCTGATCCTGCTCCAGATCCGGAACGATTGGCAGCAGTCCGGTCGGAAGGCAGGCGGATCGACGCCTGTATGGAGGAGCTCGAGAAGGATCGCGCCGAGGCGGTGCGCCGAGCCTATGTCGAAGGATTGAGCTACCAGGAACTGGCCGAGATGTTCGCGGTACCGCTCAATACGATGCGGACCTGGTTGAGACGCAGCCTCCTGAAACTGAGAGAGTGCATGGAGCGATGACGACGCAGAATCCCGAAAGCGGAGATTTTCGCCGCGACGAGGTGATCGCGGGAGAATACGTGTTGGGCGTTCTGTCCGAAGAGGACCGCCGCAAGGTCGAGGCGCGCATGGCATCCGACCGGAACTTCGCCGCCATGGTCGATCGCTGGCAGCACAATCTCGCCTCTTTCGACGATGCCTACGAAGCGGTCCGCCCGCCAGCCCACGTGTTTGCTGCTGTCGAGAGCCGCATCTTCCCGCCGCCGGCAGCCAGCCCTCGGGTCGGATTCTGGAACTCTCTTCTTCTCTGGCGCAGCCTTGCCGTCGCGTCGCTCGCTGCAGTGGCAATCATGGGTGCGTCCATGGCCGGCCTCTTCAGTGAGCCGCAAAGCCAGCCACTGGTGGCGGAACTCTCCGGCGAGGGCAATGCGATCAATCTCGTGGCACGCTTCGACAGAGCGTCCGGGAGCCTGAAGTTGACCCCGGTTGCGGCGCGGCAGGCGGAGCAAAAGTCTCTCGAACTCTGGCTGATAGAGGGTGACAATCCGGCAGTTTCGCTGGGGGTACTGCCCCAGTCCGGTGAAGGCGAAATCCTGGTGCCGCCCGAGATGCGGACGAGATTCGACGAAGGTTCGACCCTTGCCGTCAGTGTCGAGCCGCTTGGCGGTTCGCCGACGGGTGCTCCCACCGGTGCGGTTGTCGCGCAGGGCACGGCCCGCCATCTCTAGGGTTGCCCGCAGCGGCCCCAAAAAAGACGCTATCTTTTCAAATGCTTAGCGTCAAATCGCGTGATCTGAAACTCTTTCTCCACGCCTCCCGTTGCTTGTGATGTTCCCGAGAGGAACAGCAATCGCCCTCCGTGGGCAAGCGCAACAGGAAGGAAGAGAGATGTTCAAGTTTGTGATCCGTTCGGCACTTGTCGCCTCCGTGATTACGACAGGTTCGGTCGTCGCCTACGCCGAGAACCCGATGGTCGGCGGTGCCCCGATGTTTGCCGACAAGAATATCGTCGAAAATGCCATGAACTCGAAGGACCACACGACGCTGGTTGCGGCCGTGAAGGCCGCCGGCCTTGTCGAGACCCTTGAGGGCAAGGGGCCGTTCACCGTCTTCGCGCCGACGAACGAAGCCTTCGCGGCCCTGCCGGCCGGCACCGTCGACACACTGTTGAAGCCCGAGAACAAGGACAAGCTCACGACTGTGCTGACCTGCCATGTCGTCGCCGCCAACGCAATGTCGTCGGCGGTCGCTGAGATGATCAAGGATGACGGCGGGGAACACGACGTCAAGACGGTTGGCGGTTGCATCCTGAAGGCCAAGGCCGACGGCGGCAAGATCAACCTGACCGACGAAACCGGCGGCACCGCCTGGGTGACGATTGCCGACGTGAAACAGTCGAACGGTGTCATCCACGTCATCAACAAGGTGCTGCTGCCGAAGGGATGATCCGCTTACGGGCGGCGGGCATCGGCCCGCCGCTCAAGCCGTTTGCCATACTGCTCTCACGTCGGTTTGATGGACTTTGTTTTGTCGTGGTTCTCTCGGACCGCTAGTCTCCAAGTAAACACTACAGCGCCGCGCGTCTTATCAGGCGCGCAAAGGACGCTGTAGCACTTTGAATTGCTGCATGTTTTTGTCCTTCAATAGGCTACGATTAAAGGCAACATGCAGCGGGCCCCTCTTGCACGGGAGGTTCCGATGACGAACCGTCGCAAGTTCCTGATGGCGGGCGCCGCGCTCGCCGCATGGATGGTGGCGCGTAGCTTTGGCCTCGCCGTACGCGCGGCCGACGGCGAGACTTTCGAAGTCGTGAAGACGAACGAGGAGTGGCGCGCGATCCTGACCGCGGACCAGTATGGCATATTGCGGCAGGAGGACACGGAACGGCCCTTCACAAGCGCGCTCAACCACGAGAAACGCAAGGGGATATTCCACTGCGCGGGATGCGGGCTCGCCCTCTATTCATCCGAGGCGAAGTATGACAGCGGCACTGGCTGGCCGAGCTTCTGGCAATCGCTTCCCGACGCAGTCCGCACACGCGAGGACAATTCCCTGTTCATGACAAGGGTCGAATGCCACTGCCGCCGCTGCGGCGGGCATCTCGGCCACGTTTTCGACGATGGCCCGCCGCCGACCGGCAAGCGGCACTGCATCAACGGTCTGGCGCTGACATTTGCGCCGGCCGCCGCATGAAGCGAGACGAAATTTTTGCCCCTTGGCTTGCCTCCTTCTCCCCATCCAAATGGGAAAAGGAGACAGCAGGCCGCAGGCCACCCGGGTCTAGGACGCGGTGGCCTGCGGCGGAGCCTGCACGTCGGAGAGCGCAGCCTGCAGCCTCTGCTCCTGCTCGGGCGACAGCGATGTTTTCAGTACGCGGCCGCGCAGCCCCGTAAGCTCGGCGAGTACCTTTTCCGGTTGCACCTTGCGCACCAGAATAAAGAGTGCGGAGGAATTGTTTGGGATCGTGTTGCCGAGCGACTTGATGAACTCGTCGTCGATGCCGTAGTCGGCAAGCGAACCGGAGAGCGCCCCGGCGCCGGCGCCGAGCGCGCCGCCGATCGCGAAACCCGCGAGCGGATTAAGGAAGAGCAGGCCGACGAGGCCGCCCCAGAGCGAACCCGAAAGAAGGCCCGAGGTTGCACCGACGGCGGCGAGGTTGAGGCTCTGCTTCAGGTGCACCTTGCCCTCACCGTCGCGCACGACCACGACCGCATCCTCAAGGTCGATCAGATATTCTTTCTTAAGGCTGTTCAGCTTCAAGAGAACCTTGTCGGCCTCTTCCGTCGAATCGAACCCTACGACAATCAAATCGGACATGTCTCTCTCCTGCATCTTGGCCCGGCCGGCAAGAGTGCCGCCGCTCGCAGAAATAGAGCGCTTTGCGTGTCAGGGTAGTGACGAAGATCAAAGACTTTTGTCTTCGGGTGGGAGAGAGATACCCGTTTCAGCGCGCGACGGCGAGATCGATCGCTGCCCGCAGTTCTTCGATGCCGGTGCCCTTTTCCGAGGAGGTCGACAACACCTCGGGAAATGCGGCTGGGCGCTTCTTGATCTTCTCGATCGTGTCCGCGATCAGCCGCGGCACGCCCGCCGCTTTGATCTTGTCGGTCTTGGTGAGCACGATCTGATAGGAAACGGCGGCCTTGTCGAGGAGCGCGAGCACCTCTTCGTCATTCTTCTTGATGCCGTGACGGGCGTCGATCAGCACATAGACGCGCTTCAGCGTGGAGCGGCCGCGCAGATAGTCGAAGACGAGCTTCGTCCAGGCGTCGACCTGCTCCTTCGGTGCCTGCGCATAGCCGTAGCCCGGCATGTCGACGAGCGCCATTGGCGGCAGGTCGCCGGCCTCGCCGGAATAGCCGTCCGGCACGAAATAGTTGAGCTCCTGTGTGCGGCCCGGGGTGTTCGATGTGCGCGCGAGGCCCTTCTGTCCGACAAGAGCGTTGATCAGCGACGATTTGCCGACATTCGAGCGGCCGGCAAAGGCGATCTCCAGCGGGCCCTCGGGCGGCAGGAACTTCATGGCTGGAACGCCGCGGATGAAGATCCACGGGCGGCCGAAGGCGGAGGAATCGTTCTGGTTTTTCTTCTTTCCGGTCATCGCTCGATTTTTTCCGTTGCCCGGTCGGCTTCAATGTTTTGCGCCTCCTTGTCAAGGACTCGCACCAGTTTCCGTGCGCAGCCGGCGTTGCCGCCAGAGTTCGACGGCGAGATAGGCAAAGAGGGCGAAGAGCACGATCGACCCGCCAATGATGGTATTGGTGCGGGGGATTTCGTCAGGCAAGGGCCAGCACGAAGCTCGTCGATGCTGTCGCGAAGCATCAGCCGACGGCCACACCGGGCCAACCCATGTCCAGGAAGAGCCGCATCATGTTCGAGGCCCCGTCGCGGACCAGCATGAAGGTGATCAGGAAAGCGGCGGCGAAGAACGACCGCCAGAAAACGACGATCCAGCTGTCGTCAATTTCGAGGAAACGCGCCAAGGTGCCGCCAAAGCTCCAGACGACGGCCGAGCCGAGAACGAGCGCGACCCCGGTTGCACGGCCCTGAACCGGCGGCGGTATTCGGCAGGACGGTCGGCTGCGACATCATCGGAATCCGGATTAGAACCGGCAGACAATAGAGCGCTTGCCGGTTGCAGGCCCTGGTCTTCGCGACAGTCGGTTGTCGCAAAGCGGAATGACAAAGAAAAAGCCCCGGATCGTTCGATCCGGGGCTTTTGAAGCGGATGGGAGCCGGCGGCTAGATCTACGCAATTCCGGACGGAAAATCGTTACACACTTTTCCCGGAATTGCTCTATTCCGCCGGCTTGGGTTTCTTCGCGAACAGCGATTTGAGGTTGTCGAAGAGCTCGATCTTGACGCCCTGGCGTTTCATGATGATCGACTGCTGGATGATCGACAGCGTGTTGTTCCAGGCCCAATAGATGACGAGGCCCGCCGGGAAGGACGCCAGCATGAAGGTGAAGACCACCGGCATCCAGGTGAACAGCATCGCCTGGGTCGGATCCGGGGGCGTCGGGTTCATGCGCATCTGCAGGAACATCGTAACGCCCATGATGAGCGGCCAGACGCCAAGGTGCAGGAACGACGGTGCGTCGAAGGGAAGCAGGCCGAAGAGGTTGACGATTGTCGTCGGATCGGGCGCGGAGAGGTCCCTGATCCAGCCGAAGAACGGCGCATGGCGCATCTCGATGGTGATGTAAATCACCTTGTAGAGCGCGAAGAACACCGGGATCTGGATCAGGATCGGCCAGCAGCCCGCCAGCGGGTTGATCTTCTCGTCCTTGTAGAGCTGCATCATCGCCTGCTGCAGGCCCATGCGGTCGTCGCCGAACTTCTTCTTCAGTTCCTCCATCTTCGGCTGGACCTTCTTCATGTTCGCCATCGACGCATACTGCTTGTTGGCGAGCGGGAAGAAGAGAAGCTTGACGACGATCGTGGTGATCAGGATCGCGATGCCGAAATTGCCGAACAGACGGAAGAAGAAATCCATCATTTTGAACATCGGCTTGGTGATGAAGTAGAACCAGCCCCAATCGATCAGCTTGTCGAAATTCGGGATCGAGTAGGCGGCTTCGTAGCTGTCGACGACCGGAACTTCCTTGGCACCGGCGAAGACGAGATTCTTGACCTCTGCGGATTGGCCCGGCGCGACGGTGATCGCGTCGCCCTTGTAGTCGCTCTGGTAGCGGGCGCGGCCATCGGTGAAGTGCGAGAAGCGAATGTCGAACGGCGTCTCCTGCGGCGGGACGATCGTTGCGGCCCAGTACTTGTCGGTGATGCCCAGCCAGCCGCCAGTCGATTTGCCCGGTTCGACGGGCTGATTGTCTTCGACCTTCGAGTAGCCGACCTCCTGCAGGCCGTTTTCGCCGGCCACGCCGATGAACCCCTCGTGCAGCACATAGACGCTCGGCGTCGTCGGCTTGTTGAAGCGGGTGACGCGGCCGTAGGAAGACAGCGAGATTGGTGCCGAGCTCTCGTTCTTGATGCTGTCGACGACCTGGAACATGTAGCGATCGTCGACGGAAATCGTCCGGAGGAAGGTGAGACCCTTGTCGTTGGTGTAGGAGAGGGTGATGGGTGTCGAAGGCGTCAGCTTTTCGCCGCTCGAAAGCGTCCAGACGGTCTGTGGCCCCGGAACCGAGCCGGACGCGTCGTTACCGATATAGCCGATCTCGGTAAAATAGCCGTCCGCCGTTTCCGCGGGGCTGAAGAGGGTGATGACGGGGCTCTTCGGATCGACCGTCTCGTGGTACCCCTTGAGCCTCAGATCGTCGAAGCGTGCGCCGGCCAGGTTGATGGATCCCGAAAGCGCCGGCGTATCGATCGCAACACGTGCAGATTTGGCGATCGCCTGGTCGCGGTTTTCGCCGGCACCCGGGATGGCACCGCCCGCGGGCGCCTGGCCCGGTGTCGCCTGCTGCGTACCGCCCTGCGGTTGAGCCTGTTGCGTCTGCTGGGCCTGTTCCGCAGCAATGCGGTCCTTCTCGATCCTCGGATTGACATAGAAAAATTGCCAAGCGACGAGGATCAGCACGGACAGTGCAATCGCCACGAAATAATTGCGGTTGTTTTCCATCATGGTTTCCTGGAACCGGCCGAAGGCCGCTTCTGTTTCGGCTTGTTTTCGATGCGATCGCAGAGCGCCCGGGTCAATGTGTCGAAGGGGGCATGCAGCAGATCGCGTCGGGCGACAATCACATAGTCGTGTCCGGGTTTCATTGCAAACCCGGCTGAAAGCCGCACTGCTTCTTTGAGGCGTCGGCGCATTCGGTTGCGCTCTACGGCATTGCCGTGCTTCTTGGTGACTGTGAAACCGACGCGGGCATCACCATCGAGATCCTTGCGGTCGAGCACTTCGAGCAGAAATAGTGGGCCTTTGCGGCTTTCTCCAGCTCTGACGGCCAAAAACTGCGGACGGCTTTTCAGCCGCCCGACAGTCGTCTTGTCTTTGTCTGACGTCATATGCCCGGACATGAGGTTTCGGGCAGGCTCGGCTTAGGCCGAGAGACGCTTGCGGCCACGAGCCCGGCGGGCTGCGAGGACCTTCTGGCCACCCTTGGTGGACATGCGTGCACGGAAGCCGTGACGGCGCTTGCGAACAAGCTTGGACGGTTGGTAGGTACGCTTCATTTATTTAAATACCGCGGTGTGCGGCCCTTCTTGGGTTTGCATATTGCAAGAGCGTTTACGTAACCGGGCACAGCTCCGCCTTGCGGGCAGGGTGGCTTGACCGGACGTGCGCGGCTTATAAGGACAAATGTCCGGCAAAGTCAATTCCCGACGGGCTTTTCGAGACGATGGGCTCGTAGATTCGATGGCCCCCTGCAGTGTCCCAGCTGTAAGAACTAAGGGGCAGCCGATGAGCCCTTTGTTAACCAAGAGTATTTTAGCATTTATTCAATTACGTGTGGACCGCAGGTTACTTTCCCGTTTTGGGCGAGTACGCGGTGGGGGGCAGGAAATGAAAATACGCGGGAAAATCTATCTGATCGTCGGCATCATGAGCCTGCTTGCGATCGCCATTACCGGCATGTCGCTGCTGATCGTGTCGGAGTACAACGACAAGCTTCATCAATTCCAGAGCGCATCCCAGCGGGCGTTCAAGGGCGAGCGGCTCAACCGCCTGGTGACCGGCGTCGTCATGGAAGCGCGCGGCATTTACGCGGCGCCGACGATCGAAAAGGCAAAACCCTTCGCTGAAGGTCTCCTCAAGAACCTCGACAAGATCGACGCACTGCTGAAAGACTGGCGCCCGCTGGTTCCTGCGGACAAGCTCTCGTCCTTCGATGCGCTGGTGAAGCGCGCGGAAGAGTTCAAGACCTTCCGCACCGAGACGGCCCGTCTCGGCCAAGAGGTTTCGCCGCAGGCTGCCAACGAGCAGGGCAACAACGACGCCAATCGCGCCAACCGCAAGGCTTTCCAGGCCGAAATAGACGGGGTCGTGGACGCCAACCTCGAGTCGCTTGAGGCGATCACGGATGAGATCGCAGCCTTTGAGCGCTCCGTTATTCTCATTGTGCTCGGCATTGCCGGCCTCGGCCTGGTCGCGGGCATCGGGACGGCCTTCTACATCGGCACCAACCAGCTCAGCCGTCCGATTCTCGACCTGACCGGCGCCATGAAGCTGCTTGCCGGAGGTGATCTCTCCGTCGACGTACCCTTTGCCGGCCGCAAGGACGAGATCGGCGACATGGCTGCCGCCGTCGGCATCTTCAAGCAGAACGGACTTGCCGTGCGCGAGCTCAATGCCCAGGAAGCGGCCCTCAGGGAAAAGAGCGCTGACCTGCAGTCGAGCATCGGCGTCGTCGTATCTGCGGCCGCCGCGGGCGATTTCACCAGGCGCATCAGCAAGGACTACGGCAACGACGACCTCAACCGCTTTGCCGCGAGCGTCAACGAACTCGTCGGCAGCGTCGACAGCGGGATTTCCGAAACGCGCCGCGTCATCGCGAGCCTTGCCGCCGGCGACCTGACGCAAAGCATGAACGGCCAGTTTCAGGGTGCCTTCGCGGAGCTGCAGAAGAACGTCAACGACACGCTTACGACCTTGCAGAAGACCCTGCGCGAGGTGCGCACGACGACGGATTCGATCAACGGCAACGCATCCGAATTGCGCTCGGCGGCGGACGACCTCTCGAAACGCACGGAACAGCAGGCCGCTTCGCTCGAGCAAACCTCGGCCGCGCTCGACGAGATCACAGCCGCGGTCCGCAGCTCGACCGAGAGGGCGCAGGAAGCGTCGGTCATGGTCACCGAGGCCAATCAAAGCGCCGCCGAGTCCGCGTCCGTCGTCCGCAGCGCGGTCGAGGCGATGGGCCGCATCGAGCAGGCCTCGAACGAGATCGGTCAGATCACCAACGTCATCGATGAAATCGCCTTCCAGACCAACCTCTTGGCGCTGAACGCGGGCGTCGAGGCGGCGCGGGCAGGCGATGCCGGCAAGGGTTTCGCCGTCGTGGCCCAGGAGGTGCGTGAACTCGCTCAACGCGCCGCCAGTGCCGCCAAGGACATCAAGGCTCTGATTTCGAAGTCGGGCAGCGAAGTCGCGACCGGTGTCAAGCTTGTTCAGGCGACCGGAACCGCGCTCGGCGAGATCGAAACGCGCGTCCTGAAGATCAACGACCATATCCATTCGATCGCGACGGCTGCACGCGAGCAATCGACAGGGCTTGCCGAGGTCAGCACGGCCGTCAACCAGATGGACCAGGTCACGCAGCGCAATGCCGCAATGGTCGAGGAGGCGAACGCCGCGACACACAAGCTTTCAGCCGAAACCGGCAACCTTGCGAACCTGATCGCCTACTTCAAGGTCGATCGCGATGCCGTCGGGGCGATCGCGCCGGCAAAGGGGACAAGCCGCCCGGTTGCCTCGCCCGCCCGGCGTATGATGGGCAGCGTCGCTCGAGCCTTCGGCGGCAGTGCCGCGGCGGCGCGGGACGAATGGGAGGAATTCTGAGCCTCCACGTCACGATCTTTTCTCGCGGACGGCCCTGCCGGTCTCCGCGGGAGAAACCTTGATGCAGCGGCTCCAGCGACACCAGGGACGATAGTTCTTCTTTTCACGGCAACGTGAGTTGTCAGGGCGAACTGTTCACGTTGACGTTTGACGGCGCGACCATTCGTTATTGGTTCCGGGTCCCGATTCCCTCTAACTCAGGAGTAGATCTCGCCGAAAGCAAGGCCGCATGAACAATGGAGTAAGAAACGGGGCAGAAGGAGCAGCCCTGAACCCCTCGTCAGGGCGGAGCGACGCTGAACATGCGCCGCGCCGTTCGCCGTGGCGGTTCGTGCCATTCGCTCTCCTGCTTCTCGGTGGTGCCGTCTGCTATGCGTTTGGCCTGCCGCAATACCTGTCGTTGACGGCGCTCGTCCATCACCGCGAGATACTCAGCGCCTATGTCGATACTCATCCGCTCCATGCGGGAACTGCCTTCTTTGCGGTCTATGTCGCGGTGGTCGTCTTTTCGATTCCGGCTGCATCGGTGCTGACCATATTTTCCGGGTTCCTTTTTGGCTGTGTTACAGGCGGGATCATCGCGATCGCCGCGGCGACGCTCGGATCGTGCCTTCTGTTCCTTGCCGCGCGCGGCGTTCTTGGCGACCTCCTGCGCCCGCGCGCCGGACGCTTTCTGGAGCGTCTGGCGGAAGGTTTCCGGCGCAATGCGTTCCTTTATCTCCTGGTATTGCGGCTGGCGCCGATCTTTCCCTTCTTCGTCGTCAATATCGCACCCGCATTCTTTGACGTGCGGCTGCGCACCTTTGCCCTCGCGACGCTGATCGGCATCGTGCCCGGCACGCTCGCCTATGCCTGGCTCGGTCGCAGCCTCGACGCCGTGATCGCGCGCTCGGGGGCGACAGGCGGCGAGCTTACGCTTGCGGATTTCGCGACGAGGGACATTTCGCTGGGGCTCGCGGCATTGACCCTCATCGCGGCATTGCCTCTGGCGTTGAAGCTAATACAGTCGCGCCGCAAGGCGGTCTGAAAGGGGCGGCAAGCGGCGTGGCGAATGTCCTCAATCCGGATATCTGCGTAATCGGCGGCGGTGCGGCCGGCTTGTCTGTGGCCGCGGGCGCCGCAGCCTTCGGCGTGCCGGTCGTTCTGATCGAGCGCGGCCGGATGGGTGGGGATTGCCTGAACTTTGGCTGCGTTCCGTCGAAGGCGCTGATCGCGGCCGCGAAACACGCGCAGGCGATCCGCGCGGCAGAGGAATTCGGCATTTCCGCAGGCGAGCCGCTCATCGACTATGAACGGTTGCAGGCGCGGGTCCACGCGGTCATCGGGGAAATCGCGCCGCATGATTCCGCCGAGCGCTTCGAGAGCCTTGGCGTGAAAGTCATCGCCGATGCGGCCCGTTTCATCGACGAGAGAACGGTGGCAGTCGGCGATCATCTCATCCGGGCCCGGCGCTTCGTGATCGCTACCGGCTCGTCGCCGGCCGTTCCCGCAATTCCCGGGCTCTCCGATACGCCGTATCTCACCAATGAAACGCTGTTCGATCTGAAACGGCTGCCGGAACACCTCGTCATTGTCGGTGCCGGACCCGTCGGGTTGGAAATGGCCCAGGCCTATCGCCGGCTCGGCACACGCGTGACGGTCGTTGAGAGCGGCAAAGCGCTTTCGCGTGGCGATCCGGAACTGGTGGCGATCGTTCTGGAGGCGATCCGGGCCGAGGGTACCGTTCTTTATGAAGAAACCGCCATCCTGTCCGTCGAGCGGCACGCGGGCGGCGTGCGGCTGCATTGCGAAAATGCGCAAGGGCGTTTTTTCATCGACGGCAGCGATCTGCTGCTGGCCGCCGGCCGTGCCCCCAATCACGCTTCTCTCGATCTCGACGCGGCCGGTATTCGCCACGACGCGAAGGGGATCGCCGTTGGCCCGGACCTGCGCACAAGCAATCGCCGCGCCTATGCGATCGGCGATGCCGCAGGCGGGCTGCAGTTCACCCATGTCGCGAGCTATCATGCGCGGCTCGTGCTGCAGCAGATCCTGTTCCGCCTGCCGGCGCGCGAAGACCGAGGCATTGTCCCAAGGGTCACGTTCACGGACCCGGAACTGGCCGAGGTCGGCCCCGGCGAGGCGGAGGCACGGGAAAAGTTCGGTCGTGTCGACGTCGCCCGCTGGGACTTTTCAGCCAATGACCGCGCCCGCACCGACGGCCTCGGCCGGGGCCTCATCAAGATCACGGTCACTCGGCGTGGTCGGATCGTCGGTGCTGCAATCGCCGGCGCCGGTGCCGGAGAGATGATCAACGGCTTTGCTTTCGCCGTCGCCAATCGGCTGACGCTCAAGCATTTCCGCGGTTATGTGGCGCCCTATCCCACCTTGTCCGAGATTGGAAAACAGGCATCGATCTCCTATTATGGCCCTATGGCGCGAAATCCGCTCGTGCGATCCGTGATTGGAATGCTGCGGTATTTCGGCTGAGTTGCAGGGAATGTCCTAGAATTATGGTGGAAGACACGCGTCCGGCCAATGCGAATGGTATGCCCCGAGCGGCCGTGGGGTTTCTCCGCGGGCTCTCCGGCAAGCTGCTGCTTTTGACCGTTGCCTTCGTCATGCTGGCGGAAGTGCTGATCTTCGTGCCGTCGGTCGCCAACATGCGGATCCGCTGGCTTCAGGATCGGCTGAACACGGTCGCCGCTGCGGCCGTCGTGGTCGACGGACTGCAGAATGTCGAGCTTCCGCGGGCGGTGCAGCGCGACACGTTGATGGCGACCGGAACCAAGGCCATCGTCATTCGCCGCAAGGATGCCTCGCGGATGATCGCCACTGTCGACATGCCGCCGGCGATCGACGGCGAATACGACATCGCCAACTTCACCCCCGCCGGTGCGATACGCGATGCGTTCGATACGCTGCTTTTCGGCGGCAAGCGCATCGTGCGCGTCTATGGCCCGCTCGGCGAAAGCGATGCGACGATCGAACTGGTGATGAAGGATGCGGGCCTGCGCAATGCGATGCTTGTCTATTCGCGCAACGTTTTCCTTCTGTCGATCGCCATTTCGCTGATTACGGCGGCACTGATCTTCCTCGCCATCAACCGCATGCTGATCGTGCCAATCAGGCGGATGACGACGAGCATGCAGGAGTTTTCCGAGGAGCCGTCGAACCCGGAGCGACTGCTCGTTCCGCCGGACGGCGGTGATGAACTGGCGATCGCCGGTCAGCACCTCGCGAGCATGCAGCGCGAATTGCAGAAAACCTTGAAACAGCAGAAGAGCCTCGCCGAACTCGGCCTCGCGGTTTCTAAGATCAACCACGACATGCGCAACATTCTCTCGTCCGCGCAACTCATCTCCGACCGGCTCGCCGATGTCGATGATCCGGTGGTCAAACGCTTTGCACCGACGCTGCTGAGGACGATAGACCGCGCCGTCGGCTATACACAGGAGGTTCTCTCCTACGGGCGCACGGCTGAGGCAGAGCCGCACCGCCGCTTTGTCGCGCTGCGTCCGCTCGTCGAGGACGTCTCGGAACTCCTCGCCATCGACGGCCAGAGCGGCATCGATTTCGAGATCCAGATACGCGACGACGTCGTGGTCGACGCCGACAGCGAGCAGCTTTTTCGCGTCGTCCACAATATCTGCCGCAACGCCGTCGAGGCGTTGACGAATCACGAGCCGGAGGACGGCCGCTCCAGGTCGATCTCGGTTTCGGCCATGCGAACCGGCAGCGTGGTTACGATTTCCATCGACGATACGGGGCCGGGCATGCCGGCCAAGGCACGCGAAAACCTGTTTGCCGCATTTCGCGGCTCGGCGCGCTCCGGCGGCACAGGCCTCGGGCTTGCCATCGCCCGCGAACTGGTACTCGCCCATGGCGGCACGATCGCGCTCGTCGAAAAGCCGACACCCGGCACGCTGTTCCGCATCGAACTGCCGGATCGCCCGGTGCCGCTCGACGCTTTCCGCTCGAAGGCGCGGCCCTGATATTCCCTCCTTGGGCTGCCAGCGTTCTCATCGCCCGGCCCCAATCGGTCTTTCCGGGCCTTATCCACTGTTGTCGCAAAAATGAAATTTTTTCCCGAAAGGCGCTTGCAATCGCCGAAAGGACCCAGTAGAGGATCGCCACGCAAGCGGTTCTCACCGCTTCAGGCAAGCACCCGTAGCTCAGCTGGATAGAGCACCAGACTACGAATCTGGGGGTCAGGAGTTCGAATCTCTTCGGGTGCGCCACTTCCCCTCAAGGCACTACATTGCAGCCCATCGCATCGATGTTGCCGATGGATCAGTCACAGCGCATCGAAAGCGTTGCCAATCCCCTTGCTTCGCCACGGATACGTCCCGCCGACGGACATCTATCGTTTCTCGCCAATGATGACGAGATACTCACGCTTGATGTGGAGCCCGGCCTCGACCTGGTAGTGCGCGTGATAGGCGTCGACATCGCGCTTCAGCGCTGCCCTTTCGCCTTCGTTCAAGCCTTCGTAGAGCATGCGCAACGGCCCAAAGCCGCGCAGATACCAGTTCCAGATCGCCTCGACGCTTTCATGATAGGCGTTGTTGGTTCCGTGTTCGAAAGTGAGCCTGAATTCTTGCCCGAGCAGGTCTTCAACACGGGCCGGATCACCCCACGAGAGCGACGATTCCTTCGGAGGCGGCGCCTTCGTGTGCGCGCTGATTACAGCGAAGAAGCGGGCGACGGCGCCCGGCGGCGACCAAGCCGAGATGCAGAGCCGCCCTTCTTTGCGGCAGACGCGCGCCAGTTCGCTCGCCGCGCGGCGATGATCCCCGGCGAATATCACGCCGAAGGTCGAGAGCACCTTGTCGAAGCTTTCGTTCGGGAAGGGCAGGTTCTCGGCATCGGCGACGCGGAAGTCGATCGGCGGCTCGACGCCGGATGAAAGCTGGCGGGCAGCGTCGATGAGATCGGCCGAAATATCGATCGCCGTGACGTTTGCGCCGAAGCGCGCCGCATTGCGCGCGCTCCAGCCGGTGCCGGTCGCGACGTCGAGCACTTTGTCGCCGGGCTTCGGGCTCAATCGCTGGGCGGCATGCGTCAGCGCGTCGGAGATCGCGAAGCTGACAAGGTCGTAGTGCATGCCTCCTGCTCCCCAGAGTGCCGCCGCCTCCCGGTTGTGCTCCAGGATCCCATCGCTGACATGTTCCGACATGAAACCCTCCTTCGGTTATTGGGGGCGCCCATTTCACCACTTGATGGGTCTGGCGGCTACTTCACGATCTGACGCTGCCGGATCCGAGCAGAAGGAGCGTCGGCTAGATCATACTCCTCCTTCTTAAATGCGCTGGAGCGGTGATGTGGACGGAAAACCGAACATGACCGCAGACGGCGACCCGTCTCACGGCGCATCGAACTCCACGTCTCCGTCGAAATCGTAAACCGCTCGAACACTGAAAATGTGGGCCGTTTCCTCGTCAGCATTGCGTGTAAATGTGTAAGCGGCGGCGAGTTTCCATCCCGTGCCTTCGAACGGCATGCCTTCGCCATGCTCCTCGTCGGGATCATAGATGACCTCGAGGTCAGCCAGGTGCTGACGTGTGTCCGGCCCGCCGTGAACAAGATTGAGCTGCTGGGTATAGCTCGCGACATAGGTCAACGGCTCCAGCTCAAGCGCGGCCGAACCCGTGAGGACGAATGCATCGACCGGACCGCTGTCGAAATGCCGGAGATAGGCCGCCTCGCCGAGCAGCCTCAGCGTCATCTCGTTCATCTGAAGGCTTGCGGTCGCCGACGCCAGGTAGGCCAGTTCGTCTTCGGGTGTCAGCCCTTCTTCCATGTCCTCGCCGGTAGGCTCTCCGGCCCTCTGGTACCGGAAGCCCAGCCTGTAGCCGTAATCACCGTCCAGATAGCAATCACTCGGCTCCGCCCCTCTGCAGCCGTCAAGGACAAGCGAGAGCGAAGACAGGCCATCGGTGTTGCCGGCGCCGCCATCCGACAGTCGCGTCCGCCCCCGAGCGGTGAACAGGGAATCGCTGAAGATCGATCGGTCGGTGGTGAACAGAGTTGCGGCCAGGGCCTGATCCATCCCGAGACCGTCGAAGTTAAATACGACCTCGGCACCGACGCGCTCGTCCGCGTCGAAATCCGACACCAGGTCCGTGGCATTGATTCCGGGCGCGACTTCGCTGGCAAGGCTGAAGATCGTATCGAATTTTCCGGCCCTCACAGTGGCCGGGCCCGCTTCGACCGTGGTGTAAAGTTCGGCGAGGTAGGTCCCGATCCCTTCAAAAAACATGTTCTCGCCAGGCTCTGGCTCGACAACCGGCTCCGTGATGATCGACGTGACGAACCGCAAATAGTCCGTCGGCGCGAGGAACAGATCGACGGTAATTGTCGGCTGCAGTTCGTCGGACCTCAAAACAGAGGGATTGGCGGCAAACAACCAGTCATTCTGGAGCTCCGTAGAAACTTCGTAACTGGCACAGGGCGCGGTGCAGCCTTCGGCGAGCGCTGGCACGGCGTCTTCGGCCATTGCTGTGGTTGGGAGCGCCAGCAACAGCGTGCCGACGCAGGCGGAGGCGAGAAGACGCATGGCGGGCCAGTCAGCTCCTCTCGCCGTCGGCCTGGCGGGGTTCGGACTTTCCCTTGCTCCCTTCCGAATAAAGCGAAATCCGCATGATCGTCGAATACCCGGTTGACACCCTGTGGGCCGACCATAGCGCATGAAGTGCCCACCACCAATGTCGCCGCGAAAGGGAGCCAGCCGGCAGAGTGTTCCCACGAGGTCCAGTTGATCGGAATGATGGGCGGCCACCAGCATCGGAATTCGCCCTTTGTGAGGACGATCGGGCGGGCCTGCATATCTCACATCCGTAAGATGGGTCGCCCAGGCCCTTGAACCTTTGAGCCTTTCCTACGTCACACCTGCCGGATTCCCGCGAGCGGACAACCGCCGCATGTTGCTGCAGCGGCGAGCGGGCGGTTGGGGCGCGTCCGCGACGCGATCACCTCGGAGGACATGCCATGGCCATCTTACCCGATTTCGGTGCGGCGACCTTCATTCCCGGCGCGCGGATCGACAACCCTTACCTGCCGCTGATCCCCGGTCACGTCTTGAGCTACAAGGGCGATGAGATCGATCCCAATACCGGCGAGGTCACGACGGAGCGCAACGACGTCTTCACCACCTCCGCGACGTTCGAGGTCCGTGGAGTGAGTACGACGGTAATCCGCGACACGGTCTACGAGGACGACGTGATTCTCGAGGACACCTTCGATTGGTATGCACAGGATACCGCAGGCAATGTGTGGTACTTCGGCGAGATCGTCGTCAATTACGAGTACGATGACGACGGAAACTTCATCGGCGTCAATCACGAAGGCCAATGGTCGGCCGATGATCCCGGCAACCAGCCGGGCTGGGCCATGAAGGCGACCCCGGAATTCGGCACGGCCTATTATCAAGAATTCGCGCCGGGCATTGCGGAGGACGAAAGTATCCTCGCGGAGATAGGGCTCAGCATGAAGACGCCCTTGGGGAAATTCGAGGACGTAATCAAAACGATCGACAGTTCCGCCCTGTCCACCGGTGCCGAATTCAAATTTTACGCGCCCGGCGTGGGCGAAATCGCCGAGCTTGAGCTGGCGCCCGACGGCAGTATCACGTCGAAGGCCGATCTCTACCGACGAGGCGTGGTCGGCGTGGCGGATGACGACACGGACGACGTCACGCCTGCTTTGGCTTCGCTTCACGAAGGCAAGGAGGTAAAGGATCTCCCCGACATACGTGACCTTGATTTGGCGGACTTCACCGGGACCGGGACGACGAAGCAGGTGACGGTGCTCGGCGGCTCCACCGACAGCACCGACGCGCTGGGCGCCTATTTCGTGGACACCGCGACCGGCGCTATCAGCGAAGCGCGCATACTGGTATCGGATCTCTCCGATGCGTCAAACGGCGACTCGGTGGCTGTCGACGTGCCGGAAGGCCAGAGCCTGTGCCTGTTCCTGGTGCGCGGCGTGGACGAGATCGGAGTCGATCTGGAGCAGTTCGCCGATGGTGGCCTGCAGCTCAAGAACCTCCTGACCGGTGCGACGGCCAACGCGAACGATCCATTCGCGCCGACTATCATGGACGACGCCGGCAACATTCTGCCGATTCAGCCCTTGAGCGCTCTCGGGGCCGATGATGGGTCAAATCTGTTGAACCCCGCCGGCAGCATGCAGGCGATCGGGCTTTCCTCGAAGGTGCCCGGGACAGCCGGGATCGAGATCGTCGGCTTCGAAGACCGGTTGAACACCAGTCCCGACTATGACGGCGATTTCAACGACGCGATCGTTGCGGTCAGCGATATGCCGCTCCCGTCCGAGACGCTCGGTCAACTCGTTCGCGAAGCCGGAGGCGCAAAGTCCGGAGCGACGGGTGGCAGTGAGCCGATCGGCATCAGCGCAGGTGACCTCCCGGCCGACGACCGGGCCGGGGATCAGGACGAAGATCCCCTCGGAGACTGGCTTGCCGGCGACACTTTCCAGTTCGCCGACGCGGCGCCGCATGAGCGGGCCACAGATTTCGGCACCAGCGGGGGCCATTTGGTCGTGGCCGAGGATTGGGCCTTCTCTTTTGGCGAACGCATCCACGATGATTGGCTCGACGGTACCGATTTGATCGCCCCGGGCAATGTCGATGTCGCAGCCACCGGCGCCGCCTCTCTGAGTGCCGATGGTTTCTTCTTCGCCTGAGCCGCTTTTGCGCCCCGTCTGTTGCGGAGTCAGGCCTGCGGGCGCAAAATCACGACGGCACAGCAAATTGCGGGACGCCACCGTGATGAGCCGGGGAGGCGAACCATGGATTGGACCAGGGGACGTGGCCGAACGATCCTTGTCGCGGGTGCGGTATCGGCATTTGCGCTGTTGCTCGGCCTTGAGGTCGTGAAAGAGGAGGAGGAGCTAACAGTCACAGAACTGTTGACGGAGGCGGTGAGCATCGCGCTTCTCGTCGGCTGTTCGGCCTGTGTTGCGCTGCTGTCCTCTCGGCTGCGTGAGCAGGAGGCGGAAAGCTTCGGCCTACGTGACGAGGTGGCGCGCATTCGAGCACGCGATGCACAGTGGCGTGCCGACCTGGCCGATCATTTTCAGGAACTCGGTGCCGCGATCCAACGCCAGTTCGCCGCCTGGGGCTGTACCCAGGCGGAGCAGGAGGTCGGACTTCTGCTGCTCAAGGGGTTCAGTCACAAGGAGATCGCGCGCTTTCGCGGGGCCAGCGAGGCGACGATACGCCAGCAAGCGACCGCAGTTTACCACAAGGCAGAACTCTCCGGCCGGGCTGCGCTTTCTGCCTATTTCCTCGAGGAACTCCTGATGCCGCCCGGGCAAACATCGCAGCCCCCGGCACGCGGCGATAGCCGTGCTCGTGCCGAAATGTCGGAAGCTACCGATCGCATCCTCCGGGCCGAGCGCGGCACAAGCGCGCCGTAACGTCGATCGGAGCTACCAGACGAAAGGGATAAGGCGATAGCGAACGCGCGCTGCATAGTCGTCATATCCCGCGAGCCCGGTCCGAAGCGCCTGTTCCTCGATCCGGATGCGAATTGCGAGCAAGGCGGTCAACACAAACACCGCCCCGAGCCCCCACCAGGAGCCGAGGAGCAGCGATGTGCCTGCGACGAAGATCAGGGCGCTGGCGTAAAGCGGATGGCGGACGTGGCGATATGGCCCGGTGGTGATAACCCTTTGTGCCCGCTCCTTCTGGATTTTCACGACCGGTGCCGCGAAGCTGTTTTCCCTGAATGTCCAATAGTTGAGCCAGATCGAGAGCAGGAGCGCCAAGGCGCCGAGCACCTGCACCCATGGCGGAGCCGACGACCATCGGAACCGCACGGCATCCAGCGCCATGAACGCAAATGAGCCGAACAGGAATAGAAAGATGATCGTGAGGAGCACCTTGTCCGCGAAGGGTTGATCTTTCTGGATCGGTGCCGATAGCCGTTCTTTGAGCAGTTCCGGATCATGCCGGGCGAGTGACAGTCCGGCGATCAGCGAGACCGTCAGCATCATCGCGAGGAAAACCCATCCGGCTGGCCAGGCGAGGGTTCCAGCCGATGCGAAGAGCACCATTGCGATGATCCCGAACCAGATGAGGGTTTGAACGATCAGCCTGACGACCATGGTCACGCTCCAGATGATTGTGCGACCTACACAGTGGAGGACTTTTCCGCTCGCCTGAAGAGACTTTTCCGCCGATCGACACTCCTTCTCGACACGTTCGAAATCTGCCCTGCGACGGCTCAAGCGGAGCTGTGATGGCAGTCGCCTTCACGCTGTCGTGTGCAGGTCGCTGCTTAACAACCCTTTGCTCGATACCCATATAAAAAGCGTGCTTCCCGACGCCGGTCCGCCGGGAAGGAGGGCTTTATGTATCGCTATATGATGAAGGAACTCATGTTCGTCATCGTCGGGCTCGCTGTCTTCTCGACGCTGATGCTGCTTTTCCTTCTGTAAACATTGTGAAGACGTCGGCGTCAGCCTTTACCGAGCTTTTCAAGCGTCCTCGGATCCCTCTCCCCGTCGAAATAGCGCTCGAGCGCCCTTGCGAAGACGCCGACCGTCGGGCCGGCGCTTTCGAACAGCGTCATCGACGAGCGAAACTTGAGGTCATCCGGTCGGCCGAAAATCTCGAGCGCCGATCGGCCCAGAACGGCATTGACCGCCTCCGTGCATTCAAGAATGCGGTGGCCAAGCAGCGGATGCCTGAGATAGGCGCGCGCCTCGTCCAGGTTCGCGAGCGCATAATATTGCGCCGTCGGTGAATGGCCGAGGCCCTCGATCTGCGGAAAGATGAACCACATCCAATGGGTTCTCTTAGCGCCGGCGGTGAGTTCCGCGAGCGCGGCGCGATACGTGCTTTCCTGCGCTTTCACGAAGCGCTCAAGATCGAAGGCCTCTTGCATCGGCGCCTTCCTTCCGGCGCTCCGCGTCTTTCCGCAGGGCGCCGGTGCTCTACCATCTCTGATGAACATGAACCTTGATCAGCCGCTCGTAAAGCACGGCGATCGCGGCCAGGGTCGCATTGTCGGGTGCCGAAACCGCGCTTGCCGCGGCGTTCGACTGCGCCTGCGCCTCGTTGCGGGCGCCGGGGATCACGACAGAAACCGCCGGCTGCTCCAGGATCCAGCGTAGTGCGAACTGGGCCATCGGCACATTGGCCGGCACCAGCGCGCGCAACTCTTCCACCGCCTCGAGCGCGACGTCGAAAGGCACGCCTGCGAAGGTTTCACCGACATCGAAGGCTTCGCCGTGGCGGTTGAAATTGCGGTGGTCGTCAGCCGCAAAAACCGTGTCCTTGCCGATCTTGCCGGTCAGCAGGCCGGAGGCGAGCGGAACGCGCACGATGACGCCGACATCCTTCCTCCGCGCCTCGGCGAAGAACAATTCCTGGGGACGCTGACGGAAGATGTTGTAGATGATCTGAACCGTGGCGACGCCCGGATAGTCGATCGCCTTCAACGCTTCCTCGACCTTTTCGACCGAAACGCCGTAGTTGCGGATCTTGCCATTGGCGACAAGCCGGTCGAGCGCCTCGAAGACGTCCGGGCGATAATAGACATCCGTCGGCGGGCAGTGCAGTTGCACGAGATAGAGCGTCTCGACGCCGAGATTCTTCAAGCTGCGGTCGATGAAGGCCTCGATATTGGCGGCCGTATAGCCGTCGGCGACATGCGGATTGAGTCGGCGGCCGGCCTTGGTGGCAACGAAGGGTCTTTCGCCGCCGCGCTCCTTCAGCACCGTCGCGATGATCTTTTCCGAACGCCCGTCGCCATAGACGTCGGCCGTGTCGATGAAGGTGACGCCGCTGTCGAGCGCGGCGTGAAGCGCGCGCTTGCCGTCTTCTTCGCTGACGTCGCCCCAGGCCCCGCCGATCTGCCAGGCGCCAAAGCCGACTTCCGAGATCGTTGCACCCGTTCGTCCCAAAACTCTCGTTTTCATCTCGATGTCCTCGTCGTGTTCTGCGTCGGTGTGACTTCTATGCTGGTTGTACTTCGCATGGAAGTTCAGTTTTCGAGCGAGACGATCGCCTTGCCGCGACTGAGATCGGTGACGAGTGCAACGACCTCCGTCGCGATGTCCTTCCGAATATCGGCCGTCAGGACCGCCCCTCTATCGGTGAATGTTTCTCCGGCAAGAGCTACGCCGCGGGCCGTCAGTCGCGCTTTGATCAGGGCAAGATCGGCAAAGTCGCAGACGATCGTCGCGCGCTGCGTGTCGACGAGTTCGGCCTTTTCGGCAGCCCTCAGGCAGAGTGCAGCGGTGCCGCCATAGGCGCGGATCAGCCCGCCGCTTCCAAGCAGGACCCCGCCGAACCATCGGGTGACGACGACTGCGACGCGATCGAGCGATTGGCCGTCGATCGCCGCAAGGATAGGCTTGCCCGCCGTCCCGCTGGGTTCTCCATCGTCACTGAACCGATAGGTCTGGCCGATGCGCCAAGCCCAGCAATTGTGATTGGCGTTCGGGTCGGAATGGGCCGCGAGAAAGGCCTTTGCCGATTGCTCGTCCTCGACCGGGCCGGCGATCGCCAGGAACCGGCTTTTCTTGATTTCCTGTGTCGAGGTCTCGATGCGCTGGAGCGTGAACATCCGCTGCTTCCGTTTTTCAGGCGGTGATAGCGGATTGGGGAAGGGGGCGCTAGCGGGGCGCAGGTCATCGGGTCTGCCCCTCATCCGCCTGCCGGCACCTTCTCCCCGCAGGCGGGGAGAAGGGACTCGCGGCACGGCCTCGCCCTTCGCAAAGCCGCAGAGTGATACCGTCGGCGTGAGCACGTCCCCTCTCCCCGCATGCGGGGAGAGGGTTAGGGTCAGGGGCAAATCGGCGCCCTTAGCCGATCGCCATCAGGCTGGCGTTGCCGCCGGCCGCTGCGGTGTTGATCGACGTCGAGACCTCTTCCAGGAGCCAGTTGAGGCAATAGGCGTCGGGGTTGCGGACGATCTCCTCCTTCGACGCAGCCTGGACGAGCACCAGCGGACCGGGTAGTCCCGCGATCGCCTTGTTGACGACGCGGACGCGTTCGGCGTCGCCCTCGACGACGGCGCCGGCGAAGGGTCCGTCCGCGGCCCAGTCCTTCGACCAGGAGAGACGCGCGGCGACGCTCTGGGGCAGGTCCTTGAGCGAAGGCTGCAGGCCGGAGGCGGCGTCGATGACGACGCTGTTGCCGGTCGCGAGCGCGGCGGCGAGCTGATGGTAGAGGCCCGTCTCGGTCTCAGGCACGAGCAGGATGCGACCGCGCGGGTGGAGCGCATAGAGATTGCGCTCACCGACCGGCCCCGGCAGCTCCAGCTCAAGCCCGAGCGCCGAACTGCTGCCGGCATTGCGTGCCGCTTCCGCTTCGGCCGTCGCGCCGCGGCCATCGAGCCACTTGGCGAAGTCGAGGAGGGCAGGATCCGTATGAACCGAGCTGTGCTGCGGCGGCACCGGCGCGGTCGTCACCAGCCGGCCGAGATAGAGCGGGCCGCCTGCCTTCGGGCCGGTGCCGGAAAGGCCGCGCCCGCCGAAGGGTTGCACGCCGACGACGGCGCCGATGATGTTGCGGTTCACATAGAGGTTGCCGGCCTTCACGCGGCTCGTCACATGCGCGATCGTCTCGTCGAGGCGCGTGTGGAGGCCGAATGTCAGCCCGTAACCGGTGGCGTTGATGTCATCGACCAGCCGGTCGAGATCATCGCGGCGGTAGCGGATGACGTGAAGCACCGGCCCGAAGACCTCACGCTTGAGATCGGAGAGCTTCTGAAGCTCGATGATCGTCGGCGGCACGAAGGTGCCTTGATCCGTCTCGGCGGCAAGGCCGATCTGCTCCACCTTGCGGCCAAGCCCGCGCATCGCGTCGATGTGCTTCTCGATGATGCCCTTTGCCTCGGCGGTGATGACCGGGCCGACGTCGACGGAAAGGCGGTCGGTGCGGCCGATGTTCAGTTCGTGCAGCGCCCCCTTCAGCATATTGAGCGTGCGGTCGGCGACGTCCTCCTGCAGGCAGAGCACGCGCAGCGCCGAGCAGCGCTGGCCGGCGCTGTCGAAGGCTGATGCGATCACGTCGCCGACGACCTGCTCGGCAAGCGCCGAGGAATCGACGATCATCGCGTTCTGGCCGCCGGTCTCGGCGATCAGCGGGATCGGCCGTCCGGCAGGCGAAAGCCGGTCGGCAAGCTGCGCCTGAATGAGGCGCGCGACCTCCGTCGAACCGGTGAACATCACGCCGGCAATCTCCGGTGCCGCGACCAGCGCCGCGCCGACACGGCCATCGCCGGGCAGGAGTTGCAGCACATTGGCCGGGACGCCGGCCTCATGCAGCAGGCGGACGCCTTCGGCGGCGATCAACGGCGTTTCTTCCGCCGGCTTGGCAAGCACCGGATTGCCCGCAACGAGTGCGGCGGCAATCTGGCCGGTGAAGATCGCCAGCGGGAAGTTCCAGGGGCTAATGCAGACGATCGGCCCGAGCGGCTTATGGGCTGGACCGAGCGTGCGGCGCGTCTGTTCGGCATAGTAGCGCAGGAAGTCGATCGCCTCCCGCACCTCTGCGATCGCGTTCGGCAGCGACTTGCCGGCCTCGCGGGCGATCAGCCCAAGGAGCGTCGGCATGCGCGCCTGCATCAGGTCGGCCGCGCGGTCGAGGCAGGCGGCCCTCTCCGCCGGAAGGACCGCGGCCCATGCGTCGGCAGCGTCGAGAGCGAGGCGGGCCGCGCGCTTGGCATCCTCGTCCGAGGTTTCCGTCACCGAACCGACGATGTCGCGGTGGTCGCCGGGGTTGAGGACCGGGCGCGTTTCGCCGGAGGCCACGCCGGTCGCGAGTTGCGGCACGGCTGCCCAGGTGGTCGCGGCGCTCGCCTTCAATGCCTCCGTCAGCGAAGCGAGGCTCTCTTCGTTCGAAAGATCAACGCCGGCGGAATTGGTGCGCGTCTCGCCGAAAAGCTTCGCCGGGAAGGCAATCTGGTCGTGCTTTGCTCCGACCACCGGCATGGAGCGGACGATTTCCACCGGATCGGCGATGAGCTCGTCGACCGAGACCTTCGGGTCGGCGATGCGGTTGACGAAGGAGGAGTTTGCGCCGTTTTCGAGCAGGCGGCGGACGAGGTAGGCAAGCAGCGTCTCGTGCGTGCCGACTGGCGCATAGATGCGGCACGGACGATTGAGATTGGCGCGGCCGACGACCTCGTCATAGAGCGGCTCGCCCATGCCGTGCAGGCACTGGAACTCGTATTTGCCGACCTGAAAATCCTTTCCGGCCATGTGGTAGATCGTAGCGAGCGTCTGCGCGTTGTGGGTGGCAAACTGCGGGAAGATCACGTCCGTCGCCGAAAGCAGCTTGCGGGCGCAGGCGATATAGGAAACGTCAGTATGGATCTTGCGGGTGAAGACGGGGAAATCCTCAAGCCCGTCGAGCTGCGCGCGCTTGATCTCCGCATCCCAATAGGCGCCCTTGACGAGGCGCACCATGATGCGCCGGCCCGCGCGGCGCGCGAGGTCGATGATGAAATCCAGAACGAAGGGGCAGCGCTTGCCATAGGCCTGCACAACGAAGCCCATGCCGTTCCAGCCGGAAAGGTCGGCGTCGAGGCAGAGCTCTTCGAGGAGATCGAGCGACAGCTCCAGCCGGTCGGCCTCCTCGGCGTCGATGTTGAGACCGATGTCGTATTTCTTGGCGATGAGCGCGAGCGCCTTAACCTTCGGCAGCAATTCGCCCATGACGCGGGAGGCCTGCGCGCGCGTATAGCGCGGGTGGAGCGCCGAGAGCTTGATCGAGATGCCGGGGCCTTCGTAGATGCCGCGGCCGGCGGAAGCCTTGCCGATCGCGTGGATCGCGGTTTCATAGTCCTTGTAGTAGCGCTCCGCATCAGCCGCCGTGGTCGCCGCTTCGCCGAGCATGTCGTAGGAGTAGCGGAAGCCCTTCTGTTCGAGCGCCCGCGAGCGGCGCAGCGCCTCGTCGATCGTCTCGCCGGTGACGAACTGCTCGCCCATCATCCGCATTGCCATGTCGACGCCGCGGCGGATCACCGGTTCGCCGCAGCGCGCGATGAGCCGCGACAGCGCAGCAGCAAGGCTGCGGTCGTTGACGGTCGAGGTCAGCTTGCCGGTGACGACGAGGCCCCAGGTTGCGGCGTTGACGAAGAGCGAACGACCGCCGCCGAGATGCGACTTCCAGTCGCCGTCGGCGATCTTGTCGCGGATCAGCGCGTCGCGGGTCGCCGTATCGGGAATGCGCAGCAGCGCTTCCGCAAGGCACATCAGCGCCACGCCCTCCTGGCTCGACAGCGAATATTCGTGCACGAGCCCCTCGACGCCCGATCCCTTGTGCTTGGCACGGAGCGCCTCGATCAGCTTGCGGGCGGTTTTGGCGGCGGCATCGCGGATTTCCTTGGGCAGCGTCGCCGCCTCGATGAGCGCCGGCAGGCATTCCGTTTCGGGACGGCGATAGGCGGCGGTGATAGCCTGGCGAAGCGTGGTTTGCGGCCGGATCGGCGGTGCGAAGTCGGCAAAGGGCGCCGGCGCCGCGTCCGTGGCTGGGGGGGATTTTTGAAGCTTGGTCTGGCTCATCGAACGGAGTCCTCCACGGAGCGGTAACGGGGCGCCTGGCACCCCTGATTTCGTGGGCAGAAAATACGCTTGACAACGCCGAACATCCATCCGGCAAATTTCACCGTTCTCGGGATATTTCGCTATCGACCCGCCAGCAAACGGCGGAACATGCGGAGTGTCGCCGTCAGTGCCGAATGATCCGGGGTCAGGCGGCTGCGCCGAAATGGCGTGTGCGCGCGATCAGACATTCGTCGTCACCGGGCATACATGTGCGGCACACGATCGGTCGTACCGCATAGATCTTGCAAGCGACGAAGCGGCCGAGAGTGCCATCGAGCGCCGTGCATCGATCGTTCTCGCAACGCATGCCGCCGAGATCGGCAGCGACATATTCCGCCGGAATGCGATCGAGTTCCTCGTCTGTCTCCAGCGAGAAACGCGGCCAATCGGCCGAATAGGCACAACAGGCGCCGCAGCTTTGACAGTCGAAATCCAGGCTGGATGAAACGGAATGGCTCATGGCCCCAGCCTAACACGAAGGCAGTGGCGTCGAAATGGTCGTCACGCCATTGCCGCGTCGCGCCGGGCAATTTCGTAGTCTTCCGTGTGGACAATGACTCCGTCACTGGTAATGAGGATGATGCCATAGGCCGCCGGCTCGTCGACGGAGAGCGAGGCGTCGGGCGTATCGAAGGGCATCGGTTGCTGATGAACCGGGCTCTTGAATATCGAGAACGGAATGCCGTGGCTCGAGCCGCTGATCGTGCGATGAACATGACCGGCGAAGATGTGGCGCACGTTGCCGTGGCGTTTCACGAGTTCGTAGAATTCCTGCCCGTTGACAAGGCGGATCATGTCGATGCTCGTGAAGCTGGTCATATGCGGAGGATGGTGCATGAAGATCAGCACCGGCCGGCCGCCGGCCTCGGCGAGTTGCCGGTCGAGCCAGGCAAGGCGCTGTTGGCAAAGATGCCCAGCGTGGCTCACCGGATAGTCGTAAGGCGGCGCGAACAGCGTGTCGAGCAGCACGGCGCGACAGTCGTCAAAATCGATGACCTGCTGGACGAAGCCGTTCTCATCGGTTGCCGCGCCGGAAAAAACATCGAGGAAAACCTCGCGTCTGTCATGATTGCCGATCATCATCGCCGCCGGCGGAACGAGTTCACCAAGAAGTACCTTCAGGCGCTCGTAGGACGGTCGGTCGGCCCCGTGGGTGAGGTCTCCGGCAAAAATCACCCGATCCGCATCCGCCTGGTAACGATTGACGTGAGCGATCCCGCAGGCGAGCCGCCGATAGGGATCGAGCCCGATGATCGTCACACCTTCGGGAACCATATGCAGGTCGGTGAAGAGGATGAACTTCGTCATGCTCGTTCCGGTGATAGGCGGTACTTTCACGCTCCCGCGCCGCGGCACAACCGTCAAGCGGCAACTTTGGGTGAATGGGCAACAGGTCGATGTACTTGTCGAGACGGTGTCGTCGGCCGTCTTGCAGCAGGCCAATGAACACTGTATGCAACATCACCCCGTCTGATATATCAGGCGGCGGCGCCGACCTGGTTCGAGATCGGTGAACGGCGAGAAGACGCGATATCCGGAGATAGGTCATGAGATGGAAGCGCACGATCCAGTTGCTGGACGTTCATTGCGAGGGTGAGATCGGCAAGGTGGCGATCGGCGGCGTGCCGAAAATCCCGGGCAACTCGATCGCCGAGCAGTTGAACCACATCAACACGGTCGACGACAGCCTGCGCCGCTTCCTTTGCCTTGAGCCGCGTTCCGGATCGATCGGCTCGGTCAACCTGCTCGTGCCGCCGAAGCGGCCGGAGGCCGATGCCGGTTTCATCATCCTTCAGGCGGATCAGGCCCATGCCATGTCCGGTTCCAATTCGATCTGCGTGACGACGGCCCTGCTCGAATCCGGCATGATCGAGATGAAGGAGCCGGAGACGGTGGTGGTGCTCGACACGGCGGCAGGCCTCGTCAAGGCGACGGCCACCTGCCGCGACGGACGGTGCGAAAGGGTGAAGCTCACCATGGTGCCGTCCTTCGTGCAGGAGCTCGATGTCGAGGTCGAAACGCCGGAATGGGGCCGCATCAAGCTCGATCTTTGCTTCGGCGGCATTTTCTATGCGCTGGTCGATGTCCGCCAGATCGGCACGACGATCGAAAAGGCGAATGCGCGGCTACTGGTCGAGGCGGGCATGCTGCTCAAGGACCTCGTCAATCGCACGATCCCGGTCGTCCATCCGGAAATCCCCGAAATCAGCGGCGTCGCCTATGTGATGTTTCGCGATACCGAGGCGGATGGCATGGTCCGCACCTGCACGACAATGTGGCCAGGCCGCGTCGATCGCTCTCCTTGCGGAACCGGCAGCTCGGCCAACCTCGCGACGCTTCACGCGCGCGGCCAAGTCAAGCCGGGCGACGTGCTGAAATCCCGGTCGATCATCGGCTCGGAGTTCGAGGTGGGGCTCGAGGGCGTGACGACGGTCGCCGGCCGGCCGGCAGTCATTCCGACCATCTCCGGTCGGGGCTGGACGTTCGGCCTGCATCAGGTGGCGCTGGATCCGTTCGATCCGCTCGCCGAAGGATTTGCGCTGACCGATACCTGGGGGCCGCAGGCGGGCGAGATCCGCTGAGGCCCGATCGTGCGGCGGGCATTATCCCGCCGCGCACAGATGGTGTCTTCATTTGGACTGGTCCATCTTTGCCAGCATGGCGGTGCGCAAAACGCTGCCGGTGGCGATCGGGTCGAGCTTTTGTTGCCCAAGCGGATCGCCCCGATTGGCTGCCTGCCTGAACAGTTCCTGTGCGGCGACAGGGTTGCGCCGCACGCCTTCACCGCTTTCGAACATCAGGCCCAGATTGATCATCGCGTCGACATTGCCGCGCTCGGCGGCGAGCCCGTAGAATTTTGCGGCCTCTAGATTGTCTTCCGGCACCGCCTTGCCCTCGTCGAGCATCACCGCCAGATTGAATGCGGCGACGTCGTCGCCGGCGATCGATGCCCGCTCAAACCAGCGGATTGCAAGCGCGCCGTCAGCGGCAGTACCGACACCGTCGCGATAGGCGACACCGAGATTGTAGGCGGCGAGGATGTTTCCGGCTGCAGCTGCTCGCTGATAGAGGTCGAACGCCGTTTGCGCTTCGCCCGCCTCGGCAAGCAGGGCGCTGTAATTCACCATGGCGAGCGCATGACCGCCGCGCGCGGCTTCCTCGAGGATGCGGCGCGACTGGACTTTCTGCCCGGCCTTGTCGAGGACACGCGCGAGCTGGAATTGTGTGCGCGCATCGCCATTCTGGTTATAGGCTTCGCGGCAGGCGGAAAGCGCGATACCGATGCGGATATCTTCCGTGGAAACCGCCGGGAACGATCTGTTCCGCTCGAGGTCGAATTCGCTGCCCGCTTCCCGGTCGCATTGTTCCGCGGCGGTCAGGTCGGAAGCGCGCGCCGCGGGCAGCGCGATCGCAGCAAACGAAAGGAGCATGATGGCCGCCAACAGCAGGACGTTGGCGATGCGAATGCACTGATTGATCCGGTTGCTCATGACGGTTTCCCTCTTAGTACCCCCATCCTACGGCGGTCGCTGCGCCGGCCCTGTTCCTGGGGAAACAGCGGCGCTTCACATCGGGCGGCGAAGTCGCGGGGGGGAGGCGCCTGCGTCGTGCAAAGGCGAGATGCGTCTTGCTTCGCCTATGCGTGCGGTTATCCTCTGAAACGCCGGAGGCTCGAACAGGGAGCGTTGCGGGAGCAGCGAGCAAAGCCGATGCGGCAGATATTTGTGAAAAGGCGTTTTTTTGTCGGCGGCCTGATGCTGGCGGCGATCGCCGGCCGGTCGGCGCGGGCGGCGCCCAATTCCGTGGTCGGCAAGGCGGAAAAGATACGCGGCAATGTACGCCGTCGGCAGGGAGAGGACGATGCGCGGCTTGCCGTCGGCAGTGACGTTCTCGACAACGATTATGTGTCGACGAGCACCAACAGCTTTGCCGATTTGGCGCTCAGCGAGACGCGCATCCTGCTCGGTCCGCAAACGGAACTCTTGATCGACAGGTTCATCGCCGGCCAGGGTGGCACGCTGGAACTCGGTCTTGGCCGGATGGTATTCGACCGTCCGGAAGGGCTTTCGAAGGTGAACGTGGCAGTGCGCACGGCTTTCGGCATGATCGGCGTGCGCGGCACGAAATTCTTCTGCGGCCCGAGCAGGGCCGCCTTTGCCGTCTTCGTCGAGCGTGGAGCGGTCTCGGTCCGGGGCGGCGGCGTGACGCGCACGGTTACAGCCGGCCAGGGCGTCGACTTCGACCGGCCCGGCGCAGCGCCGTCGGAGCTGACAAACTGGGGGCAGGCCCGCATCCGGGAAGCCTATGCAAGCGTCGGCTTGTAACGCACGCCGTCACGCTGCCGTTGATGGCAGGTCGGCGACTGTGAAAAGCTCCATCGGTCCGAAACCGCGGATATCGTGGCGTCCGAGCGCCTGGAGAGGCACGCCCGATTGGGCCGCGGCCGCCGGCCCGATGCAGATTGCCGTTCCAAGGAACTTGTTCGCGTCCTGAAGCCGCGCCGCCAGGTTCACGGCGTTGCCATGAGCGGTGTAGTCGAGCTTGCCACCCGCGCCGACCTCGCCGAGTACGGCAGGCCCGGTTTCGACGCCGATCCGGGTTCGGCCGAAGCCGTTTTCTGCAAATTGGGGCCGCCGCCGCATTTCTTCGGTCAAGGCGTGGATCGCGACGGCGCATCCGATCGCCTTGTCGACGTGATCGTCGAGGTCTTCCGGCGCGTTGAAGAGCGCATGCACGGCATCGCCGACCACCTTGTCGACCATGCCGCCATAGCGCGAGACGAGCGCGTTCACCTCCGCGAAATAGATGTCGAGGAGGGCCACGAGCTCGTGAGGGCCGAGCTTGTGAGCGAGGGTCGAGAATCCCTCGATATCGGTGAAGAGCGCGGTGACCACGCGCTCCTCGCCGGCGACGCGTCCGGCATTCGGCTGGTCGATGTAGCGCGCGACGACGGACTGCGGCAGGTATTGCGAGAATTTCTCCCGGGCGATCGCCTCGGCGCGGCGTACATGGGCAAGGTGCAGCGCACTCGTTACCACGAGCACAGCCATTAGCGCCGCACCGATGCCGACGGCATCGATGAGCCAGCCGGTCGCGGCATAAATCCCGCCGGCGCCGGCGACGACGAAGAGCAGGGCGAGAAGGCCGAAGACAAGGGTTGCGAGCGGCCGAAGCCGCGTCGCGCAAACAGCTGCAAGCGTGCCGGCAGCGAAGCTGAACAAGGCTTCCAGCAGCGGCAGCCCGCCATACCGATAGGGTACGAAGCCGGTAATGATGGCGTTGGCGATGTCGGCGTGGATCTGCACCGAAGGCTCAAGCGGCATCGAGGCGCTGGGCCTCAAACCGCCGAGGCTCGGCATGCTGCTGCCGATGAAGATCAGTTTTCCCTCAAGGCGGTTCCGGTCGGCCGTGTTTGCCATGACGTCGGCAGCCGAGAGCGTGCGTGCGGCAATTGCATCTTCCGAGCTTGCGACGAAGCGCAGGTTGCCCGCCTCGTCGAGGGGGATGACGGCGTGATCGAGCCGGAGCCAAGCAGGCTCGCCGCCAAGCACCGGCGTGCTGCTCCCGGCCGCGAGCCGTCCCGCTTCGATCGCAAGCGCCGGATAAGCGTCGTTGCCGAGGATCGTGAAAGCCTGCGCGCGGCGCACGCGCGCATCCTCGTCGCCGACGAGAAATCCGGCGGTCGCCGCTTTGGACGAGTCCATGAATGCCGGGCAGGACGTCTCCGCCCCTGCAATGAACCAAGATTCCGGCACCGCAAGCGGGCGCCTGAGCGCAAGCGGAGGAACGGGACGCGGATGCTCCAGCGGACGGTCCGCGGCGAGAAAGCCCAGAACGACAGGCGCCTCCGCGATCGCAGAAGCGAGCGCGACATTGCCGGCGGCGTCGGTCTCGCAATCGGAGCTGAAGACGAAATCGACCGCGATCACCTTCGCTCGCGCCGCGGCCAGCCGCGATATCAGCGCCGCCGTCGCCGCCCGGTCCCAGTTTCCGGAGCCGAGCGCTTCATGCGCCTTGCGGTCGACGTCGATAACGGTGATGTCCGGTGACCGGGGCGAGGTCACCCATTGCGTGAGGTTGTCGAAGAACAGTTCGCGCGGGGTTTTGAAGACGGTTTCGCCATAAAGATAGAGAAGCAGCGCCACCGCCAGGCTTGCGACGATCCCGCCGAAGAGCGGGGTGACGCGATGGCGGCCGCGGTGCTTCGCGCTCAATCGAGCTAGCCCTCCTCCGGATCGGCGACATTCAGGAGGCGATCGACGTTGCAGCAAATGATGCCGTCCGTGCGCTTCAGCGCACCGCATTCCTCAAGCGAGAGAATGGCGCGATTAACCTTTGGCCGGCTTGCGCCGAGAATGGCGGCGATGTCGGTCTGGCTCAAGGTCAGCCGCAGATTGGCGCTGCTCGGTAGCTCGTGGCCGTGGATCTGTTTGAGCGTTGCCAGGAAGAAACGGGCGACGCGGGCGTTGAGGTCGTAGAGCGCGATCGTTTCCAGCCGCTCGGTGGTATCGCGAAGCTGCGCACAGAGAAAGCGGATCACAGCCTCGGCGATCTGCGGCCGGTGGATGATGAGATCGAGAAAGGCCTTCTTGCCGATAACGTAGCCTTCGGATGCGATGACCGCCGTCGCGTCGGCCGACCGCGGCTGGCCGTCGAGCAGAGCCATTTCACCGAAGAGGGCGCCCCCCTCGTGCTGGCGCAGCATCAGTTCGCGGCCCTGGGGTGTGAAGAGCGAGAGCTTGATGCGGCCCGAAACCACGACGACCATGTAATTGCCTTCGTCGCCGCGCTGGAAGATGACCGTTCCTGCCGGCCATCTCCGGTACGTGGCGATGCCGGCGAGCTCCATCAGCGTCTCCTTGTCGAATTCCTCGAAAATCGGAAAGGATCGCCAGAAGGCCGGACTTCTGTTGACTTCGCTCATAAGATCTCCCCTGCGTTCCCTGCAACGCCTTGAAATTCTTCACCCAGTCCGTCCTTCCTTGCAACAGAAAAGAGTTGCTTGGATGGGAGAGTGGTTGACGATGGCTCGCGGCTGTCTCCATATTGTGAACGATGTGTTGTCGGTTGTGCAACTAGATGTTTTTGAAAATGTTGATATTTCTGGTGCCAACACCCTTCCAACAGGAGCCTCGCGCATGTCTCAGAATGTTATCGTCCTCATCGGGCGCATCCTCCTTTCGATCATGTTCATCATGTCCGGCTTCGGTAAGCTGGCCGATCCCACCTCAACCGCCGGCATGATTACCGGCGCCGGATGGCCGGCTCCGACCGCGCTCGCCTATCTCGCCGGACTGTTTGAACTCGTTGCCGGCATCGCGGTCCTCGTCGGTTTCCAGACCCGCATCGCGTCCTACCTGCTGGCCGCATTCGCGCTGGTTACCGGTCTCGTCTTCCACAGCGGCGCCATCAACGTTCCGGACTTTCCGGCGGCTGCCAACGGCCTGCTGACGGTCTTCAACCAGATCATGATGATGAAGAACATCACGATCGCCGGTGCCTTCCTGGTGCTAGCCGCCTTCGGTCCGGGCGCTCTTTCGGTCGATGCCCGCACTGGAAAGGTTCTCGCCACCGCATAAGGCGTGACGAAAAACGTTTCTGACCAAAAACAAAGAGCCCGCCGGCTGTCCCGGCGGGCTCTTTGCATTGTCGCGTTCTGTCAGGGATAGATGACGCCCTTGCGGAGAATGACGTTGCCGTAAAGGCGCGGCTCGCTGGTCTGCACCACCGTATGGGCGGCTTTAACGCGCGGATAGAAGTCGGCGCCGAGCAGCGGCACGACGTTGCGTGACGGCTCATGCCTGCCGCAGCATTCGATGATTTCCCGATGCACGGGGTCCAGCGCCTGCTTGTCCTGCTTGACCGTGGCGCGGAAGATCGCCTCGGGCACGAAATCATCGATCGGCAGGACGCTCAAGATTGCGTCGAGCACCGGGATAAGGCCGTGTCCGTCGAGCCGGACAAGGCGACGCGCGTGCTCCTGGCCCGGATAATTGCCGTCGACGAGCGCGATCTCGTCGCCGTGACCCATTGCCCTCAGTGCCGCGAGAAGTTCCGGGCCGAGCAGCGGGTTTATTCCTTTCAACATCAACTAAGCTCCTTCATCAACTAAGCTCCTTGAAGAGGACATTGGTGTCCAAGAGATAACGGGAAAACAGCGGAAGGCTCGCGCCGCCGATCGCCCGGGCGTGGCTTCCGACCGCGCCTTCGACGAGATCCGGAACCGTCACGCCCTGGAGGTCAAGCGTCTGCAGCGCCCGGCGCGTCGCCGCAAGGATGCGCGCCCGCACCCAAGGGGGGAAGCCCCCGTCGATGACCGCTGCCGAGAAATCGATGATCGATGCGGCGGAGACAACGGCCTGGGCGAGGGCCGCGGCCGTGTCCTGGATCCAGATATCGAGCGGTTCGCCGAAGTCGATCCAATCGTCCGCCGAGTACCAGAGCGGCTGCGGATCGATGCCGCGCTCGCGCAGCAGGTTTTCGAGCACGAAAACCGAAGCGATTTTCAGCAATTGCGTGGACTTGCCGTCCTTGCCCGAGACCGGCAGCGGGCCGACCGCGCCTGCGGTCCCCGTCCGCCCGGAAAAGAGGGCGGAGTTGAGGACGATGCCGCCGCCGATGAAGGAGCCGATATAGAAATAGACGAAATCGGGATAACTCGAGCCGACACCGAAGGCGAGCTCCGCTCCGCAGGCGCTCGTTCCGTCGTTCTGCAGGAAGACCGGGTGGCGTATCTGCGCGGCCACGGCCCCTTGAAGGTTGGCTTCACGCCAGCGGTCCATTTCTTCGCGCGGTGCGCCGACTTCCTCGGCCCAGTTCCAGAGTTCGAAGGGCGTCGCGATACCAACGCCGGCGATCCGCGCGCGCTGCTCCGGCGCGAGTTGCTGCTCGAGTTTTTCAATGCCGCCGACGATGAAGGTGACGAGATCCTCGGGTAGCGGGTAGGTGTGGATCTGATGCAGGTGCAGCCGGATATTGCCGACGAAATCCATCAAAACCAGGTCGGCGCTGCGCCGGCCGATCTTGACGCCGAAGGAGTAGACCGCATCGGGATTGAGGCGCATCGGGATCGAGGGCTGGCCGACCCGGCCGCGCACCGGGGCGCCGCGGATCAGGAGGCCGTCGCGTTCGAGCGCGCGCATGATGACCGAGACGGTTTGGGCGGAGAGGCCGGAACGTCGGGCGATGTCCGCCTTCGACAGACTGCCGTGGCGGCGGACCAGCGACATGACCAGGCGCTCGTTATAGGCGCGCACCCGGGTCTGGTTCGCTCCGCCGCTTGGGTCTATCACGTCCGGTTGCGTCGATCCCTCGCGGGAATCATCTGTCAGTGACATGCCACCGTCTCCTCCCGTTGGCACCGCCGCATGGCTCCTTGAATCAGGAACGATCCAAGGACAAAATCATGCCGCAAATTCAAAGGCCTACAGCGACGTCGCGCGTCCGGTGGAGTGCGCGGCGCTGTAGATGCTCGCTTGGCACGAGTCTGTTCTTTCCACTTCAGGTGGATCTGTCAATTTGACGGACGGTCGAGCTTCCTCCCGAGATCGTCCTTGAGTCTCAGAATGCCACAACCAAATAATAATTCAATTTGATTTATTTATTGACACCCTGAAAGTTTGGTGTTTGACTTATCTTCGGAAGCGCCGTCTGCAGGAGGAGAATGCTGCGGCGGCGATGCCTGGAAGCCGGCCCACCGGCGCTTTTCATCCTTGGGAGGGTTTTATGAAGAAAACAGTTCTTTCTGCCGCATTCGGCGCGCTCGCACTTGGCGTGGCCTCCGCTTCGCCGTCGCAGGCGGCCGATGTCTCCGCCTGCCTCATCACCAAGACCGACACCAACCCCTTCTTCGTGAAGATGAAGGAAGGTGCCGCTGCCAAGGCGCAGGAACTCGGCATGACGCTGAAATCCTATGCCGGCAAGATCGATGGTGATTCCGAAAGCCAGGTTGCGGCGATCGAAACCTGCATTGCCGATGGTGCCAAGGGCATCCTGCTGACGGCATCCGACACCAAGGGCATCGTGCCGCAGGTGCAGAAGGCACGCGAAGCCGGCTTGCTGGTCATCGCGCTCGACACCCCCCTTGAGCCGCTCGATGCCGCTGATGCCACCTTCGCGACCGACAACCTGCTTGCCGGCAAGCTGATCGGGCAATGGGCGGCCGCAACGCTCGGTGACGCCGCTAAGGATGCCAAGGTTGCCTTCCTCGACCTGACTCCGTCGCAGCCGACCGTCGACGTTCTGCGCGACCAGGGCTTCATGATCGGCTTCGGCATCGACCCGAAGGACCCGAACAAGATCGGTGACGAGGACGACGCGCGCATCGTCGGCCACGACGTCACCAACGGTAACGAAGAGGGCGGTCGCACGGCCATGGAGAACCTTCTCCAGAAGGACCCGACCATCAACGTCGTGCACACGATCAACGAACCGGCCGCCGCTGGTGCCTATGAGGCGCTGAAGGCCGTCGGCCGTGAAAAGGACGTGCTGATCGTTTCTGTCGACGGCGGTTGCCCGGGCGTCAAGAACGTCGCCGACGGCGTCATCGGCGCGACATCGCAGCAGTATCCGCTGATGATGGCCGCGCTCGGCATCGAAGCAATCAAGAAGTTCGCCGACACCGGCGAGAAGCCGAAGCCGACCGAAGGCAAGGACTTCGTCGATACCGGCGTCTCGCTGGTCACGGACAAGCCGGCCGCAGGCGTCGATTCGATCGACACCAAGGTCGGCACGGACAAGTGCTGGGGCTGATCGGGCTCCCAGTCCAGGCAGATCATGTCCAGCCAGATCATGTGACAGGGAAGGGCGGCCCCGGCCGCCCTTCGTGTAAGCGCCGCAGTCTTTGACAAGGCGCGGAAAACCTGCACAATTTTTAGTAATTGCTGAAACTCGCCGCGATCACAGGCGGGCCGCATCCGGCAGCAATGCAACCCCCTTGGGAGTGGGGTTCACGGGAGGAGTCTCCATGGCCGAACCAAATACAGCCGCACCGACATCCCAGGAATTCGAAAAGGTCCTGGTCAACAGCTCGACGGAAGTGGCGTCCTTCGACACGCACGACAAGACGCCGCTTCAGAAGCTTCAGCATTTCCTTCATTCAAGCCCGGCCGCCGTTCCGCTGATCGTGCTGGTCCTGTCGTTGATCGCCTTCGGCGCCATTCTCGGCGGCAAGTTCTTTTCTGCCTTCACGCTGACGCTTATCCTGCAGCAGGTAGCGATCGTCGGCATCGTCGGCGCTGCCCAGACGCTCGTCGTCCTGACGGCGGGTATCGATCTCTCGGTCGGCGCCATGATGGTGCTGTCATCGGTGATCATGGGACAGTTCACGTTCCGCTACGGCCTGCCACCGGCCTTGTCGGTCCTCTGCGGTCTCGGCGTCGGCGCGCTCTGCGGCTTTATCAACGGCACGCTTGTTGCGCGCATGAAGCTGCCGCCCTTCATCGTCACGCTCGGCATGTGGCAGATCGTGCTCGCCTCCAACTTCCTCTACTCCGCCAACGAGACGATCCGCGCACAGGATATCTCCGCCAACGCACCGATCCTGCAGTTCTTCGGTCAGAATTTCCGCATCGGCAACGCCGTCTTCACCTATGGCGTCGTCGCCATGGTGCTTCTCGTGACCTTGCTCTGGTATGTGCTCAACCGCACCGCCTGGGGGCGTTATGTCTACGCGGTCGGCGACGACCCGGAGGCGGCCAAGCTCGCCGGCGTCAATGTCAAGGGTATGCTCGTCACTATCTATACACTTTCGGGTCTGATCTGCGCGCTTGCCGGCTGGACCTTGATCGGCCGCATCGGCTCCGTCTCGCCGACGGCAGGCCAGTTCGCGAACATCGAATCGATTACCGCCGTGGTGATCGGCGGCATCTCGCTGTTCGGCGGCCGTGGCTCCATTCTCGGCATGATCTTCGGCGCATTGATCGTCGGCGTATTCTCGCTCGGGCTTCGCCTCATGGGCACGGACCCGCAATGGACCTATCTCCTGATCGGCTTGCTGATCATCATCGCCGTCGCAATCGACCAGTGGATCAGAAAGGTAGCAGCCTGATGGCACAGGAACCCATTCTCACCGCTCGCGGTCTCGTCAAGCGCTACGGTCGCGTGACCGCTCTCGACCACGCCGATTTCGATCTTTACCCGGGTGAAATCCTGGCCGTGATCGGCGACAACGGCGCCGGCAAATCCTCGATGATCAAGGCGATCTCCGGCGCGATCACCCCCGACGAGGGCGAGATCCAGCTCGAAGGCCAGCCCGTGAATTTCCGCTCGCCGATGGAGGCCAGGAAGGCCGGCATCGAGACGGTCTACCAGAACCTCGCCCTGTCGCCGGCGCTGTCGATCGCCGACAACATGTTCCTCGGCCGCGAGATCCGCAAACCGGGCATCATGGGCAAGTGGTTCCGCTCGCTGGACCGCGCGGCCATGGAAAAGCAGGCGCGGGCAAAGCTCTCGGAGCTCGGCCTGATGACGATCCAGAACATCAACCAGGCGGTGGAGACGCTGTCGGGTGGTCAGCGGCAGGGTGTTGCCGTCGCGCGTGCCGCGGCATTCGGTTCCAAGGTAGTGATCATGGACGAACCGACGGCGGCGCTCGGCGTCAAGGAAAGCCGCCGCGTGCTGGAACTGATCCTCGACGTTCGCCGTCGCGGCCTGCCGATCGTCTTGATCTCGCACAATATGCCGCACGTCTTCGAGGTGGCGGACCGGATCCACATCCACCGCCTCGGCCGTCGGCTCTGCGTCATCAATCCGAAGGAATACACGATGTCGGATGCGGTCGCCTTCATGACCGGTGCCAAGGCGCCGCCCGGCGAGGTGCTGGCTGCATGAATGTGCGGGCCTTGACGGACGAGATCCTGAAACGGGCGGCCGGCGCCGCCCGTTTCGTCGTTGCGATCGCCGGCCCCCCGGGTGCCGGCAAATCGACGCTCTCCGAAGCGCTCGCCAAGGCGCTCGTCGCGGCCGGAGCGAAGACGGCTGTCCTGCCGATGGACGGCTTCCACATGGACAATGCCGTGCTCGAAGAGAAGGGACTGCTTGCCCGCAAGGGCGCGCCGGAAACCTTCGACTTCCGATCGTTTCTCTCGACGGTCGTCGCCGTACGGGCCAATGACGGCGAAGTTCTGGTGCCGATCTTCGACCGGTCGCGCGAACTGGCAATTGCGTCCGCGCGGGTGGTGGCGCCGGAAACGCGCATCATCCTTGTCGAAGGCAACTATCTCATGCTCGATGAGACGCCGTGGAACAGGCTCGACGGCGCCTTCGACTTTTCGATCTTCATCGATCCTGGCCTTGAGGTGATCGAGCGGCGATTGCTGCAACGCTGGTTCGAACACGGCTATGACGACGAGACCGCCAAGGCGAAGGCGTTCGGCAACGACATTCCAAACGCCCGGCGCGTTCTCGGCAGTTACCGGCCGGCCGACCTCGTCATCCGGGATTTCTGAGAGATGGCTCGAAGCGGGATGAGGAAAAGTGTGCGCGGTTTTCCGCCCGCATCCCGCTCTCAGATTTTCGAATCGCCATTGTGTTTTGCGGCGCAATGATGATATCGAGGCGCGGTTTCACCAAATGAAGTCCCGCCCATCGAGCGCACCGGCCGGCCGCAATGCCGCTCGCGCCGATCGGACGCGAGCATCGGGAGAACGCTGACCATGCAAGAACTCGTTATCCGCCGCCCGGATGATTGGCACCTTCACCTGCGCGACGGCGGTATGCTGCGCGGCGTGATCGCGGACACGAGCCGCCAATTCGCCCGCGCCATCATCATGCCCAATCTGGTGCCGCCGGTCGTGACCACCGCAGATGCGGCCGCCTATCGCGAGCGCATCCAAGCCGCCGTTCCCGCGGAAGATCGGTTCGAGCCGCTGATGACGCTCTACCTGACCGAGGGCACCGACCCGGACGATGTCGAGGCGGGCTACAGGCGTGGCCTCGTCAAGGCGGTCAAGCTCTATCCGGCCGGGGCGACGACCAACTCCAACAGCGGCGTTCGCGACATCGAGAAGGCGATGCCGGTTCTGGAGCGAATGGCGGAGATCGGCGTGCCGCTCTGCGTTCACGGCGAGGTGACGACCGCACACGTCGACATCTTCGACCGCGAAGCGGTGTTCATCGAAACTGTGCTCGACCCGCTCCGCCGGCGGCTGCCGGAGCTTCGGATCACGATGGAACACGTAACAACCAAGGACGGCATCGACTATATCAGGTCGTCGAAGGCCAATCTCGCCGGCTCGATCACGACCCACCATCTGATCATCAACCGCAACGCCATTCTCGTCGGCGGTATCAAGCCGCACTACTACTGCCTGCCGGTCGCCAAGCGCGAAACGCACCGCCTGGCGCTGCGCGCGGCTGCAACGTCCGGTGACGTTCGCTTCTTCCTCGGCACCGATTCCGCGCCCCATGTCGATCCGCTCAAGGAATGCGCCTGCGGCTGCGCCGGCATCTACACCTCGATCAATACCATGAGCTGCCTTGCCCATGTCTTCGAGGAGGAGGGCGCGCTCGACCGCCTCGAGGCGTTTGCATCGTTGAACGGTCCCGCATGGTATGGCCTGCCAGTCAACGAAGAGACGATCACATTACGCAAGAGCGAAGAGCCTGTCCGCTATCCCGCCAAGGTCGAGACGGAAGCAGGCCCGGTCACGGTTTTCGATCCGATGTTCCCGCTCCACTGGGCGGTTGTCTGATTAACGAGTTTTGTTTGTCGCGCGACTGACGCCGAGAACCGGTTCTCGCTTTCGGGTCACGCTAGAAGGAGTGATTCATGTTTTCCAACGCGTTCACCGACAAGGCGGTGATGGCCGAACTGGTCGCGAAAATGCTCTGGGAGATCAAGGCGGTGCATTTCCGCGCCGACGAGCCCTACAAGCTCTCCTCCGGCATGGCGAGCCCCGTCTATATCGACTGCCGCAAGCTGATTTCCTATCCGCGCATCCGCTCGGCGGTGATGGATTTCGCCGCCGCGACCATCCTTCGCGAGGCCGGCTTCGAACAGTTCGACGTTGTCGCCGGCGGCGAGACGGCTGGCATTCCCTTCGCGGCCATGCTTGCCGAGCGGCTCGGCCTGCCGATGATCTATGTGCGCAAGGTCCCGAAGGGCCACGGACGCAATGCCCAGATCGAGGGCCATATGCAGGAAGGAGCGCGCGTCCTGGTGATCGAGGATCTGACGACCGCCGGCGGCTCGATGTTCAAGTTCATCGATGCGATCCGTGCGGCCGGCGGCATTGTCGACCACGGCATCGCGCTCTTCTATTACGACATCTTCCCGGAAGCGCGCGGCAACATGAAAGCGAAGGGCGTCGACCTGCACTTCATCGCCACGTGGCGCAACGTGCTGGCGGTTGCCCGCGAGCAGGCGCTGTTCGACGAGAAGACGCTGAACGAGGTCGAAGCCTTCCTCAACGCTCCGCTCGCCTGGTCCGGCCGCAACGGCGGCGTCAGCGCACTCGCAGCCCAGTGAGCTTTCCGCTGGCTTTGGCAGGAAATCTGATTTAAATCGATTGAATAATCGGAGAAATAACCGTTGAGGGAGGAATGCCGATGATCGTCTGCTGCGGGGAAGCCTTGATCGATATGCTGCCGCGCGACACGGCAGCCGGGGAGAGCGCCTTTGCCCCCTATGCCGGCGGCGCGATCTTCAATACCGCGATCGCGCTAGGGCGGCTCGGCATCCCGACCGGCTTCTTTACCGGCCTTTCCGATGACATGTTCGGCGATATCCTGCGCGCTACGCTGAAAGCCGCGAATGTCGATTTTGGCCCTTGCGCGACCCTGCCGCTGCACACGACGCTTGCCTTCGTGAAACTCGTCAACGGTCATGCGAGCTATGCCTTCTTCGACGAGAACACCGCGGGGCGAATGATCACCAGCGAGCATCTGCCGGCGCTCGGCGATTCCTGCGAAGCGCTGCATTTCGGGGCGATCAGCCTCATTCCCGAGCCATGTGGCTCGACTTATGAAACCTTGATGGTGCGCGAGCACGAGAAACGCGTGATCTCATTCGATCCGAACATCCGCCCCGGTTTCATCAAGGACCGCGAGGCGCATCTCGGCCGCATGAACCGCATGGCCGCGATGTCCGACATCATCAAGTTCTCGGACGAGGATCTCGCCTGGTTCGGCATGGAAGGGAGCCATGACGAGCTTGCCGCCGAATGGCTGAAACGCGGCCCCAAGCTGGTGCTGATCACAAAGGGCGCCGATGGCGCGGTGGGCTATACAAGAAACCACAAGGTCGAAGTCGCTGGCGAACGCGTCGCGGTTGTCGATACGGTCGGCGCCGGCGATACGTTCGATGCCGGCGTGCTGGCTTCATTGAAGCTCAACAGCCTGCTGACCAGGGGTGCGGTGGCAAATCTGAGCGAAGAGGCGGTCCGTCAGGCGCTGGCGCTCGGCGCAAAGGCAGCCGCGGTCACAGTCTCGCGTGCCGGCGCAAATCCGCCATGGCGGCATGAGCTCGGGCTTTGAGGTTGATACCTGCGACATCAGGCCATCGGCCGATATGATCGGCATTTGATCGCAGTACGGAGAAATCTGGACCGGAATCGTCGCCACCCCCTCTGCCCTGCCGGGCATCTCCCCACAAGGGGGAGATCGGCAAGCGGCAAAGTCTCGCTCCGCCAAACCCGCGGTATCCAGTGCAGAGGTATCTCCGGCCAGGAGCGTGCCCCCAGCTACAGCGCCGCGCGTCCAATCGGACGCGCAAAGGTCGCTGTAGCATATTGAATTGCTGCATGACTTTGTCCTTAAATCGATTCCGATTTAAGGAATCATGCAGTAATCTCCCCCCTGTGGGGGAGATGCCCGGCAGGGCAGAGGGGGGCGTCGCTCGCTGCTTTCGCTCAGCGCGCCGCCTTCAACAACGCCGCAACAAGGCCGGCCGTCGAAGAATCATGCCCCTCGGCGCTTTCCTTGCCTTCAACGACCGGAAGCAGCCCCGTGGCCAATTCCTTGCCAAGCTCGACGCCCCATTGGTCAAAGGAATTGATGTTGAAGAGCGCACCTTCGACGAAGACGCGATGTTCGTAAAGCGCGATCAGACGCCCAAGCGCGAAGGGATCGAGCTCATCGTAGACGATGGTGATAGACGGCCGGTTGCCGGTGAAGACGCGATGCGGCGCGATGTTGTCGGCCTTGGCGTCATCCATGCCCTTCGAGGTGAGTTGTGCCTTGGCTTCGGCAAGCGTGCGACCCTTCATCAAGGCCTCCGATTGCGCCAGGCAGTTCGCCATCAGCAGTTGGTGCTGGTGACGCAGTTGCTTTTCGTGGCCATTGGCGGCGATCATGAACTCGGCCGGGATGATGTCGGTGCCCTGGTGGATCAATTGGTAGAAGGCGTGCTGGCCGTTGGTGCCCGGTTCGCCCCAGACGACGGGACCGGTCGAGAATTCGACCGGTGTGCTGTCCATGGTGACGCCCTTGCCGTTCGATTCCATGTCGAGCTGCTGCAGATAGGCCGGGAAGCGCGCAAGGCGCTGGTCGTAGGGCAGGATCGCCCGCGACGGATAGCCGAGCACGTTGCGGTGATAGAAGCCGATCAGGCCAAGCAGCATCGGAACGTTCTGGCGCAGCGGGGCGTTGCGGAAATGTTCGTCGATGGCATGGCCGCCGTCGAGGAAGCGCCCGAAATTTTCCTTGCCGATCGCGATCATCAGGGGCAGGCCGATCGCCGACCAGATCGAATAGCGTCCGCCGACCCAGTCCCAGAAGCCGAAGACGCGCGCCTGATCGATGCCGAAGGCCGCGACCTTGTCGAGCGCGGTGGAGACCGCCGCGAAGTGGTGGCCGACTGCCGCCTCGCCGAGCTTGCCGGCGATGAAGGCGCGGGCGGTGGCCGCATTGGTCATTGTCTCGGTCGTGGTGAAGGTCTTCGAGGCGACGATGAAGAGCGCGGTTTCCGGGTCGATAAGTTTCAGCGTGTCGGCGATATGCGCACCGTCGATATTGGAAACGAAATGCAGCCGCGGGCCGTCGTGGAAGGGAGCGAGCGCCAGCGTTGCCATCACAGGGCCGAGGTCTGAACCGCCAATGCCAATGTTGATGACATCGGTGATCTTCTTGCCGGTGGCGCCCTTCAAGGCGCCCGAACGAATGTCATCGGCAAAGGCCCCCATCGCATCGAGCACAGCGTTGACATCGGGCATCACGTCCTTGCCGTCGACAAGCACGGGCCGGTTGCTCCGGTTCCTGAGCGCCGTGTGCAGCACGGCGCGGCCTTCGGTGATGTTGATGATGTCGCCACGGAACATGGCGTCCCGCTTTTCTTCCACCTTCGCAGCCTTGGCCAGGGCTTCAAGACCATCGAGAATCCGGTCATTCACCGCGCATTTCGAATAGTCGAAGAGGAGGTCGTCGAGCGCCGTGCTGAAGCGGGAAAAGCGGTTCCGGTCGGCCGCGAAGGCGGCGCGAATGTCGGTTGCATTGGTTTCGCGTGCAGTGGCTTTGAGGTTTTCGACAAGCGCTTTCATCGCAGGCTCCTTGCATCGGAAATTGGCTGCGATAGCTAGTCGGTTTGTTTGCGGTAAATCAAGGGCATGTGTGCGCTGCAGCGAAAAAAGGCGGCGCCCGAGCTTCGGCCCACACGTTTACGCCGGCCGGGAGTCTGCCCCTCACCCTAGCCCTCTCCCCGCAGGCGGGGACGCGCGGCGTACTTTTCAGGGAATTATAGAGCGAGGCGGCTGCGGCAGATCCCCTTCGCCCCGCCTGCGGGGAGAAGGTGGCCGGCAGGCCGGATGAGGGGCTTCGCGGACTTTGGAGCGAAGGGGGGGCCTAGCCGCGCAAATCCTTGCGCAGGATCTTGCCGACATTCGACTTCGGCAACTCGTTGCGGAATTCCACGTGCCTCGGCCGCTTGTAGTTGGTGAGGTTGGCGGCGCAGTGGCGCTTGACGTCCTCTTCGGTGAGGTCCGGATCCTTGCGCACGACGAAAAGCTTCACGGCCTCTCCGGAATGCGGATCGGCGACGCCGATGGCCGCGCATTCGAGGATGCCGGGGTGGGTTACCGCGACTTCCTCGATCTCGTTCGGGAAGACGTTGAAGCCGGAAACGAGAATCATGTCCTTCTTGCGGTCGACGATTTTCGTCAGCCCCTCGGAGTTCATGAAACCGATGTCGCCGGTGCGGAAAAAGCCGTCCGGCGAGATCGCCTTATCCGTCTCGTCCGGACGCTGCCAATAGCCGGCCATGACCTGCGGGCCGCGGATGCAGATTTCACCGATTTCGCCGACCGGCAGCGAATTGCCCTGCTCGTCGCGGATCTCGACCTCGGTGGAGGGAAGCGGCATGCCGATCGTGCCGGTGAAATCGCCCGTATCGAGCCGGTTGGCGGTCGCGACCGGCGAGGTCTCCGAAAGGCCGTAGCCTTCATGGATCGGGCAGCCTGTCATCGCCAGCCAACGCTCGGCCACAGGCCGCTGCACGGCCATGCCGCCGCCGAACGTCAGCACGAGCGAAGAAAAGTCGACCTTCTTGAATTCGGCGTTGTTCATCAGAGCGTTGAACAGCGTGTTGAGGCCGGGGAAGATGTTTGGCCGGTACTTGCCGAGTTCCTTGACGAAGGCGGGAATGTCGCGGGGATTGGGGATGAGGATGTTGTTGCCGCCCGTCGAAAGGCCCATCAGCGAATTCACGGTCAGCGCGAAGATATGATAGAGCGGCAGCGCGCACATGAAGGTCAGGTTTTCCGGACGTGGCTTGCGCCGGAAGGCGGTCTCCAGCCACAGCTCCATCTGAGCCATGTTGGAAAGCAGGTTGGAATGGGTGAGGGTGGCGCCCTTGGAGACGCCCGTCGTGCCGCCGGTATATTGCAGGAAGGCAACGTCCGACGGCGCCGTGTGGGGCTTCGTGAGGGTCAGTTTCGCACCCCTGGCAAGCGCGGTCCGGAAGGAGAGATGCCCCGGGAGCGACCAGGCCGGCACGAGCTTCTTGACGCGCCGCACGACGAGATTGACGACCGCACCCTTGACGCCGAGCATGTCGCCCATGCTTGCAACCACCACATGCTTGACCACCGTGCGGGCGAGGACCTGCTCGACCGTGTGGGCGAAATTCTCCAGCACGAAGATCGCCTTGGCGCCCGCATCGACAAGCTGATGCTCGAGCTCGCGCGGCGTGTAGAGCGGATTGACGTTGACCACCGTCAGCCCCGCACGCAGGATGCCGTAGACGATCACCGGGTTCTGCAGGATGTTCGGCAGCATCACGGCGACGCGATCACCCTTTTTGAGGCCGAGCGATTGCAGCCATGCGCCGATCGCGGCCGAATGGGTATTGAGGGCGGCGAAACTCAGCGACTTGCCCATGCAGGTAAACGCCGGACGCCAGGAATATTGCGCGACAGCGTGGTCGAAGAACTCGCCGATGGAGCGATAGGGCAGGGGGCCGATTTCGGCCGGCACGCCGGGCGGATAGGATTTCAGCCAGATTTTTCCCGTATTGGAACCCGCCTGCTGCGTGCTTGCTTCCGCCATGACCTCTCTCCCTGTGGTCGCCACTGACCGGCCGTGCTCACGGCGAAGAAAAATCCCTCCCGATCTTCCTCTCCGTCGAAGATGAAGCTTTTGCAGCGCCTCTTCAAGCCGTGAATCCGATTATATGACTTTGACGTAAACGTCAACAAGAGGGCGTCGTGTAATACACCGGGAGAATGCACGAGATTTTGATGCGTGCTCCAGCATAACTCCTTGCGATCGTTGGCAAACAATCTATAGTGCGCCGCAGCATAACTCTCCCCGGCATCATTGGTGTCACGCCGTTCGCGGCATTTCCACATATCGACTCTTGAGCAGCGGCTGAAGGCCGCAGCAAGGCTGTTCCATGTCCGAAGACGTCCTTCCCTCCGCCCTTCTGACACGTCGCAGCCGCGTGTCTGCCGCCGAGATTGCGCTCGCCGTCGGCGGGTTCGGCATTGGCACAGGTGAATTTGCAATCATGGGGCTGCTGCCCCAGGTCGCCGAAGACGTAGCCGTTTCGGTGCCGAAAGCCGGCGCGGTGATCAGCGCCTATGCCTTGGGTGTCGTCGTCGGCGCCCCGTTGATTGCCGTTCTCGCCGCCCGCTTTGCGCGTTTTCAAGTTCTTCTCGTCCTGATGGCGCTGTTCGCGCTCGGCAATTTTGCCAGCGCGGCAGCTCCGGATTTTTACACACTTGTCGCGGCGCGGTTCCTCGCCGGGCTGCCGCACGGCGCCTATTTCGGCGTCGCGGCGGTCGTCGCTGCCGGCCTTGCGGCACCCAACCAGCGGGCACGGGCTATCGGCCGGGTGATGATGGGGCTGACGATTGCCACGCTCTTCGGTACGCCGCTTGCTGCCTGGTTCGGCCAAGCGCTCGGTTGGAGGACCGCCTTCACCGTCGTCGGCGCCATCAGCCTGCTGACGATGGTCCTGACCTGGTTCCACGTGCCGCGGGACGAGGGCGATCCGCAGGCGACGCCGCTGCGCGAACTCGGCGCACTCGGGAAGTTGCAGGTCTGGCTGCTGCTCGGCATTTGCGCCATCGGCTGCGGCGGCATGTTCGCGGTTTTCAGCTACATCACACCGGCGCTGACGGAGGTGGCGGGCGTTTCGCTCGTTAATGTGCCGGTCATGCTGTCCGTCTTCGGCGCCGGCATGATTCTCGGCAACATCGTCGGCTCACGCCTCGCCGACTGGTCGTTGCTGCCGGCGATCGGCATTGCGATCGCCTTCAACATCTTCGCCTACGTGCTGTTCTATTTCACCACGTCGAACCCGTGGATAGCGATCGTCAACGTGCTCTTCATCGGTGGCGGCTTTGCGGTCGTGCCTGGCGTGCAGACACGGTTGATGGACGTGGCGGGCAAGGCGCAGGCGCTCGCGGCCGCCCTCAGTCACTCCGCGTTCAATCTCGCCAATGCGCTCGGCGCCTGGCTCGGCGGCGTGTCGATCGCCGCCGGTTACGGCTGGACCTCGACCGGGCTCGTCGGTGCGGTTCTCGGCCTTGCCGGCTTTGCCATCTTCTTCGCCTCGATCCTCGTCGACCGCCGCGAGCGGCGGGCAAAATGAGCCTTTGAAGAGATCTGTCGACCCGAAATTTCGCGCGACATCTTGAGTGTGCCTAAATTTCCCTGTCATGTCCCGCCGCTAACGTTCGTGGCGATCGGAAACTGAGTGTCAACACAGCGGATGGGCTGGCAAGGCCTCGGCTTTGTTGTAAGGTTTCTAAAAGACGGAGGATGACAGGTGCAATTGGGCAATCGTGAACGAGAAAACCTTCCCGCGGAGCCGAGGCTCTTCGGGCAGCCGGCCCATTCACGTTCTGCCCTCGTCCTGCCGATCTCGGCCGCTCGCTGGCTGCTCGTCCTCGTTCTGCTTGCGGGCGTCTATTTCTTCCACGGCTTTGTGGTGCCGGTGCTCGCTGCCGTCGTCATCGGCTTTGCGAGCTGGCCGATTTACAGACGGCTGCTTGACGCGGTGAACGGCAACCGCACCCTGGCAGCTACGATCGCCATCATCTCCGTGATCGCTTTCATCGTCGTGCCGATCTCGCTTGCGGCGGCCTATGCGGTCGACGAAGTGCGCGACTGGTTGGTCTGGGCGGTCGAGACCAATGCCAATGGCGCGCCGGTGCCCGCCTGGCTGACGACGATCCCGATTGCCGGTCCCTGGCTCGGTGAGCAATGGGTGAAATATATCGGCCATCCGGGGGCGCTCGGCGAACTGGTGCAGCTCGTCAGCGGCTCCAATATCGGCAATATCTATCGCGGCGTACTCGTGGTCGGCGCATCCGCCTTCCAGTCGTTCCTGACGCTGCTCTTCATGCTGATCACGCTGTTCTTCGTCTATCGCGACGGCCAGTCCTTCTCGAGGCAGCTCGACCACCTCGGCGAGCGGATCTTCCCGATGCGCTGGGAGCGGCTGTCCCGCGTCGTGCCGCTGACCATCAGCTCGACGGTGACTGGCATGGGCATCATCGCGATCGGCGAAGGCATCGTTCTCGGGGTGGCCTACTGGCTGGCCGGCGTCCCGTCGCCGGTAACCCTCGGCATCATCACCGGCATCATGGCGCTGATACCCGGCGGCGCGCCGCTTTGTTTCACGCTCGTGTCGATCTATCTCGTGGCAAGCGGTTCGCCCGTGCAGGGCGTCGCCCTCTTCGCCTGGGGCACGACCGAGCTTTTCATCGTCGACAAGACGCTGAGGCCGAAACTCGTCGGCGGACCGATCAAGCTGCCATTCCTGCCGACCTTCTTCGGGCTGATTGGCGGCGTGAAGACGATGGGCTTTCTAGGCCTGTTCGTTGGCCCTGTGCTTATGGCTTTGCTTGTCGCCATCTGGCGGGAATGGCTGCACGAGGTAACCACGCAGCCCGAGCAGCCGACCGTCAACCACATCTCGCGGGCGGATATATCCTTGAAGTGATGTGCTGGCCTACAGCGCCGTGCGTCCCTTAGGACGCACAAAGGACGCTGTAACCCTTTGATTCCGCGCATCGTGCTTTCCGAAAATCGGGTCCGATTTTCGGGCCGATGCGCTAGCCAGGCGGTCACCGGGAATCGTCGCGGCGACTGTTCGGCGTCGTCGCGCGAGGAAGCGTATTCGCTGCTGGCACGGCGAACGGCAGATTGAAGACGCAGGCAGCTCAAGCCGCGTCGCGAGCCTCGTCGAGAAGCCTGCTGACCTCTTCGTCCGATGTCTGGTCGAAGTCGATATAGTGGCGGCCGACCGTCCGGAACGTGTCCGGGGTTTGCAGACATATGACGTCGTCAGCTTCCGCTTTCAGTTGCTCGAGGGCGTCGCTCTCTGCGACCGGAATGGCAAGAATGATCTTGCCCGTTCCCGCTTTGCGCAGCGCCTTCATGGCAACCTTGACAGTACCGCCGGTCGCGACGCCGTCGTCCACGACGATCACGGTGCGCCCTTCGGTTGGCGTCGGAGATCGGGCTCCCTGATAGACTTCGCGTCGCCGCTCGATTTCGGCGAGCTGGTGCCGAGTTTCGGCCTCGACGTAAGCAGCGTTCGGATTGACGGTGCGCATTGCCTCTTCGTTGTATACGAACTGCGGGTCACTGCCGTCCACCACAGCGCCGATGCCATATTCAGGATGCCCCGGCGCGCGGATTTTGCGCACCAGAACCAGCTCGAGCGGTGCGTGCAAGGCCTTGGCTATTTCGGATGCCACGGGCACGCCGCCGCGCGGCAAGGCCAAGATCAGGGGGTCCGACTGGGCATATTTTTCCAGAACGCCTGCGAGCTGCCGTCCGGCGTCCCGTCGATCTGCAAATTTCTGCTGTGGAGATGTCATGGTCTCATATCCCTCTTTGAGTGTTGCCGAGATGGATCAAGAACCAATCTGTCGCATGCCGGATTACCTGATCCATTGTGCCGGGCTCCTCGAACAGGTGGCCCGCACCGTCGATAATGATGAGCCTCTTCTCGCAGGTCAGCGCCTCGAAGGCGCGTTGGTTCATCTCGATCACCGGTCCGTCGAGACTTCCGACGAGAAGAAGGGTTGGAGCGCGAACGCCCGGTAGCATCTGTATCGCAAGGTCAGGGCGGCCGCCGCGCGATACCACCGCGCCTACATCCGGTTCAGCGTAAGCCGCCTGTAGCGCCGCGCCGGCGCCTGTGCTTGCGCCGAAGTAGCCGACCGCCATGTGCAATATTTCGGGAACTTCGGTGACCCAACGTTTGGCCGCCACCAGCCGATCGGCGAGGAGATCGATGTCGAAGACGTTCCGGCGGTCCTGTTCCTCTTCGGGTCTCAGGAGATCGACGAGAAGTGTCGCCAATCCTGCTTCCCGCAGTGCGGCCGCAACACGATTGTTGCGAGGGCTGAAGCGCCCGCTTCCACTGCCATGGGCAAAGATCACGAGGCCGCTCGCGCCGGAAGGAACCCCGAGAAAGGCCTCGATGCCCGCTGGGTCGATTCTTACGGACTGTACATCTTCAGGTGTCGAAAAGGCCATCTGGTTGCCCTCTCAGTCGTGGCGCAGGCGTTGTCGTCGCTGGAGCTTTCGGCTTCGCCCCGGTCAGATTTCCCACCGGAAACAAGGTTCGGCGTGGTGACTGGCTGGAGCGTTCCGCCGACCTCATGTGCTCCAATCCCCGCAGGCGCCGATTGTTCCCCGCTTCACAAGACGATCGGCTGGAACCCTTTTCCCGAGCGGAGGTTTGGTGGTGGGAGCAGAGCGCCGCGGCGCCCTGGATCGAAACGCCCCCACCAAGGCAAAGGTGCAATCATGGACCCGAGGACCGAGCTAAAGCTGCACACCGGCAACAGGATGCCTGTCATGGGCGTCGGGACATGGCAGTTGACGACCGACACGGCGGATACCATCGCAACTGCCCTGAAGCTCGGCTATCGAATGATCGACACTTCCGGAGACTACGGGACGCAGCCGGGCATCGCAGACGGGATCAGCAGGAGCGGCGTCGAGCGCGCGGACCTTTACCTCGTGACGAAAGTGGAGGAAGTCGGGGACGCGTATCACGCGACGCGGAAAAATCTCGACGAACTGCAGCTCGACTATGCCGATCTCATGCTCATACACCGTCCACCGCGAACCGGTGCGGGAGAGGATCTTTGGCGAAGTCTGATCCGGGCGAAGGAGGACGGCCTTACGAAGGACATCGGCGTCAGCAATTACTCGATCGAGCTCATCGACAGGTTGATAGATGCAACCGGCGAAGTCCCGACCGTCAATCAGGTCGAGTGGAGCCCGTTCGGGCACAGCGATGATCTGCTGCGCTATGCGAGGGAAAGGCAGATCGTCATCCAGGCCTACAGTCCGCTGACGCGCACGAAACGGCTCGGTGATGCGACGCTTGCAGAGATTGCCGCGAAATACGGCAAATCGCCGGCGCAGGTGCTGATCCGATGGAACCTTGAGCGCGGCACGGTCCCCGTTCCCAAGGCCAACCAGCGGCAACATTTGGAAGAGAATATCGATGTGTTTGATTTCGATATCAGCGAGGACGACCTTGAGGCGCTCAATGGCCTGAACGAACGCTTCTCGTCGCTCGGGACGCTTCCATACGTCTGAGCATAAAGCCGCATGCGCAGCCGGGCCAAAAACCCGAGCAATTTTTGCGTCGAGAATATAGCAACACTGCCGCCTCGCGACCCGTGCAAGACCACACAATTTGCTTGAAATTAATGGTGCCGCTTACGTGACTCGAACACGTGACCCCATCATTACGAATGATGTGCTCTACCGACTGAGCTAAAGCGGCCCTCGATGATCCCGCGGAGAGCCGCGGAACGAAGTGTGAGGCGCTGATAAACGCAAAGCGGCAAGATTTCAAGCCATCAGTTTCGAGAACTTGAAAATTCCTTGGGCGGATGAACATGGCGATAGGCGCCGAACCCGAGCCGTGTTCGGGCCGCGTCGTATTCGCGTTCCAGCCGGTCGACGAGTTGCGCGACCGTGGCGATCTCGCGGATGGCGCCGATGCCCTGGCCGCAGCCCCAAATGTCCTTCCAGGCCTTCGCCCCTTCGGCGGCGCTGCCGAAATCCATCTTGGACGGGTCTGCCTCCGGCAGGCTGTCCGGGTCCATGCCGGCGGCGCTGATCGAGGGTTTGAGGTAGTTGCCGTGAATGCCGGTGAAATAGTTGGAATAGACGATGTCGGCGGCGCTGCTGTCGACGATCATCTGTTTATAGGCTTCGCTGGCGCGCGCCTCTTCGGTGGCGATGAAGGGGGAGCCGATATAGGCCATGTCCGCGCCCATCGCCTCTGCCGCGAGGATGGCGCCACCGGTGGCGATTGCGCCGGAAAGCAGAAGTGGCCCGTCGAACCACGCGCGGATCTCCTGCACAAGCGCGAAAGGCGAAAGCGTCCCGGCGTGGCCGCCGGCCCCCGCGGCAACCGCGATCAGGCCGTCCGCCCCCTTGCGGATCGCCGAGTTGGCGTGCCGATTGTTGATGACGTCGTGGAGCACGATGCCGCCGTAGGAATGGATGGCGGCATTCACTTCCGGGACCGCGCCAAGCGACGATATGACGATAGGCACCTTGTATTTGATGCAGAGCATCAGGTCCTGCTCGAGCCTCGCGTTCGACTTGTGGACAATCTGATTGACCGCGAATGGCGCCGCCGGCCGGTCGGGGTGCCTGGCATCGTGGTCGGCAAGCGTTTCGGTGATTTCCGCAAGCCACTCATCGAGCTGCGATTGCGGGCGCGCATTAAGGGCGGGAAAGGAGCCGATGACGCCGGCCTTGCATTGCGCGATTGTGAGCCGGGGATGCGAAACGATGAAGAGCGGCGCGCCGACCACCGGCAGCCTCATTGTTCCGGAAAGAATTGGCGGCAAGGACATCAGGTTTCTCCATCCCACAGTATTTTGACGTTTGCGTAAACGTCAAAATAGATAACAGCAACCAAAGGGCTTGCAAAGGAGGCTTTCCACGCATCGATTGGCACCCGCCCTCTTTTTCCCCGTGGAAGTCCCGGTGGTTTTGCGCCCGGACTTGCGAATTCCGAAAGCAACGGTTACCCAATCGTTAATAAAACCAACGGCGTGGATCGGGAAGGGCACCGTTCTCTCCTCAGAGGATGGAAATACCCGTTCGGCCGCGGCGCCGCTACAGCGCCAGTGCGTCTTGTCAGGCGCGCAAAGGGTCGCTGTAGTGCCTTGAATTGGCGGATGTTTCCTAGGATCAGTACGATCCATGGAAACATCCAGAAGGCTTCGTTGCACAGAAGGACTTGATGTGAGCGGACTCGAAACTGCGATCAGAAATGCACTGGAACGCTCGGACAGAACCAACGCGGAAATCCGTGCACGCATCTATCAGTCGGCCCGTCAGGCGCTGGAAAACGGACTGAAGAAACAGCAAATCGAAGACGCCGAGGTGATCGCGAAACAGCGCCACCGGCTCGAAGCGGTCATTCACGCGATCGAGACAGAGGAACGCGCGGCCCTGCGGGCGCGTCCCGCTGCAGCACCGGCCGTCAGCCTCGCCGGAACAGGCGAGCGGGCGGCGCCCAATCCGGCGGCTGCGGATCTTTCCGTTTCCGCCCGTCGCGAGCCGCCTGCTGGAGGACAAGGGCGCGCGGGGCAGGGCGAGAGCGACCTTGGTGCCCTGCGCGCCGATCGCGAGGATTCGTTGGCCTCGGCGCGGACAGTCGCCACGCCCCAAACTGCAACTGCGGGCGGCAAGGCCGCGTCGGCCGCGCCCGACGTCGGCGCCGCGGACAAGCGGCCGCGCAAGCGCCGGCGCGGGCGCCTGCTTTCCCTTGCCATGGTTGTGGCGACGCTTGCGGCGGCGGCAGGCGCCACCGTGTGGTGGATCCAGACGAACGAGCTGCTGAAATCGCCGGCCGATACCGGCGTCGCCAATCCGCCTGCCACGGTGGAATCGGAAGACTTCGACGGCGCGGCAGGACTTCAGAACCTCGCCGCACAGGAAGGCTTCTCGGGCGAGTGGATCGAGGTATTCAAGCCGGCGGAGGCCGCGGCGATCAAGCCGGGTGCGCGCTCCAGCGTCGAGCCATTGAACGACGACGGGGGCGAGCGCGTGCGGGTGACATCGGCAGTCGCCGGCAGGGATGGGGACCTCGTCTTCGAAATTCCCGCCGATATCCTGGCACAGCTCTCGGGCAAATCATCGACACTGGCGCTCACCGTCCAGGCCATGCCCGGCAAGACGGCTGAATTTTCCGTCGAATGCGACTTCTCCTCGCTCGGTGCCTGTGGCCGCCACCGGTTCACCGCGCATGACGAGCGGCTGGATATGCTTTTCAAGATCTCGTTTGATCAGAACAAGGCGCCAAGCGGTCCCGGCAGGCTCGTGCTCAACAGCGACGTCAGCGGGGCGGGCAACAGCCTGGACATTTTCGCGATTCGCGTGCTGCCGGGGCAGTAGCGCGGTCAGGCGCCCCGTGTCGCGAATGTGCGTGCGACGCTGTTGATGCGTTCACTTGAGCGCACGTTCGAAGCCGCGGATCATTTCAGGAAGCCCGGTCCGGAGCCGACGATCTTGTCGTCGACCTCGCCGATCGCCGCCTTGTCCTTGCCGTCATAGTCCAGGTTCTTGAGTATGTGGCGGATCAGATTGATCCGGGCACGGCGCTTGTCGTTGCCGCGGATGACCGTCCAAGGGGCATGGTCGGTGTGCGTTTCCTTCAGCATCCGATCGCGTTTTTCGGTATAGTCGTCCCACTTGTTCAGTGCCGCGATGTCCATCGGCGATAACTTCCAGATCTTCAGGGGATCATGCCGGCGATCATGGAATCGCTTCAACTGCATCTCGCGGCCGATATTGATCCAGAATTTGAAGAGATGGATGCCGTCATGGGCAATCATTTTCTCGAAGCGGGGAGCCTGCTTGAGGAAATGCTCGTACTGCTCGGGTGTGCAGAAGCCCATGACCGGTTCCACACCGGCGCGGTTGTACCAGGAGCGATCGAAGAGCACGAATTCGCCCGCCGTCGGAAAGGTCGCGACGTAGCGCTGGAAATACCATTGACCGCGCTCGGTCTCTGTCGGTTTGGTGAGCGCGACGATGCGGGCGGAACGCGGGTTCATATAGGCCATCGTCGCGTGGATGGCGCCACCCTTGCCGGCCGCGTCGCGTCCCTCGAAAAGCGCCATCACCCGCTTGCCGGTCGCCTGCATCCAGAACTGGACCTTGACGAGTTCGATCTGCAGTTTGGTCAGCGTTTCTTCGTACTCGTCCTCTTCGAGCTTCTTCTTGTAAGGGTAGTCATCGGACGAGAAGGCCTCGTCATCGATCCACTTCGGCAATTCCGGGTTGTCGATATCAAAGACGCGGGTCTTGCCGCCGATTCGCAATTCGACCGCCCGGCTGCCCGGTTTGGCCTCGGCTGCCGCTGTTTCTGCTGCCATTTGCTTTGCCTCCCGCTGATGCTCGATTTCCTCGGAAGAGGCCATAATTGCATTGCGGATTCAAGCATGTCGTGAAAATCATGTCATGAAGCAGCGCTATCTCTCTGCTTTCGCGGCATCGTGAGCAGGGGGAACGGCAATTGAGTCATGAGGATGTTGTGTTGGACGACGCAAAGGTGTTCTGGCGAACGCTGCTGCCGAAGCTGAAGGCGGAACGGTGGGTTCTCGGCCTTTCGGTCCTCATCGCCGTTCTCGCCACGCTCGCCGGTATTCATATCCTCGCCGTGCTGCCGTTCTGGATCGTGCTTGCCGCCGCACTGCTCAATCGCAGCGTGCCGTCGGTGCCGCCGGCACCAGTAAGGGTCGTTGCCGCCGAGAAGGGAAGCGACCCGCTGGTTCCGGCGCTGAACGCGCTCGATATGCCGGTGCTCGTGGTCGCCGCGGATGAGACCGTGGTGTTTCAGAACAGCGCTGCCGAGAAGGCTTTCGGCATGATCCCCCCGAACAGCGACCTTTCCGCGCGCGTCCGTTCCCCGGGCATCCTCGATATGGTGCGCGAGACAATCGCCACCGGCAAGATCAACCAGATCGAACACACCGAGAGACTGCCGTCGGATGCCGTCTATGTTGTGAGGGTCGCGCCCGCCGAGATTGGAACCGACGCTTCGAGCCGGCGTATCTTCCTGCTGACCTATCGCGACATTTCACAGGCCCGCCGGATCGACCGGATGCGCTCGGATTTCGTCGCCAATGCCAGCCACGAGTTGCGCACGCCGCTCGCCTCTCTCCGCGGTTTCATCGAAACGCTGCAGGGGCCGGCGCGCAACGATCCGAAGGCGCAGGAGAAGTTTTTCGTCATCATGCACGAGCAGGTCACCCGCATGAGCCGGCTCGTCGACGATCTTTTGTCGCTCTCCAGGCTCGAACTGAAGTCGCATCTTGCCCCGGAAGACAGGATCGATCTGGCGCCGCTGCTCGGGCACGTGCGCGACAGCCTGCTGCCGCTCGCAACCGAGCTCGACGTGGCGATTTCGCTCGACGTTCCGGATGCACCGGTCTTCGTCCGCGGAGATCGCGACGAGTTGATCGAGGTTTTCGAGAACTTGATCGAGAATGGCTGCAAATACGGCCAGGAGGGCAAGAAGGTCGAGGTGCGTCTCGTAGCCGGCGAGGGCGAGCAGGCCGAAGTGACCGTCACCGACCACGGCCCGGGCATCCCGGCCGAGCATGTACCCAGAATTACCGAACGTTTCTATCGGGTTAATGTCGAGGCGAGCCGTTCCAAGAAAGGCACCGGTCTTGGGCTTGCGATCGTCAAGCATATTCTCACGCGTCACCGCGCCCGTCTTCTTGTCCATTCGGAGGTCGGCAAGGGCACGATCTTCACGGTCCGCTTCTGACACAAAACGTCGTCGCCGCATCGCGGAATTCGGAATAAAGCAGCTTCTTCAACGACATAGGCTGTCATAAATGTTTCATCGAACTGACATAAAAGATGTGGCCATCGGCGGCTAACAAGGGGCAGCCGATCATACGGCGAAGAGAGCGCTGCAACCGAAGCGCACCAACACAAGCCCATTCCGGGAGAACATTATGAAAGCTCTTAAACTCACTGTAGCGGCCCTGGTCGCCTCGGCCGCATTCGCGGGCGCCGCAGCGGCTCGCGACCAGATCCAGGTCGCCGGCTCCTCGACCGTTCTTCCCTACGCAAAGATCGTCGCTGAAAGCTTCGGCGAAGCCTTTCCGGACTTCAAGACCCCGGTCGTCGAATCCGGCGGCTCCGGCGCCGGTCTGAAGGAATTCTGCAAGGGCGTCGGCGAAGACACGATCGACATCGCCAACTCCTCGCGCAAGATCAAGGACAGCGAAATCGAGGCCTGCAAGGCAGCCGGCGTGACCGAAATCCAGGAAGTCAAGATCGGTTATGACGGCATCGTGTTCGCGACCGACGCTGGCAACGCCGATCTCGCCCTGAAGCCGGAACACCTCTACAAGGCTCTGGCCGCTGAAGTCGTCGTCGACGGCAAGCTCGTCGCCAACCCCTACAAGAAGTGGTCGGAAATCGACGCTTCGCTTCCGGACGCCGAAATCGCCGCCTATATCCCGGGCCAGAAGCACGGCACGCGCGAAGTCTTCGAAGAGAAGATCCTCAACGAAGGCTGCAAGGAATCGGGCGCCCAGGACGTCATCAAGGCTGCCGTCAGCGATGCCAAGGAACAGCTCGCCAAGTGCGTCGCTGTTCGCAAGGACGGCATGGCTGTCGACATCGACGGCGACTACACCGAAACGCTTGCCCGTATCGCGTCCAACAAGACCGGTATCGGCGTATTCGGCCTTTCGTTCTATGAAAACAACGCCGACAAGCTGAAGGTTGCGACCGTCAACGGCGTCGTTCCCTCGACCGAAACGATCGCTTCGGGTGAGTACCCGGTTTCCCGCCCGCTGTTCTTCTACGTGAAGAAGGCGCACATGGGTGTGGTCCCGGGTCTCAAGGAATATGTCGAATTCTTCATCGACGACCAGATGATCGGCCCCGACAGCCCGCTCGCTGAGTACGGCCTCGTTTCCGCTCCGGACGCCGAGCGCGAAGAAATTCGCAAGTCCTTCGAAGCTGGCAACATGCTCTGATTATAAAGACGCACCCCGGCGCGACTCGTTGTTGCGCCGGGGTGTGTGTTCATTCGATATTGCCGGTGGCTTGGCATGGCCTTTACCAGGGAGACGTGCCGATGAGTACTTCGCTCCTACTTTTGTTGATTGTTTTGATTGGTTTCATTGCTTATTTTGCCGGTCGTGCGCGCTCGCTCGCGCGGTCGGGCGGCAAGCTCTCGAACCTGCATTCCCTGCCTGGCTACCACGGCAGCTACGTCGCCATATGGGCCATGTTGCCCGCTGTACTCGTGCTGGCCGCATGGCTGGTCGCCTCGCCGATCTACGTCGATGCAAGCGTCCGCTCGGCTCTTCCCGATTCTGTGCAGAGCCAGGGTGAGGCGAATACCCAGCTCGCGCTCGGCCAGGTCAAGTCCGTTGCCGTGGGTCTCAGCCGCTTGAGCCCTGCTGAACTTACAGCGGTTGAAAATGGTAGTGCCAACCTTCGTGAGGCGCTCGCGGCCAAGGGCGTGCCGCTTGCCGGCGAAGGCGAGCCGTATATGATCGAGGCGGCGCAGCAGTTCAACGAAATGCGTTACTACAGCCGTTGGCTGATGAGCGCGGTCGTGGTTCTGATTGCCGTTGCCGGCGCTCTCTACGCGATCCGCAATGTCTCGACGCGTTTCCGTGCCCGCAACCAGGTGGAGCGGGTCATGCTGGGCGGGCTCGTCGTTGCCTCGTCCATCGCCATCCTGACGACGATCGGCATCGTCGGTTCGATGCTGTCGGAGGCCGGCCGGTTCTTCAGCATGGTATCGCCCGTCGAGTTTTTCTTCGGCACCGTCTGGGATCCGCGTTTCGCCGCGGCCGGCAATTCCGGTGCCTCGGGCCAGTTCGGTCTGCTGCCGCTGCTCGCCGGCACGCTCTACATTGCTTTCGTCGCCATGCTTTTCGCCGTGCCGATCGGCCTTTTCGCGGCGATCTACATGGCCGAATACGCCAGCCCGCGGCTGCGTTCGACCGCCAAACCGCTCCTCGAGGTGCTCGCCGGCATCCCGACGATCGTCTACGGCTTCTTCGCACTCGTGACGGTCGGTCCATTCCTGCGCGATATCTCGGCGCAATTGAGCGGTCTCATCACCGGCAGCTACCAGAACTTCATTCAGGCACAGAGCGTCATCACGGCCGGCATCGTCATGGGCATCATGCTCATCCCGTTCGTCTCCTCCTTGTCCGACGACATCATCACCCAGGTGCCGCGGGCGCTGCGCGATGGCTCTCTTGGCCTTGGTGCCACGCGTTCGGAGACGGTGAAGAAGGTCATCCTGCCGGCCGCACTGCCCGGCATCGTCGGCGCACTGTTGCTGACGGCCTCGCGAGCGGTCGGTGAAACGATGATCGTCGTGCTTGCCGCCGGCGTGGCAGCGCGCATGCAATTCAGCCCCTTCGAGCCGATGACGACGGTGACGGTCAAGATCGTCAATCAGTTGACGGGCGACCTGGAGTTCACGTCGCCGCAGACGCTGGTCGCCTTCGCGCTCGGCATCACGCTGTTCGTCATCACGCTCTGCCTCAACATCTACGCGCTCTACATCGTGCGCAAATACCGGGAACAGTACGAATGACCGAGCTTGCCACCTCCACGGTAAGGGTCTCCACCCGTCCCGCCGAAACACGCCGCGATATCGGTATCAAGCGCCGTTATGCGGCGGAGCGGCGCTTCCGCGCCTACGGCATCACCGCGATCACCCTTGGCCTCCTGTTTCTGGCGATCCTCATCTCGACAGTCGTCTCCAACGGTTACACCGCCTTCCTGCAGACGACGATCACGCTGCCGATCGAATTCTCCGAGAACGTGATCGATCCGAAGAACGAGCGCGCCACCGATCCCAAGGCGCTGATGACCGCAAACTATCCTCTGCTCGTACGCAATGCTCTCGTGAAGCAGCTCGGCCTCGACCCGACGAAGCGGCCGCTGCTCAAGCAGGCGACGGACATGATCTCGCCCAGCGCGCGCATGCAGCTGCGCAACATGGTCGTTGCTGATCCGTCGCTGATCGGCAAGACCGTGCCGGTCACGCTCCTTGCAGAGGCGAATATCGACTCCGCTTTCAAGGGGCAGATCGACCTGTCGGTGGATGAGGGCAGGCGCAAGGTCAAGGATCAGCAGGTCGCCTGGATGAACCAGCTTGCCGATGCCGGCGTGCTCAAGAAGAGCTTCAACACCGGTATCTTCACCTTTGGCGCGTCGAGCCGTCCGGAAGCGGCGGGTGTCGGCGTCGCGCTTGTCGGCTCGCTCTACATGATGCTGATCGTGCTGGTCCTGGCGCTGCCGATCGGTGTTGCCGCCTCGATCTATCTCGAGGAGTTCGCGCCGAAGAACCGCCTTACGGATCTGATCGAAGTCAACATCAACAATCTCGCCGCCGTGCCGTCGATCGTTTACGGCCTTCTCGGTCTTGCCGTATTCGTCAACTTCGCCGGCATGCCGCGTTCGGCGGCCCTCGTCGGCGGCTTCGTGCTGACGCTGATGACGCTGCCGACAATCATCATCGCCACCCGTGCGGCGTTGAAGGCGGTGCCGCCGTCGATCCGTTCCGCGGCACTGGGTCTCGGCGCATCGAGGATGCAGACGATCTTCCACCATGTGCTGCCGCTCGCCATGCCGGGCATTCTAACTGGTACGATCATCGGCCTTGCGCATGCGCTTGGCGAAACGGCGCCGCTGCTCCTGATCGGCATGGTGGCCTTCGTCGTCGACTATCCCGGTTCGCCGCTGGAGCCCTCCACGGCACTGCCGGTGCAGATCTACATGTGGGCAAATGAGCCGGAACGCGCTTTTGTGGAGCGGACCTCGGGAGCGATCATCATTCTCCTGATCTTCCTTGTGATCATGAACCTGGGCGCAATTCTCTTGCGGCGTCGCTTTGAGCGTCGCTGGTAGTGGGGTAAGGACTATGAACATGATGTCGGAAGCTGCAGTGGAAAAAGTTCTGGACCTGAAAATGAACACGGTACCCTACAAGATGATCGGCAAGGATGTGTCGGTCTATTACGGCGAGAAGCGCGCGCTCTTCGACGTCAATCTCAATATCCGTGAAAACACCGTGACAGCCTTGATCGGTCCGTCGGGCTGCGGCAAGTCGACGTTTCTGCGCACGCTGAACCGTATGAACGACACGATCGAGAACTGCCGCGTGACCGGCAAGATCACGCTCGACGAGGACGACATTTACGATCCGTCGATCGACGTCGTGGAACTGCGGGCCCGTGTCGGCATGGTGTTCCAGAAACCGAACCCGTTCCCGAAGTCGATCTACGAGAACGTCGTCTACGGTCCTCGTATTCATGGCCTCGCTCGCACCAAGGCTGAGTTCGACGAGATCGTCGAAACGAGCCTGCAAAGGGCCGGTCTTTTCAACGAGGTCAAGGATCGCCTGCACGAGCCGGGTACAGGCCTTTCCGGTGGCCAGCAGCAGCGTCTCTGTATTGCGCGCGCCGTTGCCGTCAGCCCCGAGGTGATCCTGATGGACGAGCCCTGTTCGGCACTCGATCCGATCGCTACCGCGAAGGTCGAGGAACTCATTCACGAACTTCGCGCGAACTTCACGATCGTCATCGTGACGCACTCGATGCAGCAGGCCGCGCGCGTCTCGCAGCGCACCGCCATGTTCCACCTCGGCAATCTCGTCGAGGAGAACGATACCGATAAGATGTTCACCAATCCGGATGACCAGCGCACGCAGGACTACATCATGGGTCGGTTTGGCTAAGCCAGGCGACCAGGGCAATTCCAGGAAGAGCGCGCAACGGTTCTCCTCTGGATTTGTGTAAGTTCAAGGAGTTAGGTCATTTCAGCGTTTCGACGGAGCATGAAATGATCTGGTCAACGGGTTTGCGAGTTCGAGGAACGAAACATGTCACCTACACACATCACGTCGGCGTTTGACGACGAGCTGAAATATCTGACGCGCCGCGTCTCGGAAATGGGAGGGCTTGCCGAGCAGATGGTGGCCGATTCCGTCCGGGCGCTCGTGAATTCCGACCTGGCGCTGGCGCAGAAGGTGATTTCCGACGACGCGATCCTTGACGATGCCGAGCGCCAGATCGGCGACAAGGCGATCGTCACCATCGCCAAGCGTCAGCCTATGGCCTCGGATCTCCGCGAGATCATGGGGTCGATCCGTATCGCCGCCGATCTGGAACGTGTCGGCGATCTAGGCAAGAACACCGCCAAGCGCGTGATCGCGGTCGCCGGATCCGGCATTCCGCGCAAGCTCGCCCGTGGCCTGGAGCACCTGGCGGAACTGGCCTTGGTTCAGCTCAAGGAGGTGCTCGACGTCTATGCCTCCCGCTCGCCGGAAAAGGCAAACAGCATCCGCGAGCGCGACGAGGAGATCGACGCGATCTACACGTCGCTTTTCCGCGAACTGCTCACCTATATGATGGAAGATCCGCGCAACATCACGCCGTGCACGCATCTTCTCTTCTGTGCCAAGAACATTGAGCGTATCGGCGACCACGCGACCAACATTGCCGAAACGATCTACTACATGGCAACGGGCGCCCAGCCGCAGGGCGAGCGGCCGAAGGACGACACGACGTCCACGCTAGGCTCTGTGACGGACTAGAGCGCCCGACAGCCGTATGCCCTAGTGCATGCGTTGATCTTATACCGGTCGCGGTTTTTCGCGGCCCATACTGTGCCGCGGTGGCATGATGGCACCCGCGCGTAGGAAGGAGCATGACCGAATGTTGCCGAAGATAGCCGTAGTCGAGGACGAGGAGGCGCTGAGCGTCCTCCTGCGCTACAATCTCGAGGCCGAAGGTTTCGACGTCGATACGATCTTGCGTGGAGACGAGGCCGAGATCCGCCTTCAGGAGCGCTTGCCCGATCTCCTGATCCTCGACTGGATGCTGCCCGGGGTTTCCGGCATCGAACTCTGCCGCCGGCTGCGGCAGAGGCCGGAAACGGAGCGCCTGCCGATCATCATGCTGACCGCGCGGGGCGAGGAAAGCGAACGCGTTCGCGGGCTTGCCACCGGCGCGGACGACTATGTCGTCAAACCGTTTTCGACGCCGGAACTGATGGCGAGAGTGAAGGCAATGCTCAGGCGGGCCAAGCCCGAGGTGCTTTCGACGCTGTTGCGCTGCGGCGACATCGAACTCGATCGCGAGACGCACCGTGTCCACAGGCGCAGCCGTGAAGTCCGGCTCGGACCGACGGAGTTCCGGCTCCTGGAGTTCCTGATGTCCTCGCCGGGGCGCGTCTTCTCCCGTTCGCAGCTTCTCGACGGCGTGTGGGGACATGACATCTATGTCGACGAGCGCACCGTGGACGTGCATGTCGGCCGCCTTCGCAAGGCGTTGAACTTCTCCAACATGCCCGATGTCATCCGCACCGTACGCGGCGCCGGCTATTCACTGGAAAGCTGAGGCCACCCGCCCGCTTCCACAGGCATCAAAAAAGGGGCGTCACCGCCCCTTTTTCAATTATGTTTGCTCGCGGTCGGTCAGCGCATGCGCCGGCGCTCGGCGGAAGGCTGATAGGCGAGCCGCGTGTGATAGCTGCAATAGGGCGACGATTCCGGCGAGTCGTTGCCGCAGAAATGGAACTCTTCCTTCAGCGGGTCGCCGATCGGCCACTTGCAGGTGCGCTCCGTGAGCTCCGTCAGGCCGAGGCGCCGCGACATCGGGATGACGACGTTCGGTGCGAGTTCGATGTCCTGGTCGGCGACGAGATCGACTTCGACCTCTTCCTTCAGCACGGTCGCGCCGGCGGTGCGGGTGACGGTGCGGGTGGCGACCCGCGCGGCATAGTTCGGTGCCCGGGGAGCGGACGTGGTGCGCTTCGGACGCGCGGCAGTGGTCGTGCCACCCGCCTTCGCGCGGCCCGGCAGGCTCAACCGGTGAACCTTGCCGATCACGGCGTTGCGGCTGACGCCACCCAGTTGCGCTGCGATCTGGCTGGCGCTCAGGCCCTCGGACCACAGCTTCTTCAGTTTCTCCACCCGCTCGTCAGTCCAGTTCATTTCTGCACTCCCCGTTCTCGGCGTTGGATGGCAGAATCCATCACCCAGCTCCGGAAAAAAGTCCGGAGCTGCAACGCGATAACTCTTTTGGTGACTAGGTCCGCCGCATGCGTCTAGTAATTGAATATTAACCTACTGGCAGGGTGACTCCGTGGCAAGAGTCGCGGGAATCGCGCCGAATCGATTTCGGAGTTTTCCCCAACTTGCTGGCTGGCCGTTGCATTTTTGCAAGCCCCTGCGGCACGTTTTTTCGCACGTCGGAATCCGGGCATTCAAGCGCGCTGCAAGCCTTGGTTTTGTTGACATTGCGGTGCGAAATGGGAATAGTGCCTGCGCCGCCGAAAGGCGGCATTTTTGATTTTTATTGGGCACGATCGCCCGATATCGATGCCAACAGGACGGAAGGAGAAGTTCGCCATGGCCGCAACAACGCCGCTCTACGACACCTATATGCGCGCGCCGTTGCGTTTCGAGCGAGGCGAAGGCGTGTGGCTCATTGCCGAGGACGGCTCGCGCTATCTCGATTTTGCCGCCGGCGTCGCCGTGAATGCGCTTGGCCATGCCCATCCGCACCTGGTCGAGGCGCTGAAGTCGCAGGCGGACAAGGTCTGGCATCTTTCCAACCTCTACGAAATTCCGGGCCAGGAAAGCCTGGCGCGCCGGCTGACGGCAGTGACATTCGCGGATCGCGTGTTCTTCACCAATTCGGGTGCAGAAGCGCTGGAATGCGCCATCAAGACCGCGCGCCGCTATCATTTCGCCAGGGGGAACCCGGAAAAATTCCATGTCATCACCTTCGAGGGCGCCTTCCATGGCCGCACGATCGCGACGATCGCGGCCGGTGGCCAACAGAAGTACATCGAGGGTTTCGGACCAAAGGCACCTGGCTTCTACCAGGTTCCCTTCGGCGACATCGCCGCGGTCAAGGATGCGATCAATGACGAGACGGCGGCGATCCTGATCGAGCCGATCCAGGGCGAGGGCGGCGTTCGCCCGGTGAGCAAGGAGTTCCTGCAGGAGTTGCGGGCGCTTTGCGACGAGTTCGGCCTGCTGTTGATCCTCGATGAGGTCCAGACCGGCATTGGCCGGACCGGCAAGCTTTTCGCCCATGAATGGGCCGGCATCCGGCCGGATATCATGGCGGTCGCCAAGGGCATCGGCGGCGGCTTTCCGCTGGGCGCATGCGTGGCGACTGAAGAAGCGGCAGCCGGCATGGTCACGGGCACGCATGGCTCGACCTATGGCGGCAATCCGCTGGCGATGGCGGTCGGAAACGCGGTGCTCGACGTCGTTCTTGCCGACGGGTTCCTCGAGCAGGTGCGCGATGTCGCTCTTGTCTTCCGGCAGGGCCTCGCGTCGCTCAAGGACCGTTTCCCGGATGTGATCGAGGAAATCCGCGGCGACGGGCTGTTGCTTGGCATCAAGGCAAAGGTGCCCTCGGCTGACCTGTTGAAAGCCATCCGCGCCGAGAAGCTGCTCGTAGTTCCCGCCGGCGAAAACGTGCTGCGCCTGCTGCCGCCGTTGATCACCACCGCCGCCGAGGCCCGGGAAGGGCTCGCAAGGATCGAGCGCGCCGCCGAGGCGGTCAAGAGCAACAGCGGCAACGCGGCGGCCTGAGCGGCCCGACTTTCAGGACAGGAATTCTGAGCAATGACAGGTACCAGACATTTTCTCGACATCTCGGCGATGGCGGCCGCCGACTTGAGGACGATCATTGACGACGCCCGCGTTCGCAAGACGGCGACGAAGGATGGCACCGCCGGACGTCCGCTTGCCGGCAAGATGCTCGCGATGATTTTCGAAAAGCCCTCCACCCGCACGCGCGTCTCCTTTGACGTAGGCATGCGCCAACTCGGTGGCGAGACGCTGTTTCTCTCCGGAACGGAAATGCAGCTCGGCCGGGCCGAGACGATCGGCGATACCGCCAAGGTACTTTCGCGCTATGTGGACGCGATCATGATCCGCACGACCGACCATCGGCGGCTGCTGGAGCTCGCCGAACACGCTACGGTGCCGGTCATCAACGGCCTGACCGACGATACGCATCCCTGCCAGATCATGGCCGACATCATGACCTTCGAGGAGCATCGAGGACCGGTCAAGGGCAAGACGATCGCCTGGACGGGCGACGGCAACAACGTCCTTCATTCGCTGATCGAAGGCTCCGCGCGCTTCGGATATCGCATGAACATGGCGGTGCCGCTCGGGTCCGAACCACAGGACAAATTCCTCAACTGGGCACGCAACAATGGCGGCGAGATCCTGCTTTGCCATGAGGCCGAGCAGGCCGTCACCGACGCCAATTGCGTCGTCACCGACACGTGGGTATCGATGAACCAGGAGCACCGTGCACGCGGGCACAATGTTTTCCAGCCGTATCAGGTCAACGGGGCCCTGATGAAGCATGCTGCGCCGGATGCATTGTTCATGCACTGCCTGCCGGCGCACCGCGGCGAAGAGGTGACGGATGAGGTCATTGATGGCCCGCAATCGGTCGTTTTCGACGAGGCGGAAAACCGGCTGCATGCGCAAAAATCGATCCTCGCCTGGTGCATGGGCGTCGTCTGACGAACAGCGCCGATCTTGGGAAACCGGGACGGCTATTGAATTTATCGGGCTGAAACACAATTTAGGGCGGCAAGCGGGCGGCTCCGGTTCTGCTACCGGACAGTGGCCGCCATCAGTCATCGTGCATTGCGGGCGCGTGTGCACCGTCGAAATGCACAACCTTCTGGACAAGTTCGTTCGCGACAGGATCAAATGAAATAACGGGCAGGCTGCGCCGGAGAAATCCATGTCTCCACGCCACTTCGCCCGTGATGCAAGGAGCAAGATATGACAGAAACAGCACGGGGGCTTGGCGAGTTCGATTTTGCCGGTGACGACCATGTCGTGCCTTTCCACGTCGAGGGGCTCGATGTGCGCGGACGCGCCGTGCAACTCGGACCGATGCTCGATGCCATCCTGGAGCGGCACAATTATCCGCTGCCGGTGGCTCGTCTGGTCGCTGAAACAGTGGTGCTGACGGTACTGCTTGGCACTTCGCTGAAGTTCGAGGGCAAGCTGATCGTTCAGACCCAGGGTGATGGTCCGGTCGATCTTGTCGTCGCCGATTTTTCCACCCCGGACCGAGTCCGCGCCTATGCTCGTTACAGCCAGGAAGCTCTGGCTGCAGCCGAGCAGGATGGACGCACAGAGCCTCATGAGCTCCTTGGCAAGGGTGTCCTTGCCTTCACCATTGACCAGGGCGCTCATATGCAGCGCTACCAGGGCATTGTCGAACTCGACGGTGCAACGCTTGAGGACATCGCTGGCGCCTATTTCCGTCAGTCGGAGCAGATTCCGACCAAGGTGCGCCTTGGTGTCGCCGAGCTTCTCGATCGCGACGAGGACGGAAAGCCGCGGCACCGCTGGCGCGCCGGCGGTATGGTTGCCCAGTTCCTGCCGGACGCACCTGAACGCATGCGCCAGCCGGACCTTCCGGGTGGCGATGGCGATGAGGGGGAGGCCATCCATCTCTTCGAGGAGGACGATCTCTGGTCCGAAGCCAAGGTGATGGTCGAAACGATCGATACCGACGAGCTGACCGACCCGACCGTCGGGACGGAAAGACTGCTCTATCGCCTGTTCCACGAGCGCGGGGTCCGCGTCTATCAGCCGCAAGCGGTCTTTGATCGCTGCAGCTGCTCGCGCGAGAAGATCCGAGGAGTATTGGCCGGGCTCGACCGCGACGATATCGAGAACAGCATCGAGGACGGCGTGATCAATGTGACGTGCGAGTTCTGCTCCACCACCTATCGCTTCGAGGCGAGCGAAGTGCGCTCCCAGTGAGGCGCGCCTCGACTGAGGTGCTAAAGCGTCCTTGGCGCGTCTGGTAAGACGCGCGCCGCTGTAGGAGCCGCACCCTCAGTTCAGGGTGCGGACAAGCCCGGGTGAATCGAGCGAGAAGGCGGGGATCGCCACGTTGAAGGTCTCCCCGTCTTCGGCCTCCATGCTGTAGTGGCCGAACATGACGCCCGAGGGGGTATCCAGCGGGCAACCGGAGGAATATTCGTAAGTGTCGCCGGGATTGAGCAGAGGCTGCTCGCCGATCACGCCGGGGCCACTCACTTCGTCCACCTGGCCGTTCTCGTCGGTAATGTGCCAGTAACGGGTCATCAGGCGAACGGTGATGTCTGAATGGTTTGATATCACGATGCGATAGCCCCAAACATAGCGGCTATCGTCCGGATCCGACTGTTCTTCCAGATAGTACGGTTCGACGGTGACCTCGATGTCGCGAGTCAGGGCACGATACATGTGCAACACCCTATGCCAAATCTATTTGGGTATTCTACTGCAATATGGTTTCGGCAAGAATAACAGCAAGATTGCACGAGGCCCATTCAAATTAGGCGGAGCCGAGATCCATGCTCGACGGTGCGGTGCGCAGGCAGCTTGATCCGCTCCTTGACCGGCTCGGCGCCGCTCTGGTCAAGCGCGGCGTAAAGGCCGACACCATCACGTTTTTCGGTCTCGGTCTCGGACTGGCGGCCGCCGGTCTCATAGCATACCGGTTCTATCTCGCCGGAGCCGTCATGATCCTGCTCAGCCGTCTGTGCGACGGTCTCGACGGAGCCGTCGCACGCGCCAGCCACGGCACGGATTTCGGCGGATTTCTCGATATCGTCCTCGACTTCGCCTTCTATGGCGCAATCCCGCTCGCCTTCATCGTCGCGGATCCAGCTGCGAACGCCCTTGCCGGCGCATTTCTGCTTTTCTCCTTTTATGTCAACGGATCGAGCTTTCTCGCCTATTCCATCATGGCCGAGAAGCGCGCGATGACGACCAGCGTGCGCGGAGCAAAGTCGCTCTATTTCACGACAGGGCTCGCCGAAGCGACCGAGACCATCGTTGTTTTTCTGGCCTTCTGCCTGTTTCCCGGGTGGTTCCCGCCTCTCGCGGCAGTATTCGCGGTCGTCTGCCTTTACACGGCCGTATCGCGGATCGTTCTTGCCCGCCTCAGCTTCTTCGATCCGCAATAAAAACCGCCCGTGCATGCACGGGCGGCATTAACAAAACGGGGCCTGCTATAGTTACGCCTTCACGCTTCTCAAGGCGCGGGCGAAATCCTCGATGAGATCCTCACTGTCCTCGATGCCGGCGGAGAAGCGCACGGTGCCGGAGGAAATGCCGAGTTCGGCGCGAGCTTCCTCCGTAAGGTTCTTGTGAGTTGTTGTCGCCGGATGGGTGATCAGGCTCTTGGAGTCGCCGAGATTGTTGGAGATCCGGATGATTTCCAATGCGTTCTGAAGCGCGAAGGCTGCCTCCTTGCCGCCCTTCAGTTCGAACGCCACCAGCGTCGAACCGCCGCTCATCTGCTTGGCGATGATATCCGCCTGCGGATGGTCCTTGCGGCCGGGATAGATGACACGGCCGACCTGCGGCTGCTCGGCCAGAAAGTCGGCGATCAGGCGGGCGCTTTCGGTCTGCTGCTTCACGCGCAAGGGAAGCGTCTCGACGCCCTTGAGCAATGTCCAGGCATTGAACGGCGACATCGCCGGGCCCGTATGGCGGAAATAATCGTGCAGGTTTTCGTCGATCCATTCCTTGCTGGAAAGCACGACGCCGCCAAGGCAGCGGCCTTGGCCGTCAATGTGCTTGGTGGCGGAGTAGACGACCACATGGGCGCCGAGCTCCAGCGGCTTCTGGAAGAGGGGAGTTGCAAAAACGTTGTCGACGACCAGCTTGGCGCCCACCTGATCGGCGAGTTTCGCGACGCCGGCGATGTCGATCACTTCGAGCGTCGGGTTGGTCGGGCTCTCCAAGAAGAAGACCTTGGTGTTCGGGCGCACCGCCTTCTCCCAGTTTGCGAGATCGCGGCCATCGACGAGCGTGCATTCGACGCCGTATTTGGGCGCGAGCGTTTCCACGACCCAGCGGCACGAGCCGAAAAGCGCGCGGGCGGCGACGATGTGATCGCCGGCCTTCACCTGGCAGAGGATCGCCGAGGCAACGGCGGCCATGCCGGAGGCGGTGGCGCGGGCGTCTTCGGCCCCTTCGAGCATGCACATGCGCTTTTCGAACATGTCGTTGGTCGGACTGCCGTAGCGCGCATAGATGAAGCCGTCGGTCTCGCCCTTGAAACGGGCTTCGGCCGCTTCGGATGTTTCGTAGACGAAACCCTGTGTCAGAAAGATCGCTTCGGAGGTCTCGCCGTACTGCGAACGGAGGGTTCCGCCGTGGACGAGTTGGGTTGCCGGGCGCCAGGTCTTGCTCATGCGACAATCACTTTCAAAACAAAAAAACCGGCCGCGAAACGGGCCGGTTTGACACCCGGCCTTTTTAGCTACTTGTTTAACGTGGCTGCAAGCCGACCGGCCAAATCACCACGGGATAAAGCTCCAATACTGCCTGGGCGTGCTTGCGTCAATTCCCGGAGTTTGGTTTTGTCTGGCAACTGGAATGAGGATCGGTATGGCTCGCGAGACAGGGATTTTGGCCGACCGCGCGATTGCGGCGCTGTTTGCCTCGGGGCGCTTGAAAAGCGAGAGGCCGCTGGATGAGGACCAGATCCAGCCGGCAAGCCTTGATCTGCGCCTCGGCGCCAAGGCGTTTCGCGTTCGGGCGAGCTTCATGCCCGGCCCGGCCCACCTTGTCGCGGATAAGCTCGATCGCCTGAAATTGCATGTCATTGACCTCACCGACGGCGCGGTGCTGGAGACCGGTTGCGTCTATATCGTGCCACTGATGGAGAGCCTCGCACTACCGGAGAACATGTCGGCCTCCGCCAATCCGAAGAGCTCCACCGGCCGCCTCGATATCTTCACGCGCGTCATCACCGACAGGGCACAGGAATTCGACAAGATCCCCGCCGGCTACAGCGGCCCGCTCTATCTGGAGATCAGCCCGCGCACCTTTCCGATCGTCGTCAGGCGCGGCTCCCGCCTGTCGCAAATCCGCTTCCGTGTCGGGCATGCCGTGCTCTCTGAACAGGAGTTGCTGGCGCTGCACGAAAGCGATGTGCTCGTGGCGAGCGAGCGGCCCAACGTCACCGGCGGCGGCATTGCGCTCTCGATCGATCTCAAGGGCACTGGTCCGGACGGCCTCATCGGCTACCGCGGCAAGCACCACACCTCGGTGGTCGATGTCGACAAGAAGGCGGAACACCCGGTCTTCGACTTCTGGGAGCCGCTTTACAGCCGCGGCCGCGACGATCTGATCCTCGATCCGGACGAGTTCTATATCCTCGTCTCGCGGGAGGCCGTCCATGTTCCGCCGCTCTACGCGGCCGAAATGACGCCCTTCGATCCTCTGGTCGGCGAGTTCCGCGTTCACTATGCCGGCTTCTTCGATCCTGGCTTCGGGCACGCGTCGGCCGGCGGCAGCGGCAGTCGGGCGGTGCTGGAGGTGCGCAGCCACGAAGTGCCGTTCATTCTGGAGCACGGGCAGATCGTCGGCCGCCTCGTCTACGAGCACATGATGGAGCGGCCGGAAGGTCTCTATGGCCTCGACCTCGGCTCGAACTATCAGGCGCAAGGCCTGAAGCTTTCCAAGCATTTTCGCGCCGAGTGATGCAGCGATTCACGGCGCTACAGCGACCTTTTGTGCGTCTAATAGGACGCACGACGCTGTAGGCGCTTGACAGAACGCGGCCGTTGATGAAATTTCCGCTTCTGTCGCGGGTGTAGTTCAGTGGTAGAACGCCAGCTTCCCAAGCTTGATGTCGTCGGTTCGATCCCGATCACCCGCTCCACTTCTTCTGTCCCTTGTAACGATGAAGGAACTTCCGGAGTGGCGCCTGCCCGTCTCGTCAAGGTTCCTGTAGCCAGTCGGACAACATCTTGATAATCTCTGGAAAACCAAATCGAATCCGCGTGTTTCCAGGCCGCGGCTCCCAGTGTCGGATCGTCAAGTATCGGATCGCAATGACGCGTGCCCTGAGTCTACGAATTTGCGGAATCCTCGCGCTCTGCGCCTTCCTCATCGCCGAACCGGTGCTCGCGCAATCGCGGGATCTGCCCCTCCTCTTCGACGCCCGCGAACGCATCGCCCGACCGGACCTGACCGGACTCGCGCGGCTTCGTTTTCTGACGACAGTCGATTTCCCGCCGTTCAATTTCATCGACCAATCGGGCAAGCTTTCCGGCTTCCATGTCGATCTCGCCCGCGAAATCTGCCGCGAGCTCGAGATCGAGGACAAATGCCAGATTCAGGCGGTGACCTATGCGGAACTCATCCCGGCGTTGGAACAAGGCCAGGGGGAGGCCGTCGCCGCGGGCATCGCAGTTCGCCCGGAGCTGCGCCAGCGCTTCGCCTTCTCCAGGCCCTTCATGCAGTTGCCGGCTCGTTTTGCGGTCAACACCAAGGCCGAAGATCTCGTGACAAGCACGGCCGCGCTTGACGGCAAGCCCGTCGGCGTCGTTTCCGGCACGACGCACGAGGCCATGCTGAAGGCCTTCTTTCCGAAGGTCGATGCCAAGGCCTTTCCGAACCGGGATGCAATGCTCTCCGCACTGCGGCAGGGTTCGGTTGCGGCCGTCTTCTCCGACGGCATGCAGCTCTCCTTCTGGGTTTCGGCCAGCGCCGCCGGAGGATGCTGCGCTCTGCTCGATGGCGCCTATTTCTCTGAGCGCTTTCTCGGCGAAGGCTTGACGATCATGAACCGCAAGGCCGAGCCGGCATTGACCCAGGCGATCGATCACGCCTTGCTGGCGCTGTCGCGCAGCGGCAGGCTCGAGGAGATTTATCTGCGCTATTTCCCGAACGGTATCTACTGACTCCTACAGCGCCGCGCGTCCAATCGGACGCGCCAAGGCCGCTGTAGCACTTTGATTTGCTGCATGATTTTATCCTTAAATCGATTCCGATTTAAGGAATTATGCAGTAGAGCGCCGTGCGTTCAAATGAACGCACAAAGGACGCTATAGCACTTTGATTCTAGAGCGTTTCAGGTTTTGACAGAAGCATATCCGGCGTTGGCGAAGTAGTTGCTGCATTCGTCGGGCTGGAGTGAGGGGACAAGGCTGCCGAGGTATTTCCATGTCTCCTCGACGGTTCGCTTCTGAGCCGCCCGCATCCAGTGTTTGATTTTGGCGAAGGCCTGCTCGATCGGATTGAGATCGGGCGAGTATGGCGGGAGATACCAGAGCCGCGCGCCGGCGGCTCGGATCATCTGCCGGATGGCCGCCGACTTGTGCGAGCCGAGATTGTCCATGATGACGATGTCGCCGGGTTCGAGCACGGGCACGAGCTGTTGTTCGACATAGGCGCGGAAACACCGACCGTTGATCGGTCCGTCGAAGACGCAAGGCGCTGCCAGCCGGTCGTGGCGCAAAGCGCCGACAAAGGTCAGCGTGCGCCAGTGGCCGTGCGGGGCAAAGCCGCGCAGGCGCTTGCCTCGTGGCCCCCAGCCATAGAGCGGCGCCATGTTGGTCTTGATCCAGGTTTCGTCAATGAACACCAGCCGTCTCGGATCGAGACCGGACTGCCAGGAGCGCCAGCGTTGCCGCCGGCGGGCAATATCGGCACGGGCCTGCTCAAGGGCGAACAGCGTTTTTTTTAAACCGCAACCCCTCGCGGCGCAGGAACCGCCAGACCGTATCGTGCGACACCTTCACCCCACGCGCCGCCAGCTCTTCCTTCAGCCTGTGCAGCGACAAATGCGGCGTCTGGTTGATCCGCTCCGCGATGAACGCACGGTGCGGCTCCAGCACATGCTTGCGGTGGCCGCCCATCTTGCCGGGCGCCACGGACCCGTTCGAACGATAGCGCTGAGACCACTTCACCGCCGACGATACGGCAATGCCGAAACGAGCCGCCACCGATCGGCAGCTTTCCCCCGCCGAAATGGCGCCAACAACACGTTCACGAAGATCGTTCGAAAGAGGTCGCGTCATCGGATGCTGGCCTCCGCTCCAGCCAGCATCTTGAATCACAAAACGGACTAAAACGGAATCCCCTCCGATTCAGTCAAAACCGGAACCGCTCTAGAGCATCTTATCCGCTTTCAGTGATTCCACTTGAAAGCAGGATGCTCTAGCCGCGCCGGAAGGGCAGCATCAGCGACCAGACGAGCCTGGTCGGCTTGTCGCGCCCATAAGCCCGGAGGCCCGTTTCGATCGCATCGTCGCCATTTGCCGGCTGTGCCACATAGGTCGCGAACAGCCGGTCCCAGATGGAAAGATTGAACCCGTAGTTGGAATCCGTCTCGTTTCTCTCGACGGAGTGATGGATGCGATGCATGTCCGGCGTGACGATGAGACGCCGCAGCCTCTTCTCGGCCTTGGACGGCAGTCGCAGATTGGCGTGGTTGAACATGGCGCCGGCGTTGAGAACGATTTCGAAAAGCAGGACGGATAGGGCTGGAGCGCCAAGCGTGACAATGATCGCCGCCTTCCACACCATCGACAGAAGAATTTCCAGCGGATGGAAGCGGAGCGCGGTCGTCAGGTCGACGCCGGGGTCGGTATGGTGGACGCGGTGGATGCGCCAGAGGATCGGCAGCTTATGGGACGCGACATGTTCCAGCCAGACGGCGAAATCCAAGACGACGAATGCGATGAGGCCGGAGAGAAGCGGTGGGAAGCCGAGTGCGGGCAGCGCCCCATATCCGTGTATGCCGGCCCAGAGCGCGACGCCTGTGGCGGCGGCCGGAAAGACGATGCGCAGGAACAGCGAGGAGAGAAGGAGGATCGAAAGGTTCGTCGCCCAACGACGCGCCTTCAAGGCTTTCACGAGCTCCGGTCGTTCCAGACGCGGATGAGAGAGTTCGAGTAGCGCGAGGAGGGCAAAGGCAGCGCCAAAGGCGATGAGGCGCCAGAGCGGTTCCGCAACACCGTAAAACAGCATCCGTTTAGACCTCGTCGATGCGCTGACAGCGCCGCATGTCTTATCAGTCGCGCAAGGGACGCTGTAGCACGTTGAATTGCTGCACGGAACGATGCTCGGCCTGCCGCCTGCGCTCCCAGGGGTTCCGGCGCAAGAGGATCTACTTCCGGAAGCGGGCGATCGCGCCGCGTTCGATGGCCGCGCAGGTCAGTTTGTCGAGCGCCAGCCGGTCGCGCAGCAATTGCAGGAGCCGGATTTCCTCATTGCGAATACGCTGATCGGCGGCCGCAATCTCCACGGCGAGTGCATAGGCCGTGTCATAAAGCCGTTGCGGCAAGGCTTCGCGGATCATTTCGAGAACGACGTCGAGGCCCTCCGGCGCGGCAAGCTGGGCCGAACACTCGCGCCCAATGTCGATCAGCCGATCCTCGTCAAAACCGTCGAAGGCGGGCAGAAACTGGACGAGTCTGCCGATGCCGGCAAACTCGTCGTCGGCCATGTGTCGATCGACAGCGGACATCATCACCATGACATAGATGAACGCTTCGTGTTGGCTGAGGCTCGTGGGCATTTGCCGGACTCCTATCACGGACGGCAGTTAGGAATTTCACGTCGGGCTTACAAGTCCGGTGCCGCGTCGTCCGGTACTGTCGCCACCGGCGGTTCGTCGATGACGAGCGGCGCACGGCTCAGATCGCGCGGGTCATCGCCATAGAAGCCGAGCTTGGCGCTTCGGGCAGCTTCCGCCTTGGCCTCAAGCGGGCTGCCAGGCAGCGGTGTCGCCCAACCGTTACTGACCAGCCATTCCGCCGGGTTTTCGTTTCCGACCTTGCAGGCCGTCGTGACGGTTTTCTTGGAACTCTCTTCGGGCTGATCGCAGACGAGCGCGCGCGCCCTCAGGAAGTTTCGAAAGGCGGTGCGCGCGACCATGCCGCAGGGCCAACTGCGGCCGTTGCGCTCGCAGGTCTTCTCGGCGTTTTCCGGTCCGATATCCTTGAGCTGGACGGTCGTCTCGCCCGAGCGGATCAATCCGGCAGCGAGCGCGACCGGACGCTGGTAGACAATCGTGGTCGCTGCCGGCTTTTCCTTCGGTTCGGAGAGCGGTGGCCGCGGTGCAATGCGCTCGAGCGGCTGCGCAATGCCGTCCTGTGGCACGGCGAAAAGCTGCGGTTCGATTGTCCGTGCCGGCAGGCGGTCGACCTTTCCAGCACCCGCCTTCTGCTCGTGTACTGCTTGCGACTTGGATATTGTCTGCGGCGGTGGGGCGGCAGGCACCTCTGCCGGCGGGTTCGGGGATTCGACCGCTGCTGCATCCGGCGTTTCGAGGGGGAAATCCGGTCCGGCACCTTCCTGATCGCGGATCACGGCGACACCGCCCCAGAGGATGCCTGCATAAAGCAGGAGGGCGAAAAACCCGCCAGCGATTGTGAACGATTGTTGCCGCATCAGGAACGATATCCTACTGGCTGGCCCAGATGATCCGGGCGATCCACTCCACCTCTGGCATTTCGAAATTGCGGTTCGGGTGATCCGGGTTGAGCGACAGGAGCTCGATGCCGCGTGGCGTTTGCCGGGACAACACCTTCGCCATCACCTCGCCCTCGCGGGTCTTGACCACGACACGGTCGCCACGCCGCACCTGTGCCGTTGGATCGACAATCAGAATATCGCCGTCGCGATAAAGCGGCAGCATGCTGTCGCCCTGGATCTCCAGGGCGTACACGCCGGAACGGCGCTCGAGCGCTGCCGGAAAGTCGACCACATCCCAGCCTTGACCGGCCGGAAAGCCGCCGTCATCGAAGAAGCCGCCGGCGCCGGCCTGGGCGAAGCCAATGAGCGGGATGTCAGCCGATTGCTCCCGCTGGCCCGCCGGCACGCTCTTTTCCGCTGCGGGGCCCATCAGGGTCATGAACTGGTCGAGGGACGAACCGGTCGCCTCGAGGATTTTTGAAATCGATTCCGTCGAGGGCCAGCGATCGCGACCATCGGCGGATTGGCGCTTCGACTTGTTGAAGGATGTGGGATCGAGGCCAGCACGACGCGCCAGCCCGGACGGCGACAGCCGATGGCGCTCGGCCAGCGCGTCGATGGCGCGCCAGATGCTGTCGTGTGAAAGCATTCGATTCAACTCCGGAAGGGCGAGTGACGCCATTCCTTCTGCCTCTCACCTTAGATTAGCGAAGCAGGTAAGGGGCGTAAAGAATGCGAAGGAAAATAGTCCTTTGCCGGCTACAGCGCCGACAATTTAAGAATAGATGTGGTAGCTGCGGTCAGGCGGGCTCGCGCGCCTTCGCCTTCCTTGCCATGACCTGCTCATAGGCCGCCTGCAGCGTCTGACGCACCGTGGGTCCATCCGAAGCCGCAGGCGTTGCGCCAAGATGTTCGACCCTGAGTTCGTCCATGAACCGGTCCCACAGTTCCGGCCCGCCTTCCTCCATCAGTTGCGCACGGATGCTCAGCTCTTCAGTGACCGGCAGATAGCGGCGGCCCCAGGCCCCGAGATGCGCCATGATCGGCACCAATGCGATCGTCTTCTCGGTGAGGCTGTAAATCGCCTTCTGCTTGTGGCTGGGGTCATCTCTCTTCGTCAGCATGCCCATTTCCACCAGTGTCTTCAGCCGATCGGCGAGAATGTTGGAGGAGATGCCTTCCTGCGAGCGCAGGAGTTCGCGGAAATGCCGTTTGCCGCCAAAAATCATGTCCCGGACGATCAGCAGGCTCCATTTGTCGCCGAAGACTTCGAGCGAAAGATTGATCGGGCAACCGGAGCGATGGTCGTCTGTCATTCTGGTCCCTGTTGATCACGATGATTTTGCGGCTGAACCCAAGATCATGAACGTGAACGATTCTGGCAAGTTGAGATGCGAGATGCCGGCCGAACCGCCTGCACCTTTCCACATCGGACTAACTGCTTGCATTATCGCATCAGTGGAGCTAATGTGCAACTGCTTTTAATTCAAGAGCAGTATTCCGCCGGGTGACGCAGTCGCGGGATTGTCGGCGATGACGTCAGTTCCGAAAGGATCCCCGGCGGAGGAGCGCGGGGGTTCGGCCACCAAAGAGGAGAAGACCATGACAAGTCCATCCGTAGAGCACGCAAGCTTCACCATAGAACGGGTCTTCAACGCGTCGCCTGAGCGGGTTTTTCACGCCTTTGCTGATCCTGCGACGAATGACCGATGGTTCGTCAGGGCAGACAATTGGCCGGTCGCGGAATACCGGCACGACTTCCGCGTTGGCGGGCGTGAAAGCGGTCGTTTCAGCCAGGACGGCAAGACGTTCCATTTCAACGAGACCGTCTATCTCGACATCGTCGAGAACAGGCGGATCGTCTCGGCCTACACCATGGCGAAGGATGACCGACGGATTTCTGCCTCCATCGCCACCCTGGACCTGCTGCCCGAGGGTAAGGGCACCCGCCTCGTCTTCACCGAACAGGCCGCCTTCCTCGACGGACTGGACAAGGTCGAATGTCGTCGGGAAGGCTGGGAGCAGTTGATAGGCCTTCTTGCCGCCGAACTCGGCGAAACGGCGGCCGCGGCCTGAGGCAATGGTGCCAGTTGCTGCTTGGCGGCCACCTTACAGCATTGATGCCAGCGCGCTGCCGGCCATACCGAAGGAGAACACGACGAGGCAGGCGGCGGTGACGCGGCGGGGCAGCCGCTGGCCGATCGGCCGCCTCGGCAGTCGCGCAAGAAAAGTACCGGCGATGATCCAGAGCGAGCCGGCACTCACCACCAGCACTGCGAAACCTGCAAGCCAGGGCAGCATCGCTACCAGCCCCGCCTGAGGCATGATCGCGAGCGCAATGATCAGCCCCTTTGGATTGACGACTGTGGTGATGAAGACCTGATCAAGCGTGATCGGCCGCTCTGCGCCATCGTGCGCCTTCGCGGTCCAGAGAGCATGTGCCATCAAAAGGATCCAGCTAGCGGCGGCGAGCTTGACGATAAGCCCGATCTCCGGATGGGCGGAGATAAACGGCGCGGTGAGGGCGGCGACCGGTACGACCACCGTCAGATAACCGCCGAGCTCGCCAAGAAGCAGCGGAGCCGAACGCCGCAAACCGGCCGCGGCACCCGAAAGCCACAGCAGCGTGTTGGTCGGCCCGGGCGTTGCCAGGAGCAGGAGGATGGCGAGGGCGAACTGGAGCGGCTGCATGGACGGTGTTCTGGTTGATCTCTCCACATGCTCTTAGCGCACCCGCTAACCCGCCGACTTGACCTTGGTCAATCGCCCGCAGCGGGGATTTCGTGGAGCTGGTCGAGCTGCCCTCTCCGTGTGTCAAGCCCGAGCACTTAGGGCACTCGCCTCGGCGAAGGATGAAGAAGGGGCCGCACCCATCGGCACGGCCCTGGATTCTTGCTTGCGAAGGGCAGGTGACCTTACGCCGCCCTCTTCGCCTCCCCATAAGGATCGAAGCGCCCGTAGAAGGTCTCGCCTTTATCCGCCATCTCCTTCAGCAGCGGCGTCGGCTTGAAGTGGTCGCCATAATTCTTGGCGAGCTTCTCGCAGAGCTTGACGAAAGCCTTTGCACCCATGCCGTCGATGTAGGAAAGCGTGCCGCCGGTATAGGGGGCGAAGCCGAAGCCGAGGATGGAGCCGACGTCGGCCTCGCGCGGATCGGTGACGATGCCTTCCTCGATCGTGCGGGCAGCTTCCAGAGCGATGGTTGCGAGGAACCGTTGCTTCAGCACCTCGACGTCGATCTTTTCGGCATTCTGTTGCGGATAGAGCGTCTTCAGTTCCGGCCAGAGATATTTCCTGGCGGGCTTCGCCGGATATTCGTAAAAGCCCTTGCCGTTCTTGCGTCCGCGGCGATCGAGTTCGTCGACCATCTTGTTGATCAGTGCCATGTGCCGCGGATCGACGGCCTTTTCGCCGAGATCGGCGACGGTCGCCTTCAGGATTTTCTGGCTGAGGTCGATCGCCACCTCATCGTTGAGCGACAGCGGGCCGACCGGCATGCCGGCCATCTTGGCGGCGTTCTCGATCATTGCCGGCGGAACGCCTTCGATCAGCATGTCGTAGGCTTCATGGATATAGCGGAAGACGCAGCGGTTGACGTAGAAGCCGCGGGTGTCGTTGACGACGATCGGCGTCTTCTTGATCGCGGCGACATAGTCGAGAGCGGTCGCGAGCGCGCGGTCGCCAGTCTCCTTGCCGAGGATCACTTCCGTCAGCATCATCTTCTCGACCGGCGAGAAGAAATGGATGCCGATGAATTGTTCCGGCCGCTTCGAGTTCTTGGCAAGGCCGGTGATCGGCAGGGTCGACGTGTTGGAGGCAAAGATCGCGTCCTCGGCGATCACCGCTTCGATCTTCTCGATCACCTCCTTCTTGACCTGCCGGTCCTCGAAGACCGCCTCGACGACGAGGCCGGCGTCCTTGAGGTCGTCATAGTCGGCCGACGGCGTGATGCGGGCAAGCAGGGCTTCACCTTCTTCCTTGGTCAGCCGGCCCTTGCCGATCGAATCCCTCACCAGCCCTTCCGAGTGCGTCTTCCCCTTCCCGGCCGTTTCCATGTCGCGGTCGATGAGGCTTACCGGAATGCCGGCAGCAGCGGTGACGTAGGCGATCGAGGCACCCATGAAGCCGGCGCCGACGACGCCAACCTTTTTGACTTCGGCCTTCGGCACGCCTCCGGGGCGCCGCGCGCCCTTGCCGAGCTCCTGCATCGAGATGAACAGCGAGCGGATCATCGAGAAGGCTTCGGTCGTCTGCAGGATCTCGGTGAAGTAGCGCTGCTCGATCTTGAGACCGGTGTCGAACGGCACTTGCAGGCCCTCATAGACGCATTTGAGGATGGCGATCGCGCCCGGATAGTTGCCATAGGTCTCGCGGCGAAGAATGCCCGAGGCGGCGGGCCAGAGCTGGGCCGAAGCCGGCGTCCAGATGCCGCCGCCCGGCACCTTGAAGCCCTTTTCGTCCCAGGGCTGAACCGGCTTCAGACCATTCTTGATCATTGCCTTGGCGGCGTCGACCAGCTTGTCCGGATCGACCACCTCGTGCACGAGCCCCATTGCCTTGGCGCGTGCCGCGGTCAGCGACGAGCCGGTCGTCATCATCTGCAGCGCGTCCTGCGCATTGGTGAGTCGCGGCACGCGCTGGGTGCCGCCGGCGCCGGGGAAGATGCCGACCTTGACTTCCGGCAGCGCGATCTTCACCGCCTTGGAGTTGGACGCGACACGGCCGTGGCAGGCGAGCGACAGCTCGAAAGCACCGCCCATGCAAGTGCCGTTGATCGCCGAAACCCAGGGCTTGCCCGACGTTTCGAGCTTGCGGAAGAGGCCCGTCATGCGGCCGACAAGGTCGAAGAGCTTTTGCGCGGCATTGGCCGGGTCTTTCTTCTTTTCCTCGGCCTGAAAGGTGAACATCGACTTGATCATCGAGAGGTCGGCGCCGCCGGAGAACGACGACTTGCCCGACGTGAAGACGACCCCCTTGACGGCCGCGTCGGCGGTCGTCTGGTCGACGATCGCGTTCAACTCCTCCATCACCTCCTGGGTGAAGACGTTCATCGACTTTTCGGGCATGTCCCAGGTGACGAGCGCGATGCCATCGGCGTCGGTTTCGATCTTGAAGTTCGTGTAAGACATATTCTCTCTCCCCGGGGATCGGATCAGACGCGTTCGATGATGGTGGCGGTGCCCATGCCGGCGCCGATGCAGAGCGTGACGAGCGCGGTGTTGAGGTCGCGACGCTCCAGTTCGTCGAGCACGGTGCCGAGGATCATCGCGCCGGTCGCTCCGAGCGGATGACCCATGGCGATCGCGCCGCCGTTGACGTTGATCTGGTCGTGCGGAATGTCGAAAGCCTGCATGTAGCGGAGGACGACCGCGGCAAAAGCCTCGTTGAGCTCGAAGAGGTCGATGTCGGAAAGCTTCATGTCGGCGCGCTCCAGGAGCTTTTCGGTCACGTCGACCGGACCGGTCAGCATCAGCGCCGGGTCGGAGCCGATGTTGGCGAAGGCGCGGATGCGCGCCCGCGGTTTCAGCCCCATGGATTCGCCGCCGGCCTTGGAGCCGAGCAGCACGGCAGCCGCGCCGTCGACGATGCCGGAGGAGTTGCCGGCGTGGTGGACATAGTTGATCCGCTCGATTTCCGGATGCGCCTGAATGGCGACGGCCTCGAAGCCGCCCATCTCGCCGGGCATCTGGAAGGAGGGATTGAGCGAGGCGAGCGCCTGCATGTCGGTGGTCGGGCGCATGTGCTCGTCGCGGTCGAGAATGGTCAGGCCATTCTGATCCTTGACCGGCACGACCGAGTTCTTGAAGTAGCCCTTTTCCCAGGCATTCGCGGCGCGCTTCTGGCTTTCCACTGCATAGGCGTCGACGTCGTCACGTGAAAAGCCGTACTTAGTGGCGATGAGGTCGGCAGAGACGCCCTGGGGCATGAAATAGGCCGGCAGGTTGACGGAGGGGTCCATGAACCAAGAGCCGCCCGACATGCCAAGGCCGACACGCGACATGGATTCGACGCCGCCGGCGATCACGATGTCGTCCGCCCCCTGGGCGATTTTCGCGGCGCCGAAATTGACGGCATCGAGGCCGGAGGCGCAGAAGCGCGAGATCTGCATGCCGGGAGCGCGGGTAGAGTAGCCGGCCTCGAAGGCGGCTGCCTTGGGGATGACCGAGCCCGCGTCCATGACCGGATCGACACAACCCATGATGATGTCGTCGACGGTCGACGTGTCGAGGCCGTTCCGGTCGCGCACCGCTTCCAGCATCTTGGCCGCGAGGCGGACGGAAGGCACCTCGTGCAGCGATCCGTCCTTCTTGCCGCGGCCGCGCGGCGTGCGCACGTGGTCGTAAACGAAGACTTTCGTCATCTCTTGATCTCCCTTTGGGCGGCATCGCTTCGAGCCGCGCTTGATGCATTGGAGCGGGATGCTTGCCGAAGCCGCCCCGCGCTTTCCCCATCCTGCTCCGAGTGTGAAATCAGAACGCGGCGGCGTCCAGCGCCATCAGCGTGTCGGCGCCGGTTTCGATACGGGCTTTCCGCAGTGCCGTTTCGGGCATGATGCGCTCCATGTAGAACCGGGCCGTGATGAGCTTGTTCTTGAGATAGTCCGCGCGTTCGGTTTCGCCACCGGCGAGCTTGTCCTCAGCCGTCTTGGCGATCCTGCCCCACATGTAGCCGAGCACGACGAGGCCGAAGAGATGCATGTAATCCGTGGAGCCGGCGCCGGCATTGTCGGGTTTTGCCATGGCGTTCTGCATGAACCACATGGTTGCCGCCTGCAGATCGTTCAGTCCTTTCTTCAGTGCCTTGGTGTAGCCCGACAGCTTCTCGTCGCTGCGGTTTTCCTCGCAGAAATCGCCGATTTCCTTGAAGAGCGCCATGACGGCGCGGCCGCCGTTCATCGCCAGCTTGCGGCCGACGAGGTCGAGCGCCTGGATGCCGTTGGCACCCTCGTAGATCATGGCGATGCGGGCATCGCGCACGTACTGGCTCATGCCGTGCTCTTCGATATAGCCGTGACCGCCAAAGACCTGCTGTGCCATGACCGTGTGGTCGAAGCCCCGATCGGTCAGGACGCCCTTGAGGATCGGGGTCATCAGGCCGAGAATATCGTCGGCGGCCTGGCGATCCTCTTCGCTGTCGGAGCGGTGGGCGATATCGGATTTCAGCGCTGTCCAGAGCGTGAAGGCGCGGCCGCCTTCGTTGAACGCCTTGATCGTCATCAGTGCACGGCGGACGTCCGGGTGGACGATGATCGGATCGGCGTTCTTGTCCGGTGACTTCGGGCCGGAAAGCGAGCGGCCCTGGAGGCGTTCGCGCGCGTAGTTGGCGGCATTCTGATAGGCGATCTCGGCGATCGCGAGCCCCTGCATGCCGACGGCAAGACGGGCCTCGTTCATCATCACGAACATGGCGCTGAGGCCTTTGTTCTCCGCACCGATCAGGTAGCCGGTCGCCTCGTCGTAGTTCATGACGCAGGTGGCGTTGCCGTGAATGCCCATCTTCTCTTCGATCGCACCGCAGGAGACGCCATTGCGCTCGCCGGGTTCGCCACTATCGTTGAGCCTGAACTTCGGCACGATAAAGAGCGAGATTCCCTTGACGCCTTCCGGTGCCCCCTCGATGCGAGCGAGCACCAAATGGATGATGTTCTCGGCCATGTCGTGCTCGCCGGCGGAGATAAAGATCTTCTGGCCTGAAATCCTGTAGGAGCCGTCGCCATTCGGCACGGCCTTGGTGCGCAGGAGCCCGAGGTCGGTGCCGCAATGGGGCTCCGTCAGATTCATCGTACCGGTCCAGGTGCCGTCCACCATCTTCGGCAGGTACGTTCGCTTCTGCTCCTCGGAGCCGTGAACGAGAATGGCGGCGATCGCCCCCTGCGTCAGGCCCGGATACATCATCAGCGACATGTTGGCAGCGGACATGAATTCGCCGACGGCGGTGTGCAGTGTGTAGGGCAGGGCCTGGCCGCCGAATTCTTCCGGTGCCGCAAGGCCGAGCCAGCCGCCTTCGCGATAGAGATCAAAGGCCTGCTTGAAGCCCTTCGGCACGGTGACCGAGCCGTCGTCGTGGCGTCTGCAACCCTCCTGGTCGCCCGAGAGGTTGATCGGGAGAAGCGCCTCTTCCGCGAGTTTGGCAGCCTCGCCGACGATCGCCGCCACCGTGTCGGGGGTTGCATCGGCAAAGCCCGGCAGGTTGTTGTACCGCTCGATGCCGAGCACGTCGTTGAGGATGAACAGGGTATCGTCAACCGGGGCCTTGTAGATGGGCATTCGTTCCTCGCCTTATCTCCCTTCGGGCACGCGCCAGAGTGCGGTCTGCCCGATTCTCAATGCTTCGAGCGTACACCGCCGGGCGCGGTCTCGCATCGCCGGCTGGATGCTACGAAATTGTGACGTTTGCGTAAACGTCAAAATGTGGATGTTTTGAAAAGTTTTGCGATCGCGCCGTCATGAAGGGAAATCCCCGTGCCCGAGCGCGCGCAACGGCCGTGATCCTGACAAAACGTTAAATAATTGAGACTGATTAACTGCTTATTTACCACGTTTAAGGAATTGTGGGTGGTGAGATAGTCAAAGCTGCAACCGGTCCCGTCCACGCGCTGTTGTTGCTTTGGCAACATCGATCGCACCGCCACTCGGAGCCTGGCTCTTCCCGTCGCGGCTTTCGGTGATGGTCAACGACAGGGGCGAAGAGACAATGAACGGATCGCGATCCAATCCTCAGCGCGCAAGCATCCCGTCCTACAGCGACAGGCCGTCGCTTGATGCCCTGAACCGAACGATAGAGGGCCTGGAGGCGCGTATCGAAGGCTTGATGAGCGGCGCGGGGCGTGACGCCCAGGAGCGACAGGCCGAGCGCTCGGCGACGACCAGCGACGCTGTCTCAGAAATCCTAGAGCGCCAGCGCGCCCTGAACGCAAGCCGCGAGCGGACGTCGCTGCGCGAACGTATCGCCGCGCGGGAGGCCGATCGTTTTGTTTCCAGCCGCGTCCAGGAGGCGCCGCGAACGCCCGCCGCACCCGCGCGATCCGCGTCGGCTGCGGCCGATATAGCCGAAGCTCTGGTCGGCCTGCGGCAGGAGTTGAAGCGCGATATCAGTGACGGGCTTGTTCGCGAACTGAGTGCTCTCAGATCGGAAATCCGCGGCATCAAGGCCGAGGCGCAGGATCATCTTTTCGCTGAGGACATTCGGGCAGATATGCAGCGCCTGGCGGATGGCATTCATCAGCTCGGCCGGCAGGCGTCGCCAGCTCAGGCGGACGCGCTGCGCGCCGAATTCGATGGCCTCAGGGCGCTGATCGACGGCCTGGCCAACGAGGACGGCATCCGCCGACTGGAAAACCGCTGGAAGGATGTCGAGGAGCGCTTGAACGCCTTCGACCGGAATCGCGACGACGAGCTCGTGGCTCTCGCCTACAGGCTCGATGACATCAAGTCGCAAATCGGCGCGTTGGATAACGGAGCGGCCTTCGACGGATTGCAGGAAAAGCTGCTCGCGATTGCCGATGCGATCGAGCTCCTGGGGCGGCAAATGCAGCCGGAGGACGGCCGCCTCGTCTCGCAGCTTGCCGATTTCGACGCACGGTTCGATGAAATCAGCCGGGCAATCGCGGTCAATGGCCGCAATGCGGCCGATTTTGACAACGCTCTCGTCAGCCGTCTCGAAAGTCGGCTCGGCGATCTCTCGCGGCAGATCGACGAAGTCTCTCGACCCGTCGAGGCCGGGCTCGGGGCACGGATCGAAGCGCTGACCGCGCGCATCGAAGAGCTGTCGGGCGAAAAGGCCGCGACCCGTCTCGAGGAGCGCCTCGACGAACTCTCGATGCTGCTTGAGAGCAACCAGAAAAACGCGCAAGCGGAATTGGCTGACTATCTCGCCGATATTTCTCAGCGAATCGAGGCTCTGGACCAGGGAAGCGTCAACTCGGCTCTGGCCGAACGCCTCGACTATCTCGCGCGCCGGATCGACGACTTGAACATGCACGCCGCGCCACCCGTGGCGGATCAGCGCTTCGAGCGTCTGGAAGACCGCCTTGCGGATATCGCGCAACGGCTGGAGGAAACGCATGCCGCTCCATTCGACGACCGTGAGGCGCTGCGCAACCTCGAGACTCAGATCGCCAATCTGTCGACCCTGATCGGCCAGCCGCGCGTCGAGGTCGGTGCGGCTCCGGTGGATTTCGAAAGCCGGATGAGCGCGCTTGAAGACTATCTGGCAACGAGCGACGAGTACATCATCGAGGCAGCGCGCCAGGCGGCCGAAGCCGTCATGGAGGCCTTTACCAAGAATGGGCCGATGCATGCCAGCGGCGACATGGCGGCAATCTCGGCGCTTGCCGAGGATCTGAGGACGCTCGAGGATCTCAGCCGTTCGAGCAACGAACGCACGGCACGCACGTTCGAAGCCCTTCATGAAACGCTGGTTCAGATTGCCGAGAAGCTGGAACTGCTCGAAGACCGCGGGCCTGTCGCAGCCGTTGGGCGCTCCGAGGCCGCGATAACGCGCGGCATTCCCGCAATGCCGAGGGCCGCGCAGCCGGAATTCGGCAACACTTTCGGTAGAGCCGGTCTCGACGATCGCGACGACGATACCGAGCGCAATGTTCAGGTGCTGCAGGCGGAAGACGAGGCGACGGTCATCGAGCCGGCTTCCGCCGCAGTCGATGATGTGGTGGTTGCCGAGGCGGTTTCGACGGTCGAAAAGGACGAGGTTCGGGAGCCGGCTCCCTCTGCCAAGACGGGATTGCTCGCAGGGCTCACCCGTCGCTTCAGCGGAAAACGAACTGCCGCGTTGCCTGAGCGTGTGCGGCAGGTGGTCGAACCCGCTCCATCGATCGACCCGTCCGAGATGCTCGCCCCCGAGGATGCCAACCAGCTGCTCGAGCCCGGCTCCGGCGCGCCGGACGTCAAGAAGATTCTCGAGCGCGTCCGCGCCGGTCAGATGAGCCGCGGCAGCCAGCCGGCCTTCGAGGGCGACAAGGCCGATTTCATTGCGGCTGCACGCCGCGCGGCGCAATTGGCGGTCGAGGAGGCGGATACGCTCAGCGTGAAGGACAGCAGCGGTTGGTCCGTTGCCGGTGCCTTTGCCCGTCATCGCCGTCCGATCCTGATGGCGGTCGGTGCGGTGCTGCTGGCGATCATGTCCTATCCCCTCGTCAGCACCGTCCTCAAGGGCAAGGACACGCCCGAAATCCAGCCGGCAGCAGTGATCGAGCAGAAGGCTGTTCCGCAAGTTGCAGAAGCGAAGGCGGTGGACGACCGTCTGACCGAAACGGCCGCCGCCCCTGTTGCAAAGACACAGGCAGAGGCGCCGGTGGCAAAAGCAGCGCCCGCGCCAGGGGCCGCTGCGACAGCGAATGCCGCCCCGGCCGCGAATTCGGTGCCCGCCGCGAAGGCGGCCGAGACAGCGCCCGTTACCGCCGGCAGCCACGCACCCTTGCTGCATCCGGCAAGCGAACCGGCGCAGGCGAGCGCATCGACGTTTGAGGTCGCTCCCGCCGTCACCGCCAAGGCGGGCACATTCGAGCCGATCGCCAAGGCCGGCAACGTAGTCCTTCCCGAAGGCTTTGGTCCTCCCGCTCTTGTCACGGCCGCCAAGGGTGGCGATCCTCTCGCTTTCTATGAGATCGGCACACGCTTCACCGAAGGCCGCGGCGTCAAGGAAGATCCCGCGGAAGCGGCAAAATGGTATCAGCGCGCGGCGGATGCCGGCGTGATCCCCGCCGAGTACCGGCTTGCCAATCTCTATGAAAAAGGGGCAGGCGTCGCGCGCGACACCGTGAAGGCGAAGGCGCTCTATCTCAAGGCGGCGGCCGCGGGCAACGCCAGCGCGACCCACAATCTCGCGGTCATGCTCGCCAGCGGCCGCGACGGGGCACCGGACTTCGCCGAGGCCGCCAAATGGTTCGAGAAGGCGGCGAGCCTCGGCGTCCGCGACAGCCAGTTCAACCTCGCAGTGCTTTATGCCCGCGGCAATGGCGTCAAGCAGGATCTGGAAGAATCCTACAAATGGTTCTCGATTGCGGCTCGCGACGGCGACAAGGATGCCGGCGAAAAGCGCGACGAGATTGCCAAGGCGATGAATCCCGAACAACTGGCGAGCGCCATGGCCAAGGCCGACGCATGGAAAGTCCAGCCGGCCGACGCCAAGGCGAACAGCGTCGATATCCCCGACGCCTGGGTCGGTCCGCCGACCAAGACAGCCACGGTCGATATGAGCAAGGCCGTGCGCAATATTCAGGCGATTCTCAACAACAATGGTTTTGACGCCGGGACGCCGGATGGATACCTGGGCAAGAAAACGATTGCCGCCATCAAGGCCTTCCAGAAATCCATTGGCCAGGAGCCGACCGGAGAGATCACCGACGCACTCGTCAGGGAACTCTTGAAGCGGAATTCCTAAGCAATTCCAGGAAAAGTGCGCAGCGGTTTTCCGTCCGGAATTGCGTCGCTTCAAAGAGCAATTCCAGGAAAAGTGCGCAGCGGTTCTCCGTCCGGAATTGCGTCGCTTCAAAGAGCAATTCCAGGAAAAAGTGCGCAGCGGTTTTCCGTCCGGAATCGCGTCGCAGCAAGGAGCTGGGTCATTTCACTGTTTCAATAAAACAACGAAATGATCTTCCAGCGGCGCGCGCATGCTGTGGTTTTAGCCGCCGCAATAAAGCCGCAGATCGGCGCGACAGGGTTCAGGGGCGAAGTCTGGAGGCCATGTGCCTGAAAAGGTTGACAGCTCGGACCATGGGGCGCATGAGGAATTGCCGCTTGTCCCTCGTCGCCGAGGGGGCGGTCCGCCGCCATACATTCCTGCTCGTGGTAAATCACTTGCCACTTTGAAACGTCGCGCCGTGCGTCTCTCCGGATGCGTGCAGGATGCGAACAACCCTACAGCATCGTGCGTCTTTTCAGACGCACAAAGGTCGCTGTAGCGCTTTGAATTGCTGCATGTTTTTTGTCCTTAAATCGGTTCCGATTTAAGGAAACATGCAGTAGGCATTGCACAATTCCTCAATCGATTCCGGTTAGGGATTGTGGAGCAGCAATTCCGCCCGCGTCGCGGGCCTTTGTCGTATTGAGGTCCGGCCGTGACGGTCTATCTGCCCATTGCAGAGTTGTCGGTGAACATACTCATCATTCTCGGCATGGGTGCGGCCGTCGGATTTCTGTCCGGCATGTTTGGCGTCGGCGGCGGTTTCCTGATCACGCCGCTGCTGATCTTCTACAACATTCCGCCCGTGGTGGCGGTGGCGACGGGCGCAAATCAGGTGGTTGCCTCGTCGATCTCCGGTGCCATCACGCATTTCCGCCGGGGCACAATCGATATCAAGCTGGGCACGGTGCTGCTTTGCGGCGGTCTCGTCGGCGCAACGCTGGGCGTCTGGCTTTTCTCGCTGTTGCGCCAGGTGGGGCAGCTCGATCTGGTGATTTCGCTGCTTTACGTCGTGCTGCTGGGCTCGGTCGGCGGCCTGATGCTCTGGGAGAGTATCGGCGCCATGCGCAAGGCCGCGAAGAACCAGTCGACGCCACGCCGCAGGCCCGGGCAGCACAACTGGATTCACGGCTTGCCGCTCAAGATGCGGTTCAAGAAATCGAAGATCTATCTGAGCGTCATTCCGGTCGCCACCCTCGGTTTCGCCATCGGCATCCTGACCTCGGTCATGGGCGTCGGCGGCGGCTTCATCATGGTGCCGGCGATGATCTATCTCTTGCGCATTCCGACGAGCGTCGTCGTCGGAACCTCGCTCTTCCAGATCGTCTTCGTCTCGGCTTACACGGTGATCGTCCAGGCATCGACAAACTACACCGTCGATATCGTGCTCGCTTTCGTGTTGATGATCGCCGGCGTCATCGGGGCGCAATACGGCGTTCGCGTCGGCCAGCGGCTGCGCGGCGAACAGTTGCGGGCGCTGCTTGCCTTGCTCGTCCTTGCCGTCGGCATCCGGCTGGCGATCGAGCTCATCATTCCGCCGAAGAATGTCTATTCGGTTGTATCAGCGGGGTTCGGCTTCTGATGTTCGATCTCGCGCGCCTATGTCTTGTCTCTCTGGTCCTCGCTCTGGCGGCGCCGGCGGCTGCCCAGATTCGGCAAGACGACGTGTCGGAATTCGCGGAGAAGCTCGAGATCGGCATCTCGACGGAAGAAATCTCCATCACGTCCGACTTTCGCGGCGCGGACCTCACGATCTTCGGTGCCATAGACGGCTTTGACGAGAAGCTCCTCGCGCAGGGCAAGTACAGCATCATCGTCACGCTCGAGGGGCCCAAGGAAAACGCGACGGTACGAAGGAAGGAGCGCGTCTTCGGCATCTGGGTGAACACCCGTTCGATGACCTTCGAGCTGGTGCCGGAATCCTATTCGCTGTCGAGCACGCGTGACATCGAGACGATCGCGCCGCCGGGTGAGTTGGGTAACATGGGCATCGGCGTCGACCATATGCGTCTGGTGCCGCTGGGCTTCGTCGGCGACGGCAGCAATCTCGGCGAGTTCCGCAGCGCGTTCCGCCGGATCAGGGAGGAGAGCGGTGTTTTCCAGCGCGACCCGGGCGGCGTGCGGTTCATCAGTTCCAGCCTGTTCAGGGCGTCCGTGCGCCTCCCCGCCAACGTCCCGAATGGCGTCCATGTCGTGCGTGCCTATCTTTTCCGGGATGGTCTTTTCGTCGCCGCGAAAGCCCTGCCGCTCACGGTCGTCAAGACCGGCCTCGAACAAGCGATCACGCGCGCAGCGCACGAGCAGCCGATGATCTACGGTCTCTTTGCCGTGCTTCTGGCGGTCATCACCGGCTGGGGCGCCAGCCTGCTATTCCGCAAGGAGTAGCTATTCTTATCGACATGCGTCCTCTTCGCGTTCCCTTTTGTGCGGCGGTGGTCTACTGCATGATTCCTTAAATCGGAATCGATTTAAGGATAAAATCATGCAGCAAATCAAAGTGCTACAGCGGCCTTGGCGCGTCCGATTGGACGCGCGGCGCTGTAGAAGCAATTCCAGGAAAAGTGTGCCACGGTTTTCCGTCCGGAATTGCGCCATCTCAAAAGAGTTGGAGCATTTCCCCGTTTTGCTAAGACGAGGAAATGCTCTAAGGAAGGGAAGATATTTTGACATCGGAGCGCCCTTGACGACGGGCGCGGCGCTCCGCGCAGCAGAGGAAACCCCATGAAACCGATTTTTGTCCAGTTGCAATGCGCTCCCGGCAGGACCTACGAGGTGGCCGACGAGATCTACCGCAAGGAGATCGTCTCGGAGATGTATTCGACGAGCGGCGATTACGATCTGCTTCTGAAGATCTATATTCAGGAGGGCGACGATATCGGCAAGTTCATCAACGACAACATTGCATCGGTTCCGGGCATTTCCCGGTCGCTGACGACCTTGACCTTCAACGCCTTCTGAGGTCGCTCCCGGCGCGGCTCGTTTCGTCCTCAGCGCTGCGCGTCTGTCAGACGCGCAAAGGTCGCCGACTATTTTCAGCAATTACATTGCCAATCTCGCGCCCGGCGCGCCCGCAACGACGCCGGATGGTGACCCGAGGTGCTCCCCAATTACCGATTGCAAATTGAAAGCGGTTCGCTATTATGAAACTGCTTCAATTATGCAAGCGGTTTCGTGGAGGATGGAATCATGGGCAAGGTCATTGTCTGGAATTTGGTCACGCTCGACGGGTGCTTCGAAGGCACGAAGAAATGGGATCTCGACTTTCACAATCGTGCCTGGGGGCCGGAACTGGAAGCAATCAGCCTGGAGTTCGGAGACAAGGCGCAGGCGCTGGTCTTCGGTCGGGTCACCTATGAGGGCATGGCGGCCTACTGGCCGACGGCGGAAGGGGAGGGCCGGGTGAAGACCTATATGAACGCCCTTCCGAAGATTGTCGCCTCACGCACGATGGAAAAGGCGGATTGGAACAACAGCCGCGTCGTGCGGGACGTCGCCGCCGAATTGCGACGGCTGAAGGGGGAGAGCGAGAAGAACCTCTATATCTTCGGAAGCGCCGACCTTGTTGCCTCGCTGTTGCCGGAGAACGTCATCGACGAGATCATGCTGTGCCTCGTTCCCGTGCAGCTTGGTGAGGGGACACCGTTCTTCAAGAAGGCCGCGGCCGCGAAGCCGTTCAGCTTGATCGAGGCACGTCCGCTTTCCAACGGCAGCGTCATTCTGCGCTACGCCCCGGAAGCCGCCTGAACCGCTTGCCGACGGACTGCAGCGCCGCGCGTCCAATTGGACGCGCCAAGCTCGCTGTCCGATTTAAGCAATCATGCAGTAGCCTTAGCCCATGAGATTGTCATAACGCACCGAGTAGATTCGATCGCGGCCAAGCATATGGGCGACCAGCGTGCCGCGATCGAAGAGTCCGCTCATCGCCCGGTGGCGCAGATCGAGCCCGCCGGTCGTGACGCCGAAGGCCGGCATCAGGAGCCGCTTGCCGTCGGTTGCGAAGCAGGCGCGCCGGACCGACCTTTCGCGGCGCCGCACGGTCGCCGACGGATGCAGGTGCCCGGCGATCTCGCCCTCGGCGTCGATCCTCGACGGTTCGTGCCGGAAGACGAGCCCGGCATGGCGGAGTTCATCCATGGAGGCGCCCGGTAGCCCCCACGCGCCATCGGGATCGTGATTGCCGTTGATCCAGATCCAGTCGCGGCCGCGGGCCATGGCCGCGATCATCTGTCGAAAGGTGTCGGGCATTGCCGCCGAACCGGTCCGGTCATGGAAATTGTCGCCAAGGCTGATGACCGTGCGCGGATCGTGGCGAGCGATCACCGCCTCAAGAATGCGCAGCGTCGCAAGCGTATCGTAAGGCGGCAGCATCATGCCACGGCGGGCGAAGGCCGAGCCTTTTTCAAGATGCAGGTCGGAGACGACGAGCGTGCCGCTCTCCGTGAGATAGAGACCGCCGAGCGGGTCGCAGATCGCGGCGATGCCGTTGATCGTCGTGCGCGCCTGGAAGGAGGCGTTTGCGGCCGGAGTTGCTATCGCGTGAACGAGCCGTTGCATGGTCACCCCGATATTCTCGGGAGTGTCCCGCGCGGGCCTGAACCTCCGTCCGGCCGGAGGCATGGTCGGCGCCAAGGCCTCCCCAACCCCTCTCCACAAGGAGGAGGGGCTACGTTGCCGCGCACTCCGTACACTGGCCGTGCTCCAGCCACATGTGGAACTGGCAAAGGAGGCGAGACGGTGGCCCCGCGGAGCCCCTCCCCATTGTGGGGAGTGGTTGGGGAGGGGCCCTGTTCTTCCCTTCGAACTGATCGGCAGACCTTGCCCGGAACGCCTGCAATCTCTCTCATATCGCTCCCCTATCCATCGTGGCCGGCGCCCATTGCCTCGTTCATCAGGTCATCGGCCGCCTCCGACAGCAGGAAGTCGTGGGCCTCTCCGTGGATCACTTCCTTGCCAATCTCCAGCATCACGGGGATGGCGAGCGGCGAGATATGATCGAGTCGGCGGTGGGTGATATGCCCCTTGATTCGCTTCAGCATAGATCCGAGCCGGCCGATGTCCAAAAGTCCCGTCGCGGCGTCGTTGCGTGTTGCCTCCAGCAAGATGTGGTCCGGCTCGTGCGCTCGCAATACGTCGTAAATGAGATCGGCCGAAACGGTAATCTGTCGTCCGGTTTTCTCCTTGCCCGGATGGCGCTGGTCGATCAATCCGGCGATGACCGCGCAGTTGCGGAAGGTGCGCTTCAAGAGGAAGGATTCGTTGAGCCAAGCCTCGAGGTCGTCGCCGAGCATGTCTTCGTCGAAGAGTTGCGCGAGCGAGGGCTGACGCGCCCGGAAGGCGCTGCTGAGATCGTCGAGACCCCAGACGGCGAGCGAATAGTCGGTGGCGACGAAGCCGAGCGGTTTCAGGCCGGCGCGGTCGAGGCGGCGGGTCAAGAGCATGCCGAGCGTCTGGTGCGCAAGCCGCCCCTCGAAGGCGTAGATTACCATGTAGTGGCGGCTCCCGCGCGGAAAAGTCTCGATCAGCAGCTCGTCCTCGCGCGGCAGCATGGAGACGTCCTTCTGCAACGCCAGCCAGTCGCGCACCTGGTCCGGCAATGAGGCGCGGCCGGTCGGATCGGCTAGCATCTTGCGGACCTGCGCCGCGAGATAGGTGGAGAGCGGGAATTTTCCGCCGGCATAGCTCGGCACCTTCGGGTCGAAGGAGAAGGCCTGGGAGACGAGGCATTCGTTTTCGCGGATGCCCTCGAAACGCACGACCTTGCCGGAAAAGAGAAATGTGTCGCCCGGCGACAGCATATCGAGGAAATATTCCTCCACCTTGCCAAGCGTCATGCCGCCCCGGCCAAGCGAGCCGCGCGCATTGCGCTTGACCATGCGCACGTTCAGCATCGGGGATTCGACGATAGTCCCGACATTGAGGCGATATTGCTGAGCGACCATCGGGTTCGACACCCGCCAGAGCCCGTCCTTCGTCTTGCGGATTCGGGCGTAGCGTTCATAGGTGCGAAGTGCGTAGCCCCCGGTGGCGACGAAATCGACGATGCGCTCGAAAGTCTCCCAGGAAAGGTCCATGTAGGGCGCCGCGCTGGTGATCTCCCGATGAAGCTCGACAGCGTCGAAGGGCTTCGCGCAGGCAATTCCCAAGACATGTTGGGCGAGCACGTCGAGCGCGCCTCTGCCGACCGGCGGCGTATCCTGCGCGCCGATATAATTGGCGTCGAGCGCCGCCTGGCATTCCATCACTTCGAAGCGGTTGGCGGGCACGAGGATCGCCCGGCTTGGCTCGTCCATCCGATGGTTGGCGCGGCCGATGCGTTGGGCAAGACGGCTCGCCCCTTTGGGGGCGCCGACATGGACCACGAGATCGACATCGCCCCAGTCGATGCCAAGATCGAGCGTCGAGGTGGCGACGACGGCGCGTAGCCGGTTTTCGGACATGGCGGCCTCGACCTTGCGGCGTTGCGCGACATCGAGCGAACCGTGATGCAGCGCGATCGGCAGGTTATCGTCGTTGATCGTCCAGAGTTCCTGAAACAGCATTTCCGCCTGGCTGCGGGTGTTGACGAAAAGCAGTGTCGTGCCGTGATCCTTGATCGCGGTATAGACGTCGGCGATCGCATAGCGCGCCGAATGTCCTGCCCAAGGCACGTGCTCGTCGGTGCGCAGGATCGAAATTTCCGGCTTCGCGCCGCCGGCAACGGTGATCAGACCGGCGTGATTCTCCTGTTCTTCGCTCTGGGCCACGAGCCAGCGCTGCAAGTCCATCGGCTCGGCAACGGTTGCCGAAAGGCCGATCGTCTGGAGGTCGGGCGCCAGCCGGCGCAGTCGTGCCAGACCGAGCGAGAGCAGATGCCCGCGCTTCGAGGTCACCAGCGAGTGCAACTCGTCGAGCACGACATAGCGCAGATCCTTGAAGAAGCGCTCCGCCTCGCCATCGGCGATGAGGAGGGCGAGCTGTTCCGGCGTGGTCAGGAGGATATCGGGCGGATAGAGCTTCTGGCGCTGTCGCTTGCCCGGCGGCGTGTCGCCCGTCCGGTTCTCGATCCTGACCGGCAGACCCATCTCCGCCACCGGCTTCATCAGGTTGCGCTCGATGTCGACCGCGAGCGCCTTCAGCGGCGATATGTAGAGCGTGTGGATGCCGGTGAATGGTGAGCCGGGCGGGACCTTGCCGCGCCGGGTAAGCGCGACCAACGACGGCAGAAATCCGGCGAGCGTCTTGCCCGCCCCGGTCGGCGCGATCAGAAGCGTACTTTCTCCAGCCTCTGCGCGTGACAGGAGTTCGAGCTGGTGGGCGCGGGGTCGCCAGCCTTTCTCCGCGAACCACTGGAGAAACGGCGCCGGCAACGTCAGCGCGTCGCTTTCGGGCAATGGAGAATCGATCCTGTTCACGGGGAACAAAAGTAGATCATGTTCGGGAAAAGAGAAGCCCGAGCGCGGTGTTGCCGGAGACAACTTGACTCTGCGACGGCGTCCGCGCGGCAATGGCCGCGGTGTTAAAGCGCGATATAGCGATCGGCGCGGTGATTGATGGCAACGAACAGGTTGAGGACGACCGCGCCGAGGACCGACCAGACGACGACCGACGGCGTCGTCACAGCAAAGGCGGTGGCGAGGACGACCATGTCGATCGCGAGCTGCACGAGCCCGGCGCGAATGCCGAAGCGCTCCTGCAGGTAGATGCCCAATATGCCGACGCCGCCGAGGCTGGCGCGGTGGCGGTAGAGCGCCAGAAGCCCGTATCCGAGCAGCAGCCCGCCGAGAAGGGCGGCCCAGGCGGGGTGAATTCCGCCGACCTGGAACAGGCGCGATTGCGTGTCGGTCAGGAACGACGTCAACGCGATGGCGATGAACGTCTTGATCGTGAAGGCCGGCCCGAGCCGCTTCAGCGAGAGATAGAAGAAGGGCAAGTTGAGGAGAAAGAAGGCAAGGCCGAAGTTCACGCCGGTCGCGTAATGCAGCAAGAAAGCGACGCCGGCGGTGCTGCCGGTCAGAAGCCCGGCGCTCGCGAGGAAATAGAGCCCGAGCGCGGCGACGAGGCTGCCGGAAAAGATACCCTGCACGTCCTCGACGGGCGTGTGGCGGGTGGGGCTGGTGTTCCAGAGACCGAAAACGCTGCTGCCTTGTGCCATGACGAATCCCCGATTGCTGCTGCATGACTCCGAAGGACATTATCATGCAGCATTTCAAAGTGCTGCAGCGAGCTTGGCGCGTCCGGCTGGACGCGCGGCGCTGCGGTCATCAGCATTGCTGCAATGCACAAAAACATTCAAGAAAAATATGTAAGCAATGCTGACCTATTTTCGCGTGACAGCCTTGCGTTCTATGCAGGTTTCCGCGCGAGAAAGAGAATTCCCGCGATCGGCTTTCCGGCATCCATGCGAATGACCGTGCGTTCCGTTGCGACCAGCGAAAATCCGCGTTCGGCGCAGAGATCGGCGATATAGGGTTCGGAATGCGCGTAACGCAGCGACGGCCGCAGGATGAAATCCTCGTCCGTTGCAGCATCCTCGACGGAAAACGCGAAGAGGCCACCGGGTGCGAGCAGTCGGTCGGCGATCACGAAGACACTTTCGAGATTGCCGAGATACATCAAGACATCCGCCGCACTGACGAGATCGGCTCTTGCGGCGGGGAAATCGCCGAACGCGCCTGAGTCTTCCGGCGCAAGCGACAGGTCCGCCTGTGCCAGACGATCGTAGATCGTTTTTGCTTCCGCCTTGGCCAGCATGTTGGCGGAAAGGTCGAAGCCCTCGAGATAAGCGCAGCGGTGGCGGATGCGCTCGCCGAAAAGGCCGGTGCCGCAGCCGAGGTCGGTAACGTGATGAAATCGGCGGCCGCCGGTCGTTCGATCGATCAGCGCTGCGAGCTTTTCGGGCACGCTGTATTCGAGCTTCTCGACGAGGGCCTTGTCGAATCGTTCCGCATAGTCGTCGAAAAGGCGTTCGACATAGACGCTCGGCGGCTGTACGGGTGTCTCGGCCGCGCCGAGAAGGGCGAGTTTCAGGCCAGCGCCGAAAATGTCCTCGGGATTGAGCCTTAACGTGTTGCGGAGCGCCTCGATTGCTGCCTCTTTTCGGCCAGATTTTTCCTCATAGTCCGCCAGCCGAAACCAGCCGGCGGCCCAGTCGGGCGCGCGTTCGAGAGCCTGGGCCATCAGTTCCGCCGCACTTTGCGGTTCACCGGCTTCGGCGAGCATTTTTGCGTAGTCGGCGCGGCGGTCGGCGATCAGATCGCCGGAGGAGAGCTGATTGAGGGTCATCGACATGACGGTATGATTGCGATGGACGCTTCTGGCGCTGGCCACGGCAAAATACAAGCGGAATCTGAAAGACTACGCAACTCGCTTTCTCTTGCGCCTTGCGACCTCGGTGAAGGCGGCTTATTTGAAGGGTAACAGGAGAATATTCGCCGATGTCGGACGGGCTTAACAGGTTTCTGGGGGATTCGCCGCTGCGCGTGCTGGTCAAGCTCGTCGTGGTGTCGATCCTGGTCGGTTTCGTCATGACCGTGTTCGACTGGTATCCTGTCGACATTTATTTTGGCATTCGCAATTTCCTGCTCGACCTCTGGCGCACAGGTTTCGCGGCCCTCGGAAGGGTCGGCGACTATCTGTTGCTCGGGGCAGCAATCGTCATACCCGCCTTCCTCATTCTTCGTGTTTTGAGCTATCGACGGTAAGCATGCAGCATCGGCAGTTTTTCATCCGCAGGCGCGCCCTGTTGCGGGCTGGCGGTTTCCTTTCACTCGGTGTGCTTGCCGGCTGCACGACGTCAAACCTCCTCTCTACCGGCGAAGGCAGCGGGAGTGACCAGACGACCGCGACGCTTGGTTACGTCAACGCGCTGCGGAAGGATCGCGGAATGACGTCGCTTGTTCACGACCCGGTCGCGTCGGTCGCGGCATTGAGCCAGGCGGCGCGCATGGCGCGCGTCGGCAAGATGCAGCACAACATCGGCTGGCGCGACAATTTCTACGACCGGATGAAATCGCAGGGCGTCACGCTTCCCGCTGCGGAAAACATCGCCATGGGCCAAGACGATGCCGAAAGTGCCTATAACGCCTGGTTCCATTCTCCTAAGCACCTCGAAAACATGCTCGGCAACTACCGTGGCCTAGGTGTTGCTGTGGCGCAGAATTCCGCTTCCGGAAACCGCCCTTTTTGGGCCATGGTGCTCTCCGGCTGACCTGATTCCCTACTGCATGTTTCCTTAAATCGTAGCCGATTTAAGGATAAAAACATGCAGCACTTCAAAGTGCTACAGCGTTCTTTGCGCGTCTGATTGGATGCCGCTGTAGTGGTCGGTTCGGAAGCCGCCCGCAAGGAACCTGACATGGCTGCCACGGAAACCCTCGAACGCGACGCCCACGCTAACGAAGGCGGCCCGTTTCACGTCACCAATAGGCTGATCTTCTCGATCGCCCTGCCGATGACGCTGGGGTTCCTGACGACGCCACTGCTTGGTCTTGTCGACACCGCGGTGGTCGGCCGCCTCGGTCGGGCGGATCTGCTCGCCGGGCTCGCGATTGGCGCCGTGATGTTCGACCTGATTTTCACCACGTTCAACTTCCTCCGCGCTGCTACCACCGGTCTCGTGGCGCAGGCCTATGGCCGGGGCGACCGCCGGGAGCAGCAGGCGGTCTTCTGGCGGTCGCTGGTGATCGCGCTTGTCTCGGGCGTCGCCATCGTCCTGCTCTCGCCTCTGCTCTTTTCTGCCGGTATCTGGCTGATGGCCCCCGGTGCCGAGGTCGAAGCGGTCACGCGCACCTATTTCTTTTATCGGATCCTGTCCGGGCCGGCGGCGCTCGCCAACTACGCGATCCTCGGTTTCGTCCTCGGGCGGGGCGAGGGCTCCATCGGCCTCCTGCTGCAGACGCTCATCAACGGCATCAACATCGTGCTCGCCATCCTGCTCGGCCTCGTCCTCGGCTGGGGCGTGACGGGCGTGGCGCTGGCGACCGTGACGGGCGAAGTCATCGGCGCGCTCGCGGGCTTCGCGATCGTCTATGGGCGATTTGACCGGCGCGACGCACCGGACTGGGCCGCGATCTTCGCCCGCGAGCGGCTGAAGCCGCTGTTCGGTCTTAACCGCGACATCATGATCCGCTCCTTCGTTCTGCTTGCAGCCTTCACGCTCATGACGCGGATCGGCACAGCCTTCGGGCCTGTGACGCTTGCGGCCAACGCCGTGCTGATGACGATCTTCCTGGTCGCCGGATACTATCTCGACGGCCTCGCCAATGCGGCCGAGCAGTTGACAGGGCGATCGATCGGCGCCGGATATCGCCCGGCCTTCGATCGCGCCTTGCGGATGACCGCGCTTTGGTCGCTTGGGCTCGCCGCGCTGACGACGCTAGGCTTCCTTGTCTTCGGGGACGACCTGGTCGACGTGCTGACGACGGCGCCGGATGTACGGGCGCTCGCTTACGAATACATGCCCTGGGCGGCGCTGACGGCGCTGACCGGCGCGCTCGCCTTCCTGATGGATGGCGTTTTCATCGGCGCCACCTGGTCACGTGACATGCGCAACATGATGCTGGCAGCCTTTATCGGTTATGCTCTCGCGCTTGCTATACTGATCCCGGCCTTCGGCAATCACGGGCTCTGGGCAGGGCTCAACCTGTTCCTGCTGATGCGCGGCGTGTTCCTGCTGATCCTCGTGCCGCGCCGTGCCGCTCAGGCGTTTCGCGCGGCCCAGTAGTCCAGGCGGCTGCCGCGGATATCACGGATCGAGGCAAGCTTCTCGCGATCGCAGAGCTCTGACAGGCCCCGCACGATGCGGCCAGGCAGCCCCGGCCCCTCATAGATCATGCAGGAATAGAGCTGGACGAGATCGGCGCCGGCGCGGATTTTCTCCGCTGCGGTTTCCGCCGAGTGGACGCCGCCGACGCCGATGATCGGCAGGGCGGGGCCGACACGCTTGCGCATCCGCGCGAGCACCGCCGTCGATTTTTCGAAAAGCGGCCTGCCGGAAAGCCCGCCCGCTTCTTGAGCCTGTCGCTGATCCTTCAATCCGTCACGCGCAAGCGTGGTGTTGGAAACGATCAGGCCGTCGAGATCATGCGCCAACACTTCTGCCGCGATGTCGTCCATTCCTTCTTCGGTGAGATCGGGGGCGATCTTCAGGAAGACCGGGATTCGTTTTGTGCTTTTCCTTGCTTCGTCGTCGCGGGCCGCGAGGACAGCCGAAAGCAGTGCTGCCAGGCTTTCGCGTGCTTGAAGGTCGCGCAGGCCGGGCGTGTTCGGCGACGAGATGTTGGCCGTGAAATAGCGCGCGACCGGATAGAATGTCCGGATCCCCGCCACATAGTCGCTGATACGATCGGCACTGTCCTTGTTGGCGCCGATATTGACGCCGATCAGTGCCTGGCGCGAGCAGCCATGAAGGCGCGCGAGCGCGGCTCCATGGCCTTCGTTGTTGAAGCCGAGCCTGTTGATGACCGCCTGGTCGTCCACCAGCCGGAAGATGCGGGGCTTGTCGTTGCCGCGCTGAGGCCTCGGCGTGACCGTGCCGATTTCGGTGAAGCCGAAGCCGATCTTCAGGAGCGCCTCCGGCACTTCCGCATTCTTGTCGTACCCGGCCGCCATGCCGATAGGGTTAGGGAACGTGAGGCCAGCGATTTCTTGGCTGAGGCGCGGATTGGCCGGCGCTGCGCAACGCGGCACGAGCCCGCTCTTGAGCGCCTTGATCGATAGACCATGCGCCGCCTCCGGATCGAGAAGGAAAAGGCCGCTGCGTGAGAGGAATTTCAGCGCATCGATCATGGTAGAAGCTCAGGAAAGACGTGGAGACCGTCGGCACCCAACGGCAGCGGCTTCTCCCAGATCACCGCATCGAGCGGGAGCGGCCCGTAAAGATGCGGAAACAGCGCGCCGCCACGCGAAGGTTCGTAGACGAGCTTGTCGCCTAGAGCGGCGCCGTCGATGGCGATGAGCAGCAGCCCGTCCTGTCCTTCGAAGTGCCTTGCGGCCGTTTCGACGACCTGGTCCCCGGTCGAGAAATGGATGAAGCCATCGGCGAGGTCGACGGGAGCCCCCGTGAACTGTCCTGCCCGCCGCGCCTCCTGCCATAGAAGTGCCGGAACGATCTTGTATATAATGGCGTTCATGTGCCCGCTGTCCGTCGTGAAACCCAATCGTGGCCTTGCCGCAAATATTGGCGCTTGTCCACCACGGAAGGCGGATTTCCGCAGCATCCAATGGAGGCGCTGTCATGAGGAAGGTAGTTGCGGCACTGGCGATGGGGCTGGCGCTCGGCTGGGTCGCGCCGGCTTATGCGCAGGAGGTATCCCCGGGGCGCTACAGCATGCAGAAATCGGACACCGGCATTGCGCGGCTCGACACTAAGACGGGCGAGGTTACATTGTGCCGGGAAAAGGACGGCGAGCTCGTCTGCAGGATGGCGGCCGATGAGCGGGCAGCCTTAGAGCGGGAGATCGATCTTTTGACCAAGCGCGTCGAGGCGCTGGAAAAGGCAGTCAAAAGCGGTGAAACTGCGATGAAACCGGCTCTTCCGAGCGACGAAGAGATTGACCGGACGATGAGCATCATGGAAAGAATGATGCGCAAGTTCATGGAGATCGTGAAGGATCTCGAAGGGAGCGGAGACGGTTCCACCGATGGTACCGGGGTGCCGCAAAAGACCTGACGGGCGCCGGCACGAACCATTGAGACGCGATCCGGCGCGTTGGAGGATGCGCGGGATCCGGGGCTGAGGCTCTTGGGAGGGAGCATCCAATGCCGGATATGACCATCATCATCGCCGATGACCACCCGCTTTTTCGTGGTGCAATGCGCCAGGCGCTGAGCGGCATGGCCGATGCTCCGGGTATCGTCGAAGCCGGTGACTTCGCGGCCGCGCGCAAAGCCGCCGCAGAGCACCCGGATGCCGACCTGATGCTGTTGGACCTCACCATGCCCGGCGTCAGCGGTCTTTCGGGCCTCATCGCGTTGCGGGCGGAGTTTCCGAGCCTCCCGGTGATGATCGTCTCGGCCCATGACGATCCGGCAACCATTCATCGTGCGATCGATCTTGGCGCCGCCGGCTTCCTCTCCAAGTCTGCTGGCATTGAGGAAATTCGCGACGGTATCACCAGGGTGATCGCCGGTGAAGTTTTCGTGCCGGCCGGCTACGACCAGAATCAGGAATACGAGCCGGAAGTGGCCGATCTCCTGCATCGCCTGCAGACGCTGACACCGCAGCAGTCGCGCGTGCTCAGCATGCTTGCCGAGGGCCTGCTCAACAAGCAGATCGCCTACGAGCTCGGCGTCTCCGAGGCGACGATCAAGGCCCATGTTTCAGCGATCCTGCTGAAGCTTAACGTCGACAGCCGCACGCAGGCCGTCATCCAGTTGTCGAAGATAGGTACGGTGGCAGCTGCCTGATTTGGCGCTTCGTCGGTAAAGTCCCGGAAAATGTGAGCGGGTCTCCGCCCTTCATCCGGCTGCCGGCCACTTTCTCCCCCCGCGCGGGGCGAAGGAGACTCGCGGCACCCGCCGAACCTCCAAGTCCCCTCTCCTCGCTTGCGGGGAGAGTGTTAGGGTGAGGGGCAATTGCACACGGTTTGTTCGGCCAAATAGCGCCGCTGTTCCGCAGCCGCCTTCCCCGCAATGGAGAGCTGGGTCAACCATGCGCGCATGGCTGCCGGACGGACAGGCTTGTTTTGCAAGGCGACCCCGTCGCGCTCGGCGGCGCCGCGCACCTCCGGTGAGCGGTCGGCGGTCACCAGCAGGGCCGGAATGTTTTCCTCCCAAAGCGCGCGGATGCGGTCAATCGCTTCGATGCCGGTGCCATCGTCGAGGTGATAGTCGGCGATGATCGCATCGGGTCTCTTCGCTTGGTGGCCGGGGCCCATTTCCGAGCAGCCGGCAAGCGATTCCACCGTGGTGACGTTGCAGCCCCAGCCGCCGAGCAGCACTGCCATGCCGTCGAGAATCTTCGGCTCATTGTCGATGCAGATGACGCTCAAGGCCGTCAGGGCGTCATTCGCCTTCGCGGCCGCGGCATCTCGCGGTTTGGCGCGTTCGCTGACGCTTGCCTCGAGCGGCACCGTGACCTTGAAGCCTGTGCCTTTGCCATGCTTCGACTGAAGGCTGACCGGGTGGTTGAGGACGCGCGAGATGCGGTCGACGATCGAGAGGCCGAGCCCGAGACCGGCCGCCGTCCGCGCGCCTTCATCGAGGCGTGCGAACTCCTTGAACACGGTGCGGAATTTCGAGGGCGGAATGCCGATACCGGAATCAAGCACCTCGATCGTCGCGGCCCGTCCGCGCCGACGCACGCCGACGAGCACCTTGCCCTTCAGCGTGTATTTGACGGCGTTCGAGACCAGGTTCTGGACCACTCGCCGCAAGAGGTTCGGATCGCTGCGCACGACAAGGGATGTCGGCATGACGATGAGTTCGAGACCCTTCGCCCGCGCCATCGGAGCAAAATCCGTCTCGATGCGCCGCAGCAATTCGTTGAGCGGCACCGATTGCAGGCGCGGCTTCATAGCCCCGGTGTCGAGCCTGGAAATATCGAGCACCGCACCGAGAATGGCTTCTACCGATTCCAGCGAGGAATCGATGTTCTGAACGAGCGTGCTGTTGTCGGAATCACCGAGGCGCTCGACGAGCGACGAAGAATAGAGCCGCGCAGCGTTCAATGGCTGCAGAATGTCGTGTCCGGCGGCAGCGAAGAAACGGGTCTTGCCGATGTTGGCTTCCTCGGCTGCCGCCCGCGCTTCGGCGAGTTCCCGGTTGACCCGTGTCAGTTCTCCCGTCCGTTCGGTGACGCGCAGTTCCAACGTCTCGTTGGCTTGTTTCAGAGCCATGTCGGCGGCGACGCGCTGCGTGATGTCTGTATAGGTGGTGACGATGCCTTTGTCCGGCATAGCGTTGGTTCTGACTTCTATGATGCGCTCGCCATTCGCAAGCTCGAGCAGGAAGGGCTTGTCGAGCGTCAGGAAATTGGCGATCAGCGCCTTTTCCTGATCCTTGCGGATATCGCCGCGTCTCGTCAGGATCTCGACGATATCGGAGAGCGGGAAGCCGACCTGACCTGCGGCCTCCGGCAAATCGAGCAATTGCCTGAAACGGCGGTTCCAGATGATCAGGTTGTTGGCATTGTCGAAGACGGCGATGCCCTGATCCATTTGCGAGAGCGCCGTTTGCAGCATGTCCTGGTTATACTGCAGGGCCTCGCTCGCCTGATCGAGCAGCCAGGCCGTATCCGAGGAGGCATCGTCCATCCGCTGCAGCACGAGCGAAAGCACGAGGCGGGCCGAGGATGAACCGATGGCGCTGCCGAGCAGTTGTTCCGAGAAATGAATGAGTGCCATGTCGGCCGAGGCGTTCTCGTCGAGCCAACGGCCGGACTGCTGCTCATAGGTGTGGAAGGAGCGCTGCATGCGTTCCTCGCCCATGTAGCGGGCGATCGTCGTCTTGAGGTCGCGCACGGTCACCTTGGTCTTGCGCCCGCGGAATGTTCCTTCCGTGCGCGAACGGCGGGTGATGAACACGCCGGCCTGGAAGCGCTCCAAGGGCTTTGGCGCCCGGGTCAGCGAGGCAAGCACGTAGGCCGTGCTGTTGACGAAAAGGCTGAGCGCCGTGGCATTGACCAGGGGGTCGGCATCCGGCCCCGAAAAGAGATCGGTGAACGGCAGAAGGAAGCTCAGCACCGTCGCCGCGACGTGGGAATTGTCAGGTCCGCCAAGGCTTGGCAGGAACAGGAGATAAGCCCAGACGAGAAAACCGCAGACCATTCCGGTGATCGCCCCGCGGGCATTGGCCTGCCGCCAGACGAGGCCGCCGAGGAGCGCAGGCGCCATCTGCGATACGGCAACGAAGGAGAGAAGCCCAAGCGAAGCGAGGCCAGCACTGATATCGGCCGAGCGATAATAGGCATAGCCGAGCAGAAGGACGACGAAGATCGCCGTGCGGCGAATGTTGAGCAGCGTCCCCGCCATGTCCTCCTGGAGTCCGCCGCGCAAGCCGAGGCGCCGGCGCAGGAACACCGGCATGACGATATCGTTGGAAATCATGATCGACAGCGCCACCGAAGCGACGATGACCATGGCGGTTGCCGCGGAAAAGCCGCCGATGAATGTCGTCAGCGAAAGGAGGGGGACCTCGCCGGCAAGCGGCAGCTTCAACAGGTAGAGGTCCGCGTCGCCGGAGCCCGAGAAGGTCAGGATGCCTGCGATGGCGATCGGCAGCACGAAGAGGTTGATTGCGATGAGATAAAGCGGAAAGAGAACGCCCGCGGTGCGCAATTCGGTTTCGGTCCGGTTCTCGACCACGGTGACGTGGAACTGCCGCGGCAGTATGATGATGGCGAAGGCCGAGAGCACGATCAGCAGGATCCATCGCGCCGGCGGCGTGCGGTATTCGAGGGCGGCGAGGACCGCAGGACTTTGCTGGGCTTGCGCCCACAGATTCGCGGGGCCATCGAACAGGACGAAGACGACGTAGACGCCGATCGTGAGCATCGCCACGAGCTTCACGACCGATTCCATGGAGATCGCGAGGATGAGACCGTCCTGATGCTCGGTCGCATCGGTATGGCGCGTGCCGAAGACGATCGCGAAGCAGGCGAGGAAAAGTGTGACGAGCAGCGGTAGATCGATGAAGGTCTGCCCTGCACCAATGCCATAATGGCTCGTGTCGATCATCGCCGCGACCGAGCTCGAAACCGCCTTGAGCTGGAGGGCGATATAGGGAATGGCCCCAACCAGTGAAATGAACGCAACGATCGCGGCAACCGCCGGGTTCTTGCCGTAGCGCGCAGCCATGAAATCGGCGACGGATGTGAGCTTTTCGGTCTTGGCGAGTTGGATGATGCGGCGGACTAGCGGCATGCCGAGCGTGAACATCAGGATCGGCCCGATATAGATGCCGGTGAACTCGAGCCCGCGTTCGGCCGCCAGTCCCACGCCGCCGAAATAGGTCCAGGATGTGCAATAGATCGCGAGGCTGAGCGCATAGACCAGCGGCCTGCCCTTGCTGGCAGCGTTGTTTCTCCTGGCTCGCCGGTCGCCATAACTTGCGACTGCGAAGAGCAGCAGCAGATAGGCGAAGGCCGAGGCAAAAATAACAGAAGCCGAAAGCATGCCTCACTCCTCCGAAAGTCAGCATAGGGCAAGTCCAGCGGGTTGAGAATTGCCTGGCCTATGCGTCTTAAGTCCAAGAATGCGGGCGTTCTCTTGGCCGGGTTTGATCCGACTTGATCAAATGCAAAGAACGGTTCCCACCGGGCGACCTTTGGTCTAGATTCCAAACCAGCGGTTGCCGCTTAGGACAGATGCGGTTGCCGTTCTTAAACGGGGACTACACGGAGAGACGCATGCTGAACGAATTCAAGGAGTTTATTGCCCGCGGCAACGTCATGGATCTTGCGGTTGGCGTGATCATTGGCGCCGCCTTCAGTAAGATCGTCGATTCGGTCGTCAACGATCTCGTAATGCCGATCGTCGGCGCCATCACCGGCGGCGGCTTCGACTTCTCCAATTATTTCATTCCGCTTTCCGCGAACGTCACCGCGCCCTCGCTTGCGGCGGCTCGTCAGCAGGGCGCCGTCTTTGCCTATGGCAACTTCATCACCGTGCTCATCAATTTCCTGATCCTTGCCTGGATCATCTTCCTGATGATCAAGGTCGTGAACCGGATACGTGCTTCGGTCGAAACGAAAAAGGAAGCGGCGCCCGCGGCTCCGCCGCCGCAGGATATCCTGCTTCTTTCCGAGATTCGCGATCTATTGAAACAGCGCGCCTGATCGCCTCACGGCGATTGCGGCTTCGATCTCGCTGGCCGGTAAAAACATCCAGGGATTCAAAGTGCTACAGCGTCCCTTGTGCGTCTGAAAAGACGCACGGCGCTGTAGGTGCCGCGAAACATCACAAAAATCGATAAACCAGTCAGATAATGTCGCGTGATCGTCCGCGCAAAAGCGTCTAGAAGCTGCGGGCTGTAGCACATTGAATTGCTGCACGATTTTGTCATGCAGCAGGAGCCCCCACATGACGATCATGAACACTCTCAGCCCCCGGTCTCTTTCGGCCCCCGAAAGCGGCATCGTCGAGGTTGTGAATTATGCGCGCGGTCGGGAAGGCGTGATTCCGCTCTGGGTGGGCGAGGGGGACCTTGCCACGCCGGACTTCATCAGCCGGGCGGCGGCCGAAGCGCTTGTGGCCGGCGAGACCTTCTACACCTGGCAGCGTGGCATCCCGCCGCTTCGCGAAGCGCTGGTGCACTACTATCAGCGCCGGTTCCAGAAGACGCTGTCTCCGGAACATTTTTATGTCACGGGATCGGGGATGCAGGCGATCAAGCTCGCGATCGAGGCGGTGACGTCGCCCGGCGACGAAATTGTGCTGCTGACGCCCGCCTGGCCGAACTTTGCCGCTGCCGCCGAGATTTCGGGAGCCCGGCCGGTTTCCGTGCCCCTTCGTTTCGAGCATGGCAAATGGCAGCTCGACCTCGACAGCCTCGATGCCGCGATCGGCGAGAAAACGCGGGCCTTGTTCATCAACACGCCGTCCAATCCGACCGGCTGGACCGCGACGAAGGATGATCTCAGAGCCATTCTGACGCTCGCGCGCAAGCACGGTCTCTGGATCATCGCCGACGAAATCTATGCACTTTACTACTATGCCGGCGGGCGAGCGCCGTCGTTCCTGGACATCATGGACGATGACGACCGGATCCTGTTCGTCAATTCCTTCTCCAAAAACTGGTCGATGACCGGCTGGCGCCTCGGCTGGATCGTTGCGCCTCCGGCGATGGGGCAGGTGCTGGAAAATCTGATCCAGTATTCGACATCGGGCGTTGCGCAATTCATGCAACGCGGCGCGGTTGTGGCCCTCGATGAGGGAGATGCCTTTGTCGACGAGAACATTGCCAAGGCCGCGCTGAGCCGCGATCTGCTCTGCGACGCACTGATCGCGACCAATCGCGTCGAAACACTGAAGCCGGATGGCGCGCTCTATGCATTCCTGAAGATCGACGGTGTGACTGATTCCCGGCAAGCGGCGCTCGACATCGTCGACAAGACGGGGGTCGGACTGGCGCCCGGAACCGCCTTCGGCGAGGGCGGTTCACTCTTCATGCGCGCCTGCTTCCTGCGCGATCCGGCGCAAGTAGCGGAGGCGGCCCAGCGCCTCAGCGGCTACATATTGAGCCGGTAGAATTCTCCCGGCTCGACCGAAGCAGTCCTCAGGCCATTCCCTGCGAGACTAACGCACCAGCCGGATAGCGCCCGGGTAGTAGATGCTCTTGTCGGCAAGCTCCGTCGTGCAATCCATCTTGAATGTGCTGTTACCGGTCAGGGTGATTTCCTGGGCGATCAGCCGGATGCACTCGCCGCTCGTTGCGCCATTGCCCGAATATTGCAGTTCAGCAGCGTCGGGGAGGTAGACGATACCGGTCAAGGACGACCGGCTGTTGCCGTTGATGATCGCGGTCTCCACATTTCCATGCTCGGCGACGATGGAGAACCCGGCCCAATCGCCTACGAGCGACGGCGAGATATTGAACGTTGCAGAGCCGTTGATGCTGAGCACGGCGCCGTTCATGAGGAAGAAAGTGACGCCGGTCCCTGTCACATTGGCCTGGCTGCCGAATTCGAGACGCCCGCCATCGATGATGTAGTTGCCGGAAAGGAGTTTTACGGCGCGTTTGATGTCCAGGCTGTGATAGGTTCCGGGCTTCAATGTGACGACGTAGCCCTCATTGTTGTTCTTAGGCGTCTTGCCGGTGCCGTTACAGTCGCCATTGCCGCCGCCGCCGGCGATGAAGTCCTGTCCGCAACCGGAAAGATCGACCCACGCCGATGTTTTTGGCAGGACCTTGTTCTTGAACGGGTCGGCCACGCGTGACGCGCCTTCCATCGCCTGGGCGCAAGCAAGTTCGACCGATAGCGGCGAACTGTAAATTCCGCCGGCGGCGTAAAGACACTCCGCCTTGAGCTTGCCTGTGCCGCCGACATAGATCGATTGATCGTCGTTGGAGTCCGAGATGACGGTGCATCCGGTCAGATCGACGGCTGCGCTGCCGCTGACTTCGAATGCCCGGTCGGCCGTGTTATGCAGTGCCAGAATACAGGCTTCCGCGCTGGCCGCGCGCGCCGCAACGGCCTGGCGCCGGATTTTGAGCGGCAGGCGCTCCAGGAACATCGGCTTATAGTCGAAGCTGAATTCCGCTGCGGCGACGTCTTCGATCGTGCTGTGCGTGAACGCGACGGACAATGCGCCTTGCGTGGGTGTGTCCGCGAGATTGGCTCCGTCGACGACGTTTTCTTGCGGCAGCGCGTAGTTGCTCCAGAAGAACTTCTCCGCCGCTTTGGAGGCTTCGCTTTCGTCCGCGCCTTCGCCGTAGGCTCGCACGGAACCAAGCGCGGCGGCGTCCAGCGCAGCCTGCATTTTCTCGGCTTCGAGATAGGCACCGACGAAGTCGAGCGTCAGGCCGGCGGCGGCGATGATGGGGACGATCGCGATTGCTCCGAGGACGGCGAAATTGCCGTTTTTGTCGCGAGCCAATCGACTCAATTGGGCATGGAACTTCGCACGTCTCATTCGTGGTTCCCCCTGGAAGGCCAATATTTCGAAAGGCTAATGCATGTCCACTTCAGAATCCGTTAGTGAGTGCGTGTGTTTTTTAATAAAATTTAATATTTTCTGAGTTTCAGGTGAGAAGAGCATGTATGACCGCCCTTCACGCCCAGTCATGCGGAAGCTGAAGGCACGTGTCCGGTACAGATGTATAAAATTCTCGATAATCAGCAGATGGGTATTTAACTACAACCGCGAGAATATCGGGCGAAGGCCGCTGGGCGCGCCCCGAGTTTACCAATTCAGAAAGCTCAGCTCGTCTTTCCTGTCCCCATCTTTGAGGGGATGGAAACCGGGCAATGGCGATATTGGTAACGGGCGGGGCGGGTTACATAGGCAGCCACATGGTGTGGTCGCTGCTCGATGCGGGCGAGTCTGTCGTGGTGGTCGACAGGTTGTCCACAGGTTTCCGCTGGGCGATCGCGCCGGAAGCAAAGTTCTATTTCGGCGACGTCGGCAACAGGACGCTGCTTGGCAGGATCTTTGCGGAAAACGAGATCGATGCGGTCATCCATTTCGCGGGATCAGCGGTCGTTCCGGAATCTGTCGCCGACCCGCTTGCCTACTATGAAAATAACACGGCGAACACGCGCACGCTGGTCGCCGCGACGATCGCGGCCGGCGTTCGCCATTTCGTGTTCTCATCGACCGCGGCGGTCTACGGCACTCAGGATACTGCCGACCCGGTCAAGGAAACAGCCACGTTGCGTCCCGAGAGCCCCTATGGCCGTTCGAAGCTGATGTCGGAAATCATGCTGCAGGACGCCGCTGCCGCTCATGATTTCCGCTACGTGGTGCTGCGCTATTTCAACGTCGCCGGAGCGGATCCGCTCGGCCGCGCCGGGCAATCGACTGCGGGTGCGACTCATCTGATCAAGGTCGCCTGCGAGGCCGCTCTCGGCATACGCCGCAAGGTCGATGTCTACGGAACCGATTATCCGACCGCGGACGGTACCGGCATTCGGGATTATATCCACGTTGCCGATTTGGTTACGGCACACAAGGACGCGCTCGGCTATCTAAGAGGCGGCGGCGAACCACTGACGAGCAATTGCGGTTATGGCAAAGGTTTTTCGGTGCTGCAGGTTCTCGACGCGGTGCGGCGGGTGTCGGGGCGTGATTTCCGTATAGACTATGCACCGCGGCGTCCGGGCGACGCCGCACAGGTCGTCGCGGACTCCTCGCTTGCGCGGCTGAAGCTCGACTGGGTGCCGACCCATGCAAGCCTCGAAGACATCGTCCTGAGCGCCTTCGACTGGGAGCGGTATCTCAGCCGCAAGAACAGCTACGACAAGGCGGTCTGAAGAATTGGCCGGGACCGCGGTGTCGGCTGCGATGGCGGCAATTGTCAGGTAGCGGGCTACTCCTCAGCCTCGCCGAGCAGGCGGCGTTCGTGCGCAATGGCATGATCGATCAGCTGGGCCCAGATGCCCTCGTAGAAATCGGGGTCGAGGCCGAGTTCGCTCGCGTGCCTGCGCGCATTTGCCCGCACTTCGGCCACGCGTGCCGGGATATCGGCTTTCAATTTGAGCGGACGCTTTATCTCGGCCGCGCGATCGATGTAACCCCAGCGCTCCGCAAGCAGCTTCATCAGGGCGCGGTCGAGCCGGTCGATCTCGACACGCACATCCGCCATTGTCGTGCATTCTGCGGGGGTCTTCTGCATCGCTTGTCCAGCTCCTGCGGGGCGGAAACCGCCCGACTGCATGTTTCCTTGAATCGTAGCGATCCAAGGACAAAACACGCAGAGATTCAAAGGCTACAGCGCCCTTTGGGCGTCTGATAGGACGCGCGGCGCCGTAGGGTTCGTTGCGGCCGAACTGCTAGCAAAGCGAAGCGTGGCTGAGAAGAGGCAAAACGACCGCAGCGACCTACAGCGCCACGCGTCCAATCGGAAGCGCTAAGGGCGCTCTAGCAATTTGAATGGCTGCATGATTTTGTCCTTAAATTGATTCGATTTAAGGAATCATGCAGTGGCGGATGAGGAAAATAATGTGCGGTTTACCACCCGCATCCCGCTCAAACTTATGATGACAATTACGATGATTTTGGATCGATTCGATCCGGCACTGCGGCTCCCGGAGTGGTCACCTCGGCGGGTGATCGCCGGGGAGGAGGGTGCGGTCCTGTCTCCGCCGACGATCGCCCGCCGATGTGTATGAAGACGCTAGGCCTTCAAACTTGAGCGAGGCTTTTATCGCTGACGGCAGCACACCTTATCAGGCGCACACAAAGGCTAAGTGCCCAGCACCAGTTTGATCGCGAGGCCGACGATGCTGACTGCAGCCACCCCTGCAAGCCAGAGCGCGACAAACCAGAGAAGCTTCCGGGCCGTGCCGTCCGCACGCATCAATGGTAGCCCTCCTCCGGATCGACTTTGCCGCGAAAAACCCAATAGGCATAGCCGGTATAGGCGAGAACGATCGGTACGAGCACGAGCGCCCCGGCAAGCAGGAAGGCAAGGCTTTCCGGCGGCGCGGCCGCTTCCCAGATGGTGAGCGACGGCGGCACCATATAGGGATAGAAACTGATGCCGATGCCGATGTAGCCAAGGAGGAAAAGGCCGAGGGCCGCGACGAACGGCTGCGCGTCGTACCGGTCACGAATGCCCTTGATGAGGAGATAGAGGCAACCAAGGACGAGCAAGGGAACGATGACGCTGAAGATTGCAGTCGGCCAGCCGAACCAGCGTTGCAGATAGACCGGCTCGAGAAATGGCGTCCAGAGGCTGACGACACCCATCGCGCCGACCGTCGCAAAGCAGCACCTGAGCGCAATCGTGCGCGCCCGGTCGGCGAGATCACCGTGCGTCTTCATCACGAGCCAGGTCGCGCCGAGCAAGGCGTAGCCGACGACGATCGCGATGCCGGTAACGATGGAAAAGGGCGTCAGCCAGTCCCACCAGCTGCCGGCATAGGCGCGGTTTTCGACCGGTATGCCCTGGACGAGTGCACCGAGTGCGATCCCTTGCGCGAAGGCGGCGAGCATCGAGCCGCCGGCAAAGGCCCAGTTCCACAAAAATTCGGCGCGTTTGGTGCGCCAGCGATATTCGAACGCGACGCCCCGGAAGATCAGGCCGATCAGCATGGCGATGATCGGCGCATAGAGCGCCGGCAGCACCGTCGCATAGGCAAGGGGGAAAACAGCCATGAGGCCGCCGCCGCCGAGCACGAGCCAGGTTTCGTTGCCATCCCAGACGGGGGCAACCGAGTTCATCATCACGTCGCGATCATGCTTCTCGGGGAAAAGCGGGAAAAGGATGCCGACACCGAGATCGAAGCCGTCGAGGACGACATAGGCCAGAACGGCAAAGGCAATGATGGCGGCCCAGATCAGTGGGAGATCAAAGTCCATGATGCGCTCCATGGGATGTGGCGCTTGCCGGGCCGTGTGCGACACCGGCCGCGCGGATCGGGCCCTCGTCCAGCTCTGGCATGGTGTCGCGCGGCAGCCGCGCCATCAGCCGGAGGATGTAGAAGGTCCCCGCGCCGAAGACGAAGAAGTAGACGATGATGAAGGCCAGAAGCGAAGCGGAAACGGCAGGAGCTTCTATCGGCGCGACCGAGTTGGCCGTCAGCAGATGACCGTAGACGGTGTAAGGCTGGCGACCCACTTCCGTGGTTACCCATCCGGCCAGAACCGCGACGAAGCCGGCAGGACCCATCAGTACGGCGGCGCGGTGGAGCCAGAGATCGCTGTCGAGCGTACCGCGGTAGCGGCACCAGAGCGACCACAGCCCGATGCCGAGCATGGCGAGGCCGATGCCGACCATGATGCGGAATGACCAGAAGATCACGGCGATCGGCGGATGCAATTCGGCGGGGACCGTGTCGAGTCCGGCAAGCGGCGCATCAAGATCGTGTTTCAGGATGAGGCTTCCGAGCTTCGGCACCTCGATCGCGTAGTCGATGCGCTTCTCGGCTGAATTGGGGATGCCGAACAGCACCAGCGGCGCGCCGTCGGGATGGCTTTCGAAGTGGCCTTCCATTCCCATCACCTTGGCGGGTTGATGCTCGAGCGTGTTGAGCCCGTGCTGGTCGCCGGCGAGAATCTGGATCGGCGCAACGATCGCCGCCATCCACATCGCCATCGAGAACATGGTGCGGGCCCGGCGTGGTGCCGTCTGGCGCAGAAGATGCCAGGCGCCGCAGGCGCCGACGACGAACGCCGTCGTCAGATAGGCGGCAAGTACCATGTGGACAAGGCGGTATGGGAAGGACGGGTTGAAGATGATCGCCCACCAGTCTACCGGCATGAACTGACCGGCCCCGTTCATCGCAAAACCCGCCGGCGTCTGCATCCAGGAATTGGCGGACAGGATCCAGGTCGCCGAAATCAGCGTGCCGATCGCCACCATGGTGGTTGCGAAGAAATGCAGTCTCGGACCGACACGGTTCAGGCCGAAGAGCATGACGCCGAGAAAGCCGGCTTCCAGGAAGAAAGCCGTCAGGACCTCGTAGCCCATCAAAGGGCCGATGATCGGGCCGGCCTTGTCGGCAAACACGCTCCAGTTGGTACCGAACTGATAGGACATGACGATTCCGGAAACGACGCCCATGCCGAAGGTGACCGCGAAAATCGTCTTCCAGAAGTTGAAGAGCTCCAGATAGACCTCGTCCTTCTTCCAGAGCCAGAGGGCTTCTAAGACGGCGAGGTAGCTGGCAAGGCCGATGGAGAAGGCCGGAAAGATGATGTGGAAGGAGACGGTAAAGGCAAACTGCATGCGGGCGAGCATGGTTGCGTCGAAGGATTCAAACACGACGTGATCCTCTTGGGCGTTACCGAAAAGCCAGGCGCCCGCCTGTCAGCCGGAGCCGTCATTTCATCGTGTGATTGAATCTGAAGCAATATTGCCAAACGTCAATGACGGGCGGATCGCCACGTTGTCACACTGCGGCAATGTTTCGCCCGCGGCATTTTGGGCGCGCGCCGCCTCCCCTGTCATTGAGCAGAGAGCACAGCCATCCTTTTGGCCCGATAGGGATTGTCCAAGACCGAGTGATAGCCGGCGAGGTCCTTGGCGTTCCGGTATACGACGATGGCGCGCCCGTCGGGATGGTCGGCAAACCATTGCGCAAGCCGATGCCGAGGGACATCGTCAACCGGTTTTTGAAGGCGCGCCAGGAACCCCAACTCGGCATGATAGTTCTCGACGAAAGCCCAGTCCTTGTCGCGATTTGCACGCATATAGGCGGCCACCGGCTCCAGATCGTAGCGCTTCAGGATCGTCACCGACGCGATGGCCTGGCCGGCCACGATGGCGACGACCATGATCGCCAGGCCCTGCGCCATTTGCCGGGTAGAGACCTCCTTCAGGCAAAGGGCCATGGCAAGAACGACGGCCGGCAACAGCGGCAGCAGATAATGCGGCTGCTTCTCGCTGATGAGGGAGAACAACAAGAATGTGGGCACGAACCAGCAGACGAGGAACCGGATGCCTTCCGTCTCCCATAAGCCTTCGCGTAGCACCGCAGCACCTCTCCAGAAGCGGGGAAGGAAGACCCACGGGATAAGCGCCGCGGGCAAGAAGGGCAGATAGAAGTAGAAGGGTTGCACGTGGGCGTCGAGCTTTCCGGTCGCCCTCCCGACGGTCTGCATCCAGAGCAGCGCGTAGGCAAACTTGCCGTCGGACTGCTGCAGCACCGGGATGAGCCAACAGAGAACGATTGCGGCCGCTACACCCAGGGCCGCAAGAATTCCGAGGTACCATCTCACCGGTTGCCTCAAATTGCTGGCCCAGAGCGGTGCCAGCAAGATCGGGAAGAGTAAGTGGAGGAATGCCACTGGTCCCCTGGCGAGAACACCGAGTCCCAGGGACACGCCTATAAGCACCACGGAGCGCCAACCCCGCGCGCGCGTATAGACGACCGTGCCGATGAGGGACAGCAAGACGAAGACGGTCAACGTAAGGTCGAAGTAAATGACAGTGCTGTAGGCGAGAAAGGGCGCGCCGGCGACCATGATAATGGCCGTGCGATCACCCTGCCTCTGAAAACCGGGGAACAGCACGCGGCCGAGAGCGACCGTAAGGTATACGCATGCCAGAGACGAAAGCACGACCGGAAGCGTTGCCGCCCAGCGAGAGACCCCGAAAATTGCCCATGAGGCATTGATGAGCCAGAAGAGAAGGGGAAGCTTGTGGTGATAGGGCGCGAAGTTCATCGTCAGCGGCTTGAGCCAGTCCTGGCTGAGATACATCTCCCACGCCACGCTGGTGTAGCGCGTCTCGTCGATGGGCAGGAGCGGCCTGAAGGAAATCGCGGCCAGGAAGAGGATGAAAACGACGAGGGGGAGCCAAACGAGCCTGGTCCACGCGGGAAGGGCCATATGCACGCAGTGTGATTCCGCTGATGTTGCTGCTCTCAACAACATGATCGGAGAACCTGTCTGGTTGCTGTCAGACACTCAAAACAAGGCATCCCGCATTGACCGTTACATGCATGCATTTTAGGTCACGCTGATTTTAGGCCGAATCGACCCAAAAATCATAAACGTGATCGGCTCTAATAAGCTGAGACGCTGGATTCGGGCTGAGAACTGCTTCTAGTGTTGCTCATCCGGCAAGATAGCTCTCTGCGAGCTCGGTCCAGAAGGCGGCGCCGATCGGCAGCAGGTCGTCATTGAAGTTGTAGCCGGGATGGTGGAGCGGTTTCTCGTCGCCGGTCACTCTTGATCCGAGAAAGAAATAGCTGCCGGGCCGCTCCTTCAGCATGTAGGCGAAATCCTCGCTGCCCATGAACGGGCGAGCAAGATCAACAATCTTGTCTGGCCCGGCGAAGCGGATCGCAAGGTCGCGGACGAAATCGGTCTCCCTCTTGTGGTTGATCGTCGCGTCATAGCTACGCTGATAGTCGACGGTGGCGCGCATGCCGAAGCTTGTCGCCTGCGCCTCCGTGATCATTCGGATGCGGCGCTCCAGCTCATCGCGAACGGCGGGGTCAAAGGAGCGAATGCCGACGACGATCTCGGCCCGCTCCGGAATGATGTTGCTCGCGGAGCCGGCGTGAAAGGCGCCGACCGTGACGACGGTCGGGTCCATGGGGTGGATGTTGCGCGACACGATGGACTGCAGCGCCATGACGATGCTGGCGCCGCAGACGATCGGATCGGCGGTCTCCTGCGGTTCGGCGCCGTGACCGCCACGGCCATGGACGGTGATCCGCGCCTCGTCCACCGCTGCCATGATCGGGCCTTCGCGCAGGGCGAACTGGCCGAAGGGAAGGTTCGGTTCGTTGTGGAGCGCGAACACGGCGTCGCAGGGGAATTTCTCGAACAGGCCCTCGTCGATCATGATCTTCGCACCGCCGAAGTTCTCCTCGGCCGGCTGGAAGATGAGATGGATCGTGCCGTCGAAATTCCTCCGTTCGGCAAGCGCGCGGGCGGCGCCGAGCAGCATCGCCGTATGGCCGTCATGCCCGCAGGCGTGCATCAACCCCGGCGTCGTGCTGGCATAGTCGAGACCGGTCTCCTCGTGGATCGGCAAGGCATCGATATCCGCGCGGATGCCGATCGAGCGCCCCCCGGTGCCGTTCCTCAGCGTGCCGACCACGCCGGTCTTCGCAAGTCCAGTCGTTACCGTGTAGCCAAGCGCATCGAGGTGCCGCGCAATGAACGCCGAGGTCCGCGTCTCCTCGAGACCCAATTCCGGATGCGCATGCAGGTCGCGGCGGATCGCCACCAGTTCCGGCAGGGCGTTGTCGATGGCGGCGGAGAGCTTCATGTCAGGCACCACGAGTCGGTATGCGGTTTTCGAAATAGCGGAAGGCGATCACCAGAATGCCCGTAAGGCACAGATAGATCAGAGCAAGCAGCAGCAGCGGTTCGTAGGTGAGATAGGTTTCCTGCCGTACCTTCGAGATGACCGCGTAGACATCGACGACGGTGATCGTCGCGACCAGCGGCGTCGACTTGAGCTGCAATACGGTTTCGCCGTTGAGTGTCGGAAGCGCGCGGTGAATCGCACGCGGCAGCCAGATCCGCCGGAATATCGTCCAGCGGCTCATGCCATAGGCTCGCGCCGCCTCCAGCTCGCCCGCGGGCACGCCGGCAAAGGCGCCGCGCATCACTTCGCCCTCGTAGGCGGCGAAGGAGATGGTGAGTGCGGCGACGCCATACGGCCAGGCTTCGCGCAGATACGGCCAGAGAAACGAGTGGCGAATCGCCGGGAATTGCGGAAACAGCGAGCCGAGCCCGTAATAGAGCAGCCACAGTTGCAGGAGCAGCGGCGTCCCGCGGATGACCGTACAGAAGATCCGGGCAAGGCCCTTGAGATACCAGGGGCCGGTGACCTGGACGAGACCCAGCGGCACGGCAAACAGGAAACCGAGAATCGAGGTGGCGAACAGCATCACCATGCTGACAAGGATGCCGGAGCCGAGCCTCGGCAGGTAGCGCGGCAGCCAATCCCAGCGCATGAGGATTGCGACGGCGACTATGAGTGCGGCGGCGAAGAGGATGAGCACGATACGATGCGGTTTGAGGAAGCTCTCGCCCTTCGGCAGGTCCTCGGGGGTGAAGCCCAGAGCGGGATGAGGAAAAGTGTGAAGCGGTTTTCCGCCCGCATCCCGCTCCAACTTATTAGAATCGATCACATTTGTGATTTTGGATTGATTCAATCCAAAATCAGCGTGATCGAGCGCGTGGGTTGTTTCGTTGGTCATCGCTGCTCCACGAAACCGCGCCTGGCATGCCTTTCCAACGCGCCGATGAAGACGTTGGAAACGAGCGTCAGCGCGAGATAGAGCGCGCCGGCCGCGCAGAAGAAAAGCAGATAGGCCTTGGTTGCGCCGGCCGCCTGGCGGGTTGCCAGCGTCAGCTCGCTGAAGCCGACGACGGCGAGCAGGGCGGTGTCCTTCGTGGCGATCAGCCAGAGATTGGCAAGGCCGGGGATGGCATAGGGCAGCATGGCAGGCAGGGTGACACGCCGCAGGACCTTTCCGGGCGACATGCCATAGGCGCGCGCCGCCTCGATCTGGCCGGCGGGTACGGCCTTGATCGCCCCGCGCAACACTTCGGTCGAATACGCCCCCTGAACGACGCCAATGACGAAGATGCCGGCCATCAGGCCGCTGATGTCCACCGCCTCGAAGCCGACGGCGCCGAGAAGCTGGTTCAAGAGGTCGGTCCCGGCATAGTAGAGGAGGAGAATGAGAACGAGCTCAGGCACCGCCCGGACGATGGTGGTGTAGCATTCGAGAAGATCGCGCGTTACCGGCCCGCCATAGAGCTTGCCGAAGGCACCGCCGACGCCGAGCAGGAGGCCAAGCGCGTAGCCGCCGACCGCGATCTGAATCGAATGGAGAAAGCCTTGCAGCAATACGCCGCCCCAGCCGGGCGCCGAGAGCGAAAGCAGGCTCCAGTTGATGATGGAATCCGCAGCCATGGCGACTTCATGCTCCTTCTGCATAGCCCCCAGCTCGGAGCCGAGCCGGAGAGATGCAGCCAATCAAGGTGTTACAGCGACCATGCGCTCCGAATGGGTGCGCAGCGCTATAAAGCGTCGGCCGGCAGCAGCGGGACTGCCGGCCGAGACGCTTAGCCGCCATAGATGTCGAAGTCGAAATACTTCTTCGAGAAGGTATCGTAGGTGCCGTTCGCGCGGATCGCCTTGATCGCCGCGTTGATCTTTTCCTTGAGCTCGGCTTCGCCTTTGCGCAGGCCGACACCGACCCCCGGGCCGAGGACGGCGAGATCCTGGGCGACATCACCCTTGTAGTCGCAGCATTCATTGCCCTGGTCGCTCTTCAGGAAGGCGTCGAGTGCGATCGCATCCGCCTGCACCGCGTCGACACGGCCGGCGGCCAGATCCTGGTTTGCCTCGTCCTGCGTCTGGTATTCCTTGACCTCCACGCCGGCCGGGGCGAAATGCTTGGTCGCATAGGCCTGATGCACGGTCGAAACCTGCACGCCGAGCGTCTTGCCCGAAAGGCCTTCCGGCGTCGGCTTGATGTCCTCGCCCTTGGTGCCGATGATGCCGGTCGGCGTGTTGTAGTATTTGTCGGAGAAATCGATCGTCTTCAGGCGCTCTTCCGTGATCGACATCGAACCGATGATCATGTCGATCTTCTTGGAGGTCAGCGCCGGGATGATGCCGTCCCACGCGACCGGCGTGATCACGCAGTCGAGTTTCGCCTCGGCGCAGATCGCCTTCATGAACTCGACTTCCCAGCCTTCCCAATTGCCGTTGGCGTCAGGCGAGGTAAAGGGCGGGTAGGGCTCGGCGGCAAAGCCGACCTTGACCGTTTCCGCCTGCGCCGCGACGGCGCCGGTGATCGACAATGCGGCCGCGACCGCCAGGAGTTTCAATGTCTTCTTCATGCTGTTCCCTTTTTTGGTTGTTGAGCATTGCGGAATTCAGTGAATGGAGCTGATGAACCTCTTGAGCCTCTCGGATCTCGGCGCGCCGAAGATTGCCTCGGGCGGCCCCTGTTCTTCGATGACGCCGTTGTGCAGGAAGACGATGTGGTTGGCGACGTCGCGGGCGAACTTCATCTCGTGCGTGACGAGGATCATCGTGCGCTTCTCGTGCGCGAGATCGCCGATGACGGAGAGGACTTCGCCGACAAGCTCCGGATCGAGGGCCGAGGTCGGTTCGTCGAGGAGCATCACCAGCGGCTGGATCGCCAGCGCACGGGCGATCGCTGCGCGTTGCTGCTGGCCGCCGGAAAGGAAGGCCGGATAGGCGTCGCGCTTCTCGTAAAGTCCGACCCTGCGCAGCAATGTTTCGGCTGTCTCGATCGCCTCGGCCTTGGATTTGCCGAGCACATGCACCGGCACTTCGATGACGTTTTGAAGAATGGTCATGTGTTGCCAGAGGTTGAAGCTCTGGAAGACCATGCCGAGCTGGGTGCGGATGCGCTGCACTTGCTTGCGATCGGCGGGCATCAGCCCGCCATGACCATCGGGCTTCATCCGGATTTCCTCACCGTGAACGCTGACGCGTCCGGCCGACGGCAATTCCAGCATGTTGATGCAGCGAAGGAGGGTGGACTTGCCCGAGCCGCTGCCGCCGATGATCGCGATGACGTCGCCCTGTCGAGCCGTAAGCGACACACCTTTCAGCACTTCCAATGGCCCGAAACGCTTGTGCAGGTCAGTGACTGCGATTGCCTGGGCCGTACTCGTCATCGACGCGCCACTCCCGTGGCTCGAAGAGCGTTCCGTGAAGGCATGAAAACAGTTCCCCTGGTCGTTCTCTCGTGCAGCATCTTCGGCTTGTCACGCTGTTTCATTGAGGGGAATGTTGCACTTGTGCCGATATTATTCAAGCGTATAATAACTTCATCACGGTTTTTTTGGCCGTGCTGTCTGAACGAGCATCACCGCAGGAGCAACGCATGAGCCTATCCGGTTCGCTGACAATGACGATCTGGTTTTGCGGCGCTGCGTATCGGAGGCTGCAGTGACGCGTCGCACATTTCATCGCGCCCCCGAGGGCGAGCGGCGACAGGAACTGATCGAGGCGACGCTCGATTGTATCGCTGAATTCGGTTTGAAAGGCGCGACGGTCCGGCAGATCGCGATCCGGGCCGGCGTCACCGCGGGGCTCGTCCGCCATTATTTTGAATCCAAGGACCAGATGGTCGCGGAGGCCTACCGTGCCGTCATCGCTTCTCTCACAGAGAAGGCACAGAACGTCGAAGGCGATCCTGCGACGCGGTTGAGAGAGTTTATCGCGGTCAACTTCACGGAGCCGGTTGCCGATAGCCGCAGCGTCTCGCTCTGGGCAGCCTTCATCAGCCAGGTGCGGGTCGATCCGATCCTCGCCGAGATTCACCGCGAAGGATATCTCGCCTTCCGCAACACCTTGCAGGAACTGCTGAGCGAGTTCCTCGCCGCCAAGGGTCGGCCCGCAAGCGAGGAAGCGTGCCGCCGCTATGCGATTGCGATCAACGGCCTGGTAGACGGGCTCTGGGTCGAAGGCTGCCTGGCCGGCGACCTCTTTCGCGACGGCGAGCTGGTCAGCATCGCCATGGCGTCGGTCGAGGCCGTGCTCGGCCTGCCGATCGAAAATTAAATCGAAATTCGAAAAACGGAGCAAACATTTGCGCTACGCGTCGATCACCTCACGTCTCGCCGATCTCGGTTCCGGCAAATGGACGCTGCACATCCGCGCGCGCCAGCTGAAGGCGGAAGGGGCCGATATCATCGAGCTGACGATCGGTGAGCCGGATCTGCCGCCCGACCGCTCACTGCTTGACGAATGCCAGCGTGCCATGAATGCAGGGCGGTACCGCTACTCGAACGGGCGCGGCGAACCGTCCGTCGTCGCTGCTCTTGCGGAGAAATACCGGCGGCGCCGGGCCGATGTGACCGCGGAAAACGTTCTGTGCTTTCCGGGCACGCAGACGGCGCTCTTTGCCGTCATGCTGGGCCTCGTCGAGACCGGCGACGCCGTGCTCGTCGGCGATCCGCTCTATGCGACCTATGAAGGCGTCATCCGGTCCACCGGCGCCCACTATGTCCTCGTCCCACTGAAACCCGAGTTCGGTTTCCATATGCGGGCGGAGGACCTGGAAAAGGCCATCACGCCGGAATGCCGCGTGCTGCTCCTCAACACACCGCACAATCCGACCGGTGCGGTGCTGACCGCCGCCGAGATTGCCGCGATCGGCGAAGTCGCCCGTCGCCACGACCTCTGGATCGTCTGCGACGAAGTCTATGAGGAACTGGTCTTCGATGCCGCGTTCGCGTCGCCCTTCGACAATCCTGATCTTGCCGAGCGCACCGTGGTCGTCTCGTCGATTTCCAAGTCGCATGCCGCACCCGGCTTCCGAAGCGGCTGGGCGGTCGGTCCTGTCGAATTCACCAATCGTCTGCTGCCGATCTCCGAAACCATGCTTTTCGGCGTGCAGCCCTTCATCGCCGACATGACGGCTTATGCGCTGACGCACGAGATCGACACGGCGAAAAAGATGCGTGAAGCCTACAAGCGGCGCGCCCGGCGCATCGTTGATGGCCTTGCCGATGCGCCGGGCGTCTTTGTCCTGCCGCCGGAAGCGGGCATGTTCACGCTGATCGACGTCTCTGGTACGGGTTTCTCTGGCGAGGCCTTCGCATGGGCGCTGCTCGAAGAGGAAGGCGTGGCGGTGATGCCGGGCTCTTCCTTCGGCGAGGAAGCGCAGAATTTCCTGCGCGTGAGCCTCACCGTGCCCGATGTCGATATCGACGAAGCATGCCAGCGCATCAGCTCCCTGGCGGAGCGCCTGACCGCCCGCAGGGAGCGCCGCGCATGACCGCTGAAATGAAAACCGTAGGCGAGGTCCTTGTCGATCTCCTCGAGGCAAACGGCGTCGAAGTCGTTTTTGGCATTCCCGGCGTACACACGGTCGAGCTCTATCGCGGCCTTGCCTCATCGAAGATCCGCCATGTCACGCCGAGGCATGAGCAGGGCGCGGGCTTCATGGCCGACGGCTATGCCCGCGTCAGCGGCAAGCCTGGTGTGGCGCTGGTCATCACCGGCCCTGGCCTTACCAACACGATTACGGCGATGGCCCAGGCTCGCCAGGATTCGATCCCGATGCTGGTCATTTCCGGCGTCAACCGTCGCGATTCGCTCGGCCACGGCCGCGGCCTGCTGCATGAATTGCCCGACCAGCACGGGATGATGAAGACGCTGGCGCTTTATTCCCACACGCTGCTCAACCCCACCGATTTGCCGCTTGTGGTGGACCGGGCCTTTGCGGTTTTGCTTTCCGGCCGGCCCGGGCCGGTGCACATCGAGATTCCGACCGACGTTATGGCTCTGCGGATCGAGAGCAAGCCGGCGATGCCTGCCGCGGCAACCCGCCCGCGCTCCGATAGTGAAACCTTGCAGAAGGCAGCGATCCTGTGCGCCGACGCCGCGCGTCCGGTGATTCTCTGCGGGGGCGGTGCGCTGACGGCGGAAGCGGTAGTCAGGCAACTCGCCGAGCAGATCGGCGCGCCGGTGGTCACGACCGTCAACGCGCGCGGCATGCTTGCGGGCCACCCCTTACGGGTGCCGGCGAGCCCGAGCCTCAAGGCCGTGCGCGCCCTGCTGCGCGCGGCGGATCTGGTCCTGGCGCTTGGCACGGAGATGGGTCAAACGGACTACGATCTCTACGCCGATGGCGGCTTTCCAGAACTCCGCAATCTGATCCGCACCGACATCGATGCCGCGCAGCTTGCCCGCGGGCCGCAGGCAGCACTTTCCATTCTGTCGGGCGCGAAGATGGCGACGGCGGGCATCCTGGGCTTTCTGCCCGGCCATGTGGGTGTAAAGGACGGCGCGGAGCGTGCGGAAATGGCTCGCAAGGCGGCGCTGAAGGAATTGTCCGCCAAGATGCGTGCGGAAGTGGCCGTGATCGACATGATCTATCGGGTGCTTTCGGATTGCACGATCGTCGGGGATTCCACGCAGGCCGTCTACGCCGGCAACCTCTATTGCGATGCGCCGCGGCAACGGAGTTGGTTCAATTCGGCGACCGGTTACGGGGCGCTGGGTTATGCACCACCGGCGGCGGTCGGCGCGGCCGTGGCGGATCGCGGCAAGCCTGTCGTCTGCCTCGTCGGCGACGGCGGCTTCCAGTTTTCGCTGGCCGAGATCGGCTCGGCGGTCGATGCCGCGGCGAGGGTGATCTTCCTCGTCTGGAACAATGACGGCTATCAGGAAATCGAGTCCTACATGGTCGGCTCCGGTATCACCCCGGAAGGCGTGAAGCCCTCTGCTCCGGACTTTCTCATGACCGCCGGGGCCTATGGCGTCCCGGCGGAGCGGCTGGCCGATGTCCGCGATCTGCCGCGCGCGCTCTCTGAGGCCGCTGCGCGGTCAGGTCCTTCGCTGATTGAAATCCACCAGTCAAAGACCGTCGGCGTCACCGCCTGACAAGGCGACGAACCGAGCCGGATTTGACTTTTCCGCCCCGGAATGGTGTTAAGGGCGCGCACGCTCGAATCCGGCCATGTTCTTTCGCTAGGCTGAAGCAGTCGGGCTGAATTTCGTCTCGCCGGTGTCCCGGTCGAGAAAAAGGGATAGTGTCCTCGATGGACCTGTTGGGTGGTGGCAGCAAGAGCATGCAGGCCAGCCGGCTCTTCGCCGTGCTGTGGTTGTTCTGTGCCTCCTTTGCCATGCAGGTCATTGCCGTCGGGCAGAGTGTTTCCAGCCGCGCCGCAGGCGCGTCGACCGGCAACGTCGCTGGGCCGGACACCGGTTCTTCCGACCGCCCGACAGTGCGGCAGGGCTCCAGGGCCGTTACCTTGCCCGATCTCCGTTTCGTCGGCGAGCGGGCGGATGGAAAATCGACGGCCGGAGGCGATCTCCCGCCGGTTCTTCCCCTTGCCCTCGCCAGCTTGCCTGCCCTCGAAAGCGCTCGACCGTCGTCGTCTGCGCGGGCGGACGTCACGGCAGGAGTGGCGCTTTTCGGCGAACGCATTCGCGCTCCACCGCAGGCATAAAGTATCCTTCAGTGTCTGGCGGAGCCGGCAATCTCCAGCTTCGCTTGAGTTTTGATGAAAACCTGGCCCGGACGCCGCTGGTTGAGCGCGTTCTGGCATTCATGGAATTTCCACATGCGTACATCCAGATGGGCGGTCCTCGCCTATGTCGCGATCATAATATTCGGATGCCTCGCGGCGGTGCCGAGCGTTCTGCCGCAGGCCATGAGAGAGCAATTCACATCGATCCTGCCCTTCAAGCCGGTGACTCTCGGCCTTGATTTGAGGGGTGGCTCGCACCTCGTTCTCGAGGTCGACGGGGCCGGCCTGCAGAAGGCGCGGCTCAATACGCTTCTTGATGATACCCGCCGGGTTCTTCGCGGCGAACGCGTTTCCGCCTCGTCGGCGCGCATCAGCGGCAACGCCGTGACGGTCAGCATCGCGGACGCGGCCGATCGGGAAAAGGTGCTGCCGAAGCTGCAGGAACTGGCGACCCCCGTCAGCACGATCGGCTTCGGTGGCGCGACTCCTGAGGTCGAGGTGACGACAAACGCCGACGTGGTGACGCTTGCGATCACCGAGGCGGGGCTTGCCGACCGCATGACCAAGGCGGTCGAGCAGAGCCTGGAGATCATCCGCAACCGCGTCGACCAGGTCGGCGTTGCCGAACCGCTGATCCAGCGCATCGGTTCGAACCGCATCCTCGTGCAGTTGCCCGGACTGCAGGATCCGACCCGTCTGCGCGAACTCCTCGGCTCCACGGCGCAGATGAGCTTCCACATGCTCGACCAGGCCGTGGATGTCACGCAGCCGCCGCCACGCGGCGTCGACATCCTTCCCGGCGCCAATGACAACAACAAATATCCGGTCGAAAGCCGCGTCGCCATCTCCGGGGAGCGCCTTGACGATGCCAAGGTCGGCTTCGACCAGCGCACCAACCAGCCGGTGGTCGATTTCAGCTTCGACTCGCTCGGCGCCCGTCAGTTCGCCGAGATCACCCGCGAAAACGTCGGGCGGCCTTTTGCGATCGTCCTCGACGGCAAGGTGCTGACGGCCCCGGTCATCAACGAGCCGATTCTCGGCGGCCGCGGTCAGATCAGCGGCAACTTCACCGCCGAGTCGGCGACGGTTCTTTCGGCGCTGCTGCGCTCTGGCGCTCTGCCGGCGCCGCTGACGATCATCGAAGAGCGATCGGTCGGCCCGAACCTCGGTAGCGATTCGATCCGCATGGGCCTCTACACCGGCCTTGCCGGCTTCGGTCTCGTCGTGACGCTCATGGTCGTGCTCTACGGCGCCTGGGGCATGATCGCCAATGTCGGCCTGGTGCTGCACACGATCATGACGATCGGTGTTCTCGGCCTGATCGGTTCGACGCTCACCTTGCCCGGCATCGCGGGCATCATCCTCGGCATCGGCATGGCCGTCGACGCCAACATCCTTATCAACGCGCGCATCCGGGAAGAGACGGAAGGGGGCGCCGGTGCGATGAAGGCGCTGGATGTCGGCTTCAACAAGGCCTATGCCACGATCCTTGACTCGAACGTCACCACGCTCTCCGGCACGGTGCTTCTGTTCTGGCTCGGCAGCGGTCCGGTCCGCGGCTTTGCGGTCACCATGATGCTCGGCATCGTCATCTCGATGTTCACTTCGGTCACCGTGGTACGTCTGCTGATGCGCGAGGTCGTCATCCGTCGCAAGATGAAGAAGCTGGAGATCCCGTCGCTCTTCGGCGGGGTTCCGCACCTGCCGACCATCTCCTTCATGAAGCGCCGCTTCCAGGCGATCGGCTTCTCCGCCTTCCTGTCGATCAGCTCGGTCGTCCTGTTCTTCACGCCGGGCCTGAACTACGGCATCGATTTCGTCGGTGGTATCCAGGTAGAAGCGGTCTCGAAGGACAAGATCGATCTGGCCACGCTGCGTCACGGGCTCGAAGCGCTCAATCTCGGCGAGGTGGCGTTGCAGGACTTCGGCAACGGTCAATCGGTGCTGATCCGCGTCCAGCGCCAGCCGGGCGGCGAACAGGAGCAGACCGCTGCGCTGAACCGCATCAAGGATGCCGTGACGACCGCCGTTCCGGGGGCGGCCCTGGAGCGGACCGAAGTCGTCGGCCCGACCGTCAGCGGCGAGCTGCAGCGCTCCGGCTTCCTCGCCGTCGGCCTCGCGATGGTGGCGATCCTGCTCTACATCTGGTTCCGCTTCGAATGGCACTTTGCCGTCGGCGCGATCGCGGTGCTCTTGCTCGACATCACCAAGACGGTGGGCTTCTTTGCCCTGACCGGCGTGGATTTCAACCTGACGGCGATTGCCGCGCTGCTGACGATGATCGGCTATTCGGTGAACGACAAGGTGGTTGTCTACGACCGCATGCGTGAAAACCTGCGCAAGTACAAGTCGATGCCCTTCTCCGATCTCATCGACATGAGCATCAACCAGGTGATTGCACGATGCATCTTCACGTCGATGGCAACGGCCCTTTCGCTGGTGCCGATGGCGATCTGGGGTGGCGAAACGGTGCGCAGCTTCGCTTGGCCGATGATCTTCGGCGTTTTCGTCGCCACGACCTCCTCGATCTACATCGGTGGTCCGATACTGCTGTTCCTGAGCCGCTGGTGGAAAGATCGCGAGGCGGGCCGCTCCGCGGCGCAACAGCCGGGAACGCCGACGGCCTGATCCGATCACAAATGACAAAAGCAAAAGGGGCGGCCGCGGCTGCCCCTTTTTCGTCCGAAAGTGCTGTCTTTATACCAATCGTCCCTTGCAGATCGATTCGTCGCTACCTAGATAGCGTCAGAGTCCTCAGCGGGGACGACTGAAATAGAATTGTCGCCATGATGATTCAAAGCGGGAGCGTAGAGAATTATTTTTCTCCTCTCGGTTTTTGAAATTGACTAATTTGGTAGATTATTCTAGTTTGAAACCGTGACGGGCGGAGTCCGCCTCACATTGTTCATGAACCGACTCGGCGCGATGCGCCGGGCCCCAGCCAAAGGAGAGTGACATGTCCGGAATCGTCTCGACCGCCGCTTTCTGCGGCTCGCGTTCCTATTGTCGTGCAACAGTGAAACGTTACCTTCGCGCACTTCGCCGAATGTGACCGTCTGAACTTCCCAAATTTCATCTTTGCCGAGAATCGAATGACCCGCGCCGCGAGGCGTGGAGGAGCGTTATTACATGAGCAAGCAAGTTATCGAATATGGCGGCGAAGCCGTCGGCGTTGTTGTCCCTGACGAGGACCGGCTGAAGTTCTTGGCCGTGAAGTATCATGTCTGGGACTTGGACGCGCAGCGTTTCCGCTCGGCCGATGAAGCGCGAGCGGCGATCGGCCGCCTGCTCGCCGGCCAGGGTGCCAGAAACCATCAGGTTGGCATTGCGGCGGCGTGATCGACTGCATGTTCCTTAAATCGTACTCGATTTAAGGATGAAAACATTCAGCAACTCAAAGTGCTACAGCGTCCCTTGCGCGTCCGATGAGACACGCGGCGCTGCAGCCTCCGCCGCAATGAGGCAATAAATCCAATCAAACTTGAAGTTCATCCTCCCGAATTGTCGACCAAAATTGTGTATTGGCGACGCGCTTCTTGTGCTATGCCAAAACAGGAGTGTGTTGTTGCCAACGGTCCCGGCGTTTCAGGGAACCGGGAGGAGAATTTCTGGGAATGCTGACGAAGAAGGGAAAATACGGCCTCAAGGCCCTCGTCGATCTGGCGCGCCTCGAACCTGGCGAGACGGCGTTCATCAATGAAATCGCTCAGCGCAACAACATACCGAAGAAATTCCTCGACACGATTCTGCTCGAATTGCGCAACGCCGGCATGCTCCGTTCCAAGAAAGGACCGGGTGGCGGCTATTCGCTTTCCCGTCCGGCATCGGAGATTCGCATCGGCCACGTCATCCGGACACTTGACGGTCCCCTGGCACCGATCCGTTGCGCCAGCCGCACGGCCTATGAGGTCTGCGAAGATTGCAGCGACCCCGAGACCTGTCGTGTACGGATATCGATGACGACGGTTCGTGACGCGATCGCCGCCATCCTCGATTCGATGACGCTCGCGGAATTTGCGGGCGATGGTGAACTGCCGCTCGAGGTTATCGAAGAAAAACGCGCGGGCTGACGGCCAAACACAATCAGTTTCAGTGCAAACAGTCGCAAATAGACTTGGTTTGCCAAGAAAAAGCGCTTATCTGCCTTCTATATGCTCCAATGCTCGATGAAATAGCGGGCTTACGGACAAATTCGTCGCGGGGGACCAGGGTCAACGATGGGCTTGAGAGAAGTAAAGGCGGATGGGCAATCCCGTTCCGCGATACTGGATTCGATCGGCAGGACGCTGACGACTGCAACCAATGGGATCAAGGCTCTTGCCGATCACCTGACGACGGATGAAGTCTTTGCGCGCAGCCTTGTGGACGCGGTCGAATTGATCGGCGACAGCGAGGGCCGGGTCGTCGTGTCGGGCGTCGGCAAGAGTGGGCACATCGGCCGCAAGATCGCAGCGACCATGGCATCCACCGGCACGTCCGCCTATTTCGTCCACCCGACCGAGGCGAGCCATGGCGACCTTGGTATGGTCACGTCGCAGGACGTACTGATTCTGCTTTCCTGGTCGGGAGAGACGGCCGAGCTTGGCAACATGCTCACCTATGCCAAGCGCTTCAAGGTGTCGGTTGTCTCGATCTGCGCCAATCGCGACAGCATCCTTGCTCGCAACTCCGATGTTGCCCTGGTGCTGCCGAAGGTGCCGGAAGCCTGCCCGCACGGGCTCGCCCCTACGACCTCGGCGATGCTGCAGCTTGCGGTCGGAGATGCTTTGGCGATCGCGCTTCTGGAGCGTCGCGGTTTCTCGGCTGAAGACTTCAAGACATTCCACCCCGGCGGTAAGCTCGGCGCACAGCTGCGCCTGGTGCATGAACTGGCGCATGTGGCGGAACAGGTGCCGCTGCTCGTCGTCGGCCGCCCGATGAGCGAAGCCGTCATCGAGATGTCGTCGAAGGGATTTGGCGTCGTCGGTATTGTCGACGAAGGAGGCTCGCTGATCGGCGTAATTACCGACGGCGACCTGCGCCGCCATATGGCGGGCGATCTGCTGGCTCAGCGGGTCGAGGACGTGATGTCGCGCAATCCGAGGGTCATCAAAGGCGACGTGCTTGCCAGCGCCGCCATGGAGTTCATGCAGGAGCACAAGGTGACCGTCCTTTTTCTGGTCGACGAAGCCGGGCTCCCGGCCGGCATCCTGCACATCCACGATCTCTTGCGCGCCGGCGTGGCCTGATAGATCTTCGATCGCGATCTAACGAATGCCAAAGGCGGCGGACGGCGCACTTTTCGCCGGCTTTCGCCGGGGCGGAGGGTCTACGAAAGCCCCAGGCTCGTTGACCGTACCCTGGTGCAAACGCTCAGCGATAGCGTTTGCACCGGCGCTCGTGCCCGCGCTTGAATAGAAATTGCCACGGACCTGGATCGCCGCGGCCATCAATCTGAACAAGGCGGCACTCAAGGCGGCATCCGGCCTCTGAGGCGCCTGCCAGAATGTATCCAACGGCTGCTGGTCGGTAAGCCCCGCAATATCGAATACGGCACTGCCGAGCACCTTTACAGGCTTACCCTGTTTCAATGCATGCAGGCCGGCCGTCGAGTTGACCGTGACGACGCCTGCGCTCCCCTGCACCAAAGCGTCCAGATTGCCGCCGTCGAGAAAGGCGACCCGGTCTGCGATTCCGGTCTTGCCCGCCGCTTCAGCAACGATCTTGCGCCAGCGGATGAGGCCATTGTCGAGAGGGTGGGTCTTGATCGCAAGCTTGCTGCCCGCGGGGGCGTGGTACGCAAAGGAGGCGAGGATCGCGCGGATCGCTTCCTTCTGGCTGTTGAACGGCGAGTGCGCGCGCAGTTGGTAGTCGGTCTCCAGCTGCAGTGGATAGACGAAATAATCGCTTCCCGCCGAGGCCAGCGAGCGGATGAGGGCATCGGCTGCGCGTTGTTGCCGCCTCTGCGTGGCGAGGCGCAAGAGCCACCCGCCATATTCCGCCAAGGGATGAAAGATCCCGTGCCGGCGATAGCCCGGAAAAAGAAACCAAAGGAAGACGTTCGGAAGATTGTAGAGCAGATCGCAGCTTGCTTCGGCGAGGAAGGACTGCTCGTAACGCCGCCGCCAGTCCGGTTCCGGCAGGCCGGCTGCCGCGCTGAGGATCTGGTCCGGTTCAGCCGGAAAATGCGAGTTGGACGACATGCCGCCACGCTCCAGCGTCAGCCAGTCCGGGCGCAAATAGCCCATCTCCACGATGAAGACGGCGGCACCTGTCCGGCGGGCAGCGGCGATCGCGGCTTGGTGATAGGGGCGCTCTTCGCCGAGCAGAACCAGGTCGCTCACGGCGTGACGACGGATAAAGGCCTCAACAAAGGCCGGCCACCCCGACATGGAGCCGCGATAGTTGAAAGCGCCTCGGCGTCGCCAGAAGATCTGGTCGCCGACATTGAGATTGATGCGAAGGCATGTGTGGCCCAATGCCTCGAGCCGGTTTGCGATCTTGGCGAAGATCGACGACGAGGGCCCCTGCAGAAACAGGAATGTCCGTAGTGTCGAGCGATTGATCGTCGTGTCCCCTGTCATTGTCAGTCGCCGCCGCTATTGCAGCGCATCCTTTTGCAGGTTCGCATGTCTGAGCAGCGACCGTATCAGGTTCCACGGGTGCTCGTCCTTCGGTGCTTTCGCACCCGATTGGGCGGGGCGGGCCTTGGCGAGCGGCACGATAAAATAATCCGTGCGGGGATCCGGGAACGGGTCGGCGAAGGATTTCAGGAGAGGTGCGTGGTCGCCGTAGAAGACGAGCCAGACGGGGCGCTCGAGCTTGTTGAGACTGTTGACCAACTGCTTCAGGGCGGCATCCGACTGCTGCAAGATTGCCAAATAGATATCGACTGGATTTGTGAGTGTGCCCACGCGACCGGGCTCCCACGGGCCGTGATTGGCCATGGACGCGACGAAGAAGAAGCCGCTTTCATCTTCCGGCAGCTTCTCCGCTTCCGCGATCACTCGTTCCGTCAGCGTCGCGTCGGAGACATAGAGCCCGTCGCGCTCGGGCTTGTGGTCGAAGGCGTCCAGCATGGTGAGCTTTTCGAAGCCAAGCTGCGGCATCGCCTTGTGCCGGAGAAAGAAGGTGCGGTCATAGGGGTGGATGAAGTGTGTATGCCAGCCGGCGCGCTTCAATTTCCCCGGCCAGACGACGTCGGCATAGTGGGAGGCGCGCAGATAGGGATAGCTCGCATCGACATGAATATCGTCCGGCACAAGCCCGCTCAGTACGGCGAATTCGGTGCGCAAGGTATAGCCGCCCTCGAATACGTTGCTGAGGCGGCCCCACTGTATCGCCTGCTTGCGCAACCGGTCGATTGTCGGCAGCTTGATTGTCTTGACGCCGAAATGGCGCATGTCGATGAAGGATTCCGATTGCCAGACGACGATCAGCGGGGCTTCTTCGTGCCCGATAAGATCGAGCACTGCGGCGCGAAGCCGTTCGGAGAGTTCGGCGACGATTTTTTCGCGTTTCACGCCCAGCCATATGATGAAATGGAAGACGACGGAGGCAAACGTCCCGAAGCGCACCGTATTCATCTTGACTTTGACGGCCTTGACGAGCCCTTGCACGAGGGCCGCTGTCGGCCGGTTCACCGGCCCGTAGAACAAAAGGCCCCAGGGCGCGCTGGCAACGACGACCATCAAGAGAATCCAGAACAACTTGCCTCTTGCGGGCAAGATGTTCGGCTCGAAATACATGTAGAGTGCGGAGACGCCGAACACGTAACAAAAGGCGACGATCCAAAACAGGATATTGAGCTTAGTCGCGTAGAAGATCGTCTTGTATTTGAAGACGTCCGCGACGAGGGCAATATCCGAGAATACCAGCGGCTCGCGGATGAACTTGAACTTCGCGCGGGAAATGCCGGTGAAGATGATGAAGAAGCTCATGACGCCGGCGGCGGCATAGAGGGGCCGCCAGGAAATCGCGAAAAAACCGGCAAAGACGAGCGCTATGACCGGAAGGCGCGCGATAGCGTCGATGATGTCCTGATTGCGTCCGTAGGGAGGCCTGTTCCTCCGGCGCTCGCGCGCCGGCAGGGCGAAACGATCCGTGAAGAAAATCACGGCACAGGACAGGAGATAGCAAAACAGGGTCAGCGCCGCCGGGTAGTCATGCAGCTGGAAGGGAAGAAGCGCCAAGCCGATACCTTTGAGCCATTTCACCGCCGACACCGCCTCGGCAGCAGGCCGTCGTTCGACACTTAAATGCTAATGTAGGCCGGCACAAGCGCGGCTGTGCCCCGTGGCGGTCACCGTCCACTGTTACGGGCAATAGCCCTGTCGAACCACCAGTCGAGGAGCGGTCTGACCGCCGGCCCGAAGCGACCGAGCAGGAAAAGCGTGAGGCCGAAATAGACTTCGGACCGGCGCCGGTCGATGCCCTTCGCGATCTTGCTTGCGACCGCTTCGGCGGTCCAGGGCCGCACCGCTCCCATCACCACGCTTGCTTCCGGCGGCCGCAGGCCAAGTTCGCGCTCGAACTGCGGTGTCTTGGTATCCGGAGGAAAGCTCACCGACACTCCGACATTGTAGCGGCGCGCCTCGCTCCTGAGCGCCTGCGCAAATCCGTGCAACGCGAATTTCGATGCGCAATAGGCGGTATAGCCGTAAATGCCGATCAAGCCGGCGCCCGAGGAGACCATCATGATGTGGCCGGCGCGCCGGCGCTTCATTTCCGGATAGACGGCGCGTACGGCATGCACCGTGCCGGAGAGGTTCGTTTCGATCTGGCGGCGAAAGGTCGTGCTTTGCTGCTCCTCGAAAGGCGCCGGTTCGACGATGCCGGCCGAGGTCACGAGAATGTCACACGGGCCGAAGGTTTCGATACAGCGGGATATCGCCGATTGGATCTCTTGCTCTTCAGCAACGTCGGCCGTCTCTATGCGAATGTCGCCGCTCCCGGCGCCGTATTCCGTGACGAGCTTTTGGGCCGCTTGCTCCAGAAGCTCTCGCGAGCGGGCGATCAGCGAGAGCCGGGCCCCGCGCGCGGCGTAGATCGAAGCAAGTGCCAGGCCAATGCCACTCGAGCCACCGGTGATGATCACATGGGTCATGCTGAGGTTCCGCCTGCGGCTCAATGGGGCTTCGTTGTTTCAATGAAACATCGAAATGATCTAGCGCGCCGACAGCGCCTTCAACATCTGTTCGATATCGACGCCGCCAAGCCCGAAATTCCGTTCGGTCAAATCCTTGAGGCGCTCGGCGGTCAGCGCGACGGTACGGCGGATCTGCTCCTCGGTGTGGTCGCTGGTAATGAAGAAGCGCAGCCGCGCCAAGCCTTCCGGCACGGCAGGATGGATGATCGGCAGCACATTCACTCCCGCCGCGAGCAGATCGTTGGAAAGCTGCACGGCGCGCAACGAATCGCCGACGATGACGGGAACGACCGAGAAGCCGCCGCTCAAACCCGTATCAAGGCCGGCCTCCTTGGCGAGCTTGAGGAACAGACCGCCGTTGCGCCTGAGCGCCGCCGTGCGTTCCGGCTCGCGTTCGAGGATATCGAGGCTGGCGACCGCCGAAGCGCCGAGCACCGGTGCCAGGCCGACGCTGTAGACGAAGCCACCGGCCGATGCCTTGAGCACCGCCGCCAACGCCTCGCTCCCGGCAATATAGCCGCCGCAGCTCGACGTCGTTTTCGACAGCGTTCCCATCCAGATATCGACCTCGTGGGGATCGACGCCGAAATGTTCGGCGAGACCCTTGCCGTGCAGCCCGAGAACGCCGAGCGAATGAGCCTCGTCGACCATCAGCCAGAAGCCATATTCGGCCTTGAGCTTCAGCAGCGCGGGAAGGTTCGCGACATCGCCGTCCATCGAATAGATGCCTTCGACAATGACCATGATGTGACGGTATTCTCCGGCGACCGTGCGCAGCACATGCTCGAGGTCGGCCGTGTCGTTGTGCTTGAAGAGGCGGCGCGTGGCGCCGGAAAGCTTGATGCCGGCGAGCGCGCTGTTGTGGATGAACTCGTCATGGATGACGAGATCCTTGGGGCCCATCAGGCAGCTGATGGCGGCAACGTTGGTGAGATAACCGCTGACGAAGCAAACCGCCGCTTCGACGCCGTAGAAGCGCGCGATCTTTTCCTCGAGCTCGACATGCACGGGCCGCTCGCCGGCCACGAGCCTGCTCGCGGAGGCGGAAATCCCGAAGTTCCCGATCGTGTCGCGTGCCCTGTCGAGTACGTGGGCGTGGCGGTTCAGCCCGAGGTAATCGTAGGAGGCGAAGTTGATCATCGTACGGCCGTCGATCACGGTCGTCGCGCCGGCTGCCGTCTGGTGTGCCCGATAGAAGGGGTTGGCAATACCCAGCTGCTCGCTCGCAAATTTTTGCGTGAGCACCTGTTTATATTCCGGAAGGTCCTCGAAACGCGCCTGGCGGCGACGGGGAGGCGGCGGCAACTCCCGTTCCGAGCGCGCCATCCGGTTGCGCTCGGACGATTGGTGCGTGTTCCTCATCCTGTCCAGCAGGTTCTCCTTGAGGCTACTGTTCATCTTGGAGAAGGTCTGGCCGTTTCCGTCGTTGCTCATTGGCTCAGTGCTTTTTCCCTGTCCGCCCCGGCGTGGCGCTGTGCAAGTTCGGTTACCAGCCGGTCATCGGCCGCCTCGCCATCTTCGCCCTGGTCCCGCTTGCTCACCTTCTCGTAGAGTTTGCGCGCAACGTCGCCCACGGTCGCATTGTCGGCGACGCCGCTCAAGGGCATGTCGAAGCCGGTGTTCTGCTGGAAGCTCATGCCGAGTTCCACTGCCATCAGGCTGTCCAGGCCGATTTCCTTCAGGATCTTGCCGCGGGTCACCGTATCCTTCGACACCCGAAGGATCGCGGCGATCTCGCCCGCCACCAGATCGAACAGGATGTCTTCCGCTTCCTGCGGCGATTTCCCCTCGATCATCGCGACGAGGTCCATCTGCGTTCCCTCGGCACCGGACGAGTGCTGATCCGCGCTGCGCAGGATCACTTCGAAGAGCGCGTTACGGGCAACCGGCAGGTTGCGTGCCGCCGTCCAGTCGATCTCCGAGATCATCACGACCGCCACATCGACGGTGCCGGGATCGGAGGCAATGTGGCTTTCGACCATGTCCAGCGCCACCTGGGCCTTCAAGGCGGTCTTGCCGATGCGCTTGGCCAGAAGATCGTTCACATCGGTGTTCTGCACGAGGTAACCGGCGTCGGCTATCGCACCAAAGCCGACGGCGAGACCTGCGAGACCCTCCGCGCGTCGGGCGCGGGCAAGGCCTTCGAGATAGCCGTTGGCCGCGACATAGTTGGCCTGTCCGGGATTGCCGACGAGCGTCGTGGCCGACGAAAACAGGATGAAATTGTCGAGCTCATCGCCACGCGTCAGTTGGTCGAGGACCGCTGCGCCCTTGGCCTTCGTGTCAATCACCGGCCGGTTGCGCTCGCGGTTGAGATTGCTGATCAGGGCGTCGTCCAGCACCATCGCCGCATGGACGATGGAACGCAGCGGCGCCTCGGCGCGAAGCGTCGCGAGGAGGCCGTCGACCGCGGTCGCATCGGTGATGTCGCAGGCGTGGAGCGAGGCGGACACGCCCGCCTTGTTCCAGCGTGCGAGCATCGCGCTCGTTTCGGCATCCGCCTGGCCGCGGCGAGAGCACAGCGCGATCCTGCGCGCACCCTTCTCGACCAGCCAGTTGGCGGCCGCCAGCCCGAAGCCGCCGATGCCGCCGACGACGAGATGCACACCGTCCGGATCCACTTTGACGCCCTTATGCGGCTTCGCGGCGATCTCGTGTTTGCCGGCGACCGGCGGCAGGACGACGATCTTGCCGATGTGGCCGGCATTCTGCATGAGGCGGAAGGCATTACCGATTTCATCGAAATCGAAGGCGCGGTAGGGCAGCGGCGTCAGCTTGCCTTCCTCGAAAAGCACACCGATTTCCATGAAGATGCGCTTGGTGAGCGCAGGCGCATTGACCAGAAGCTGGTCCGCGTCGATGCCGAAATAGCTGACATTGCGCCGGAACGGCCGCAATCCGATCTTGCTGTCCGCGTAGTAGTCGCGCTTGCCGAGTTCCAGGAACCGGCCAAAAGGCTTCACCAGCGCGAGGCTTTGTTCCATCGCCTCGGCGAACAGCGAGTTCAGTACCAGATCGACACCCTCTCCGCCGGTGACGGCGCGCACGTCGTTGACGAAGCCGAGCGACCGCGAATCGAAGACGTGATCGGCACCGAGCATTGCCAGGAAGCGCCGTTTTTCGCGCGTTCCAGCCGTCGCTATGACCTTGGCGCCCTTGAGCTTGGCGACCTGGAGCGCGGCGAGGCCGACGCCGCCGGCAGCGCCATGGATGAGGATGGTCTCGCCAGCCTGGATGCGGCCGAGCTCGACCATCGCGTAATAGGCGGTAAGGAAGGCGACCGGGACGGTGGCAGCGGCTACGGGGCTGATGGTCTGCGGCAGTTTTGCAACGCCGGCGCGGGAAACGACCACATGCGTCGAGAATGCCGAAGACGCGATCGCCATGACAGCATCGCCGACGGCAAGGTCGTCGACCCCTTTGCCGACCGCGACCACATGGCCGGAAAGCTCCATGCCGATCGTCGCGCCGGCAAAGCCATCCTCGAGCGCTTCCTCGGGAAGAAGGCCCATCGCCCACATCACGTCGCGGAAGTTCAGGCCGGTAGCAGCGACCGCGACGACGATCTCGCCCAGTCCGGCCTGCGGCACATCCGCTTCCTCCCAGGCGATGCTCGCAACCTGCGAGCTGACGCGCTGGCGGATGGTCGCCGCCGCGAAGGCGCTTGTCTTGCCTTCCGTTCTGACAGCCGGGCCGGGAACGGCGCGGATTTCCGAGAGCAATCCAGTGGCCTTGTTGAGCAGCCACTCACGATTTGAACCGGACACCGTCAACAGCGACAGCGCCGAAGCAATGCTATCCTCCTGGCGTGCGTCGTCATGCCCGTCCAGGTCGAGCGAATGGACGTCGAGGAATTCGTATTCGTTCTGAAGAACACGAGCGAAGGCCCAGAGGCCGGAATTCACACCGGAACTGGACGCGACGCCATCTGCCCGCGAAGCAACCGGCGCGCCGCCCGGAGCGACGATCACCAACCGAGGGCGGTCGTCGCCGGATAGGTCAGCGTCTCCGACACGCTGCCTTAGCGCTTCGGCGAAGGCGCTGAGCGCAAGCACGTGAGCCTGCAACGAGGCGGAATCGGTGTCGCTTGCGTGACGTGTCGCCGGCGAAACAAGCACTGCACGAACAGGATTCTCGCCCAACGCGCCAAGTGCGGTCTGCAACGTGCCAACGTCCGCAGCCATGTCGCCCACGAGCGAAACTGGCACGGCATCGCTGGGCATCGACGCCGCGTCGGGCGACGCACCGTCTACCTGGATGACCAGGTAGGAGGCGGCAACGGTCTTGTTCGCCTGCACCGCTTCGCCGGATGCTGTCGTCGCGGCCGCGCCGCGGGCCTCGATCAGAATGATGTTGCCGTGTGCGCACTCATGGTCCGCGATGTCGATGTCGCGCAGCCCGAGATCCGCAAGGCATTTCTGCCAATGCGGTACAGCTGCAAGGTTGCCGATCGGGAACTCGGCCGTCTGGCTGCGGGCAAACCAGCCGTCGGAAAGGCCAAGAGCGAAGTCGCCGAAGATCGAGGGTGCGCTGACGGCCGCGGCAAGCGCGCCGCCTTCACGCAGCATCGAGCGCAATGCACTGCGCAGCGCGGTTTCATCCTCGATCAGCTGGTAGAGATTGTCCGAGGCGCTGACGGCGAGATCGAAGGGGACGATTGTCGCGAATTCGCTTTTCTTCAGAACACGCACATGCGCATCGTTCTCGAATGCAAGCTCAAGGTTGCGTTGCAAGTTGTCGCGCGGTTCGGCGACGATCAGGCTCGCGCCATGACGCGCCGCCAGGTCGGCGAGCCGACGCGTGAAACCCGTCGAAACGCTTCCGAATTCGACAATGCGCAAGGGGATACCGGCGGTTTGCGCAGCCAGTGCCCGTTCCGTCGCGCCGAATACCCGTTCCATGCGCTGCCGGCTCGCAACGGAATGCACGGCCTGGTGGTCGAGCGTTGCGTCGCTGATGAAGCCCGCGCTCGAGGCGTGCGTGTGGTCGCCTTCTGGTCCAGCAGCGAGAAGTGCGTCGAGCCGGCTCAAGGCCTCGGCGTAGGCATTGTTGATGAGTACGGCTTCGACCGCGCGATCGGGGCGCTCGCCATAGAGTTCGCCGAGGATTTCGGCCACGGTCGGAAGGCTGAACTCCCGCGCAACAGTCCAGACCCCGTTTTGATGTTCGCTGAGCCCGGCGTCCTCCAATACGTAGAGGCAGCTTGTCAGGAAACACTGGAAGGCGAAGTCGCCGGGCAGGGCATCGCCGCGGATCGTGGCGGCTCCCCTTGCAAGCTTCAGCCCGATTTCCTGGCAGGCACGGTAGATCGCCGCGTTGAACAGCAAGGTCGCGTTGTCCACGCTGTCGTCGCCATCGGCGGGCGTCGCCAGCAAGGACGGCATGGCTACGGCCGGATTGGCACCGGGAAGCGTCGTCTCGGACAGCACGGTCTCGTAATGGAAGGAAAGCCCATCCAGCGTCTTGTGCTTTCGCAAATAAGTGCGGCGGAAACGACAATCGTCGAAATGCGCAATCGCTTCGCCCGACTTGTCGAAGAAATGGAACCTTGCCTTGATCGAATTGGCGCTGACGCGCTCGATCTCGATCGTGGCACGGGCGATTGGCCGTCCAGCGTTGACGACATGCACGGAACCGAAGCGTACCGGAATATAAGGTGCGCCGCCCTTGTCGCCCGTAAAGCGGTCGAAGAGCGCAACGAGCCCGTGGAATGTGGCGTCGACGGAGATCGGATGAAGGGAATAGCTGACGAGCGGGTGCCCCGCCCCATTCGGCGCCTTCAGCTCGACGTCGATGATCCGGTCGCCGTATGCGACCGCCCTTGAAAGCAGCTGGAAGCTCGGACCGTAGTCGAGACCGAATTGCTTCGCCGTCTCGTAGGCTTTCGACGGATCGACGCTCGCCGTTTTCGCCAATTTGGCGAATGACGGGGAGGCGTTGTTCTTTCCGGGCACGGGCTTGCGGCTCCGCGCGACGGCGTGCACCGTCCAATCGTCCTCCGAGAGGCGCTCGCGCGAGCGGATCTCGATGTCACCGGTCTCGGGCGACAGGATGGTCGAGAGCTCCATGATGCGGCTGTCGTTGAGCTCCAGCGGGCGAACGATTTCCAGATTGGTGATCTCCACCTCGTCGCTGCCGTAATATTGCTGCGCGGCGGAAACCGCCACTTCGATGAAGCCGCTGCCCGGCAGAATCGGCTTGCCGTCGACGACATGCTCGGCAAGGTCCGGGAAGAGATGCGCATCGATGTGGTTTTTCCAGCTTCCGCTGTTCGGATCGCTGCGCCAGCCCGTCAGGCGATAAGGCCGGCCGGAGCGGCCGAAGAGGTCGGTGGAATCGGTCGTGGCCGCAGGCCGCAATTCTACCGGTTCGAAGGGCAGTGCCGGCAATTCGACGAAAGCGTTGCGCTTGCCGTAGACGCGGGGCCGGTCGACCGCCGCGCCGTGCGCGACGGCGCGCGCCATCGATGCCGAAATCGGATCGTGACCGCTCTCGCCGACGTCGCGGAGCAATGTCGGAACGACCGCCGCCGGGAAGGCCGCCTGCTTGATCGTTTCCTTGACATAGGATGCCAGGATCGGGCGCGGGGAAATTTCGATGAAGAGCCGGCAGCCGAGTTCGAGTGCGGCCTCCGCAGCCGCCTGGAAGCGGACTGGTTCCCGGACGTTTTTCCACCAATAGTCCGGATCGAGCTCAGTTCCCTCGAGTGCGGCCCCGGTCACGGTCGAGAGAAAAGTCAGCTCTGTCCGCCTTGGGGCAATATCCGGAATATCGGAAAGGAAGGCCTGCTTTGCCTGGTCGATGACCGGATGGTGGAACGGGTAGTTGATGTCGAGAATCTGGACCGGGATCTTGGCCTTGCGGGCAGCGTCGCGGAAAGCGGAAATTTCGTTGGCCGGACCGGACATGGTGACCGAATTATGCGCGTTGACGGCTGCGACGCAGAGTTCGTTGAGACCGCGCGCCTCCGCGAATGCCCGGGCGGCTGCCTCGCCGAGCATCACCGCGGCCATCGTTCCCTGGCCCGCTAGCAGGTCCTGATGCAGCGAGCGCTTGGCCACGATCGACACGGCATCGACGAGCGACAGGGCGCCGGCCGCATAGGCAGCGGCAATCTCGCCGACCGAGTGGCCGAAGACCGCAGCAGGCTTGATGCCCATCGCGATCAGGGAGTCGGAGAGAGCAGCCTGGACAGCAAAAAGCAGCGGCTGCGCGATCTTCGTATCCGAGAGCTTCTTGTCGAGTTCCGGATCCATCAGAAGATCGGTCAGGAGGATGTCGGAATGGAACTTGAAGAGCGCGCTGACGGACGTGAAGGACTGGCGGAAGTGCAGGTTCTCGCGGAAGGCTTCGACGCCCATGCCGGCCCATTGAGAACCGTTGCCCGAGAAGACGAACGCGACTTTTGCATCCTTCACCGGCGCTTCGCCCACTTCGCCGATGTCGGAACCGGGCTTGTCCAGATGGCTGGCGATCGCCCGCACGATATCTTCGGGGTGATCGCTGCGCGCCGCGAAGCGATGGCGCATATGGGTGCGGTTGGCGCCGGAGGCGGCGATCATCGCGCGCGTCTCTTCCTTTGAGGCACTCGCAAAGCGCGCCTTGTACTCCTTCAGCAGGTTCTCAAGACTCGACGCCGTGTGGGCGCTGGCCATGAACACGTGACCAGCCGACGAAGGCGCGGCTTTCTCTTCCGGTGCCGTCTCCGGGTCGCTGATGACCACATGCGCGTTGGCGCCGCCGAAGCCGAAGGAGTTGATGCCGGCAAGCCGTGCACGCTTGCCCTTCAGCAATTCGATCGGGTTGGCGGTAACGCGAACGTTCAGTCCATCGAAATCGATGTGTTCGTTCGGCGTATCGAAGTGCAGCGACGCCGGCAGGTAGTTATGTTCAAGCGCCAGAACGGCCTTCATCATGCCGAACAGACCGGAGGCCGGCTCGGTGTGACCGATATTGGACTTGATGGAGCCGATCGGCACCGGCGCCCTGCGTTTGGCGCCAATGACGGTGCCGATGGACCATACTTCCGCCGGATCGCCCACTTTCGTGCCGGTACCATGGCCCTCGACGAAAGCGACCTGGTTCGCGTCGATGCCGTTGCCTTCGTAAATGGCTCTCAGCAAGTTGGCCTGTGCTTCGCGTGAGGGCAGTGAAATGCCGTTGGTCCGACCGGCCGAGTTGACACCGGTCGCCACGATCCTGGCATAGCTGCGGTCGCGTTCGCGGCGCGCCCGGTCCGAGCGGCGCAGGATGAAGACGACGCCGCCTTCGGCGCGTACATATCCGGCGCCGTCGTTGTCATAGGCCCGGCAGAGGCCTTCCGGCGACAGCATCCGCGCTTGGGCGAAGCCGACGAAGGGAAGGGGATGGGCAAGAATATTGACGCCGCCGACGATCGCGGTGTCGATCTCGCCGGCGTTGAGCGCCCGCATCGCCTGATCGAGAGCCACGAGCGAAGAGGAACAGGCGGTATCCACCGTCATGCTCGGCCCGCTCAACCCGAAGATGTGGGAAATGCGGTTTGAGACGATCGACAGCGTGTTACCGGTCATGAAATAGGGACCGGCGGCGGCCGGATCTTCGACGGTCAGGTTTGCGTGGTCGAGGCTCGACGCGCCGACATAGACGCCGACATTCTCGCCATGGAGGGACGCAATGGAAATATTGGCATCCTCAAGCGCGCGCCAGGCGAGTTGCAGCAGCACGCGCTGCTGCGGATCCATATACATGGCTTCCCGCTGGGACATGCCGAAGACAGCCGGATCGAAATCGTAGACTTGATCGAGCACGCCGGCCGCAAAAGAATAGGTCTTTCCTTGCACACCCATGACGGGATGCCAGAAGCGCGCCAAATCCCAGCGGTCAGAGGGAACGCTGGATACGGTGCATTTGCCCTGGCGAAGAATCCTAAACAGCGCCTCAGGCGATTTCGCTCCGGGGGCAAGGCATGCACGCCCTATGATTTCAACAGTCATGTATGATCGAACGCTCTAAACTGCCGTTAAAATTGTCCTAGCCAATCGCCGTGCCAAACGTAAATTGCAATTGGTGAGATTACCGATTTGTTATTTTCCCCGATTTTATTCGTCCAGCCGTCCCCGCTGTATTAGTGAGCTTTTAACTCAAAGTACCTAGCTTTCAACCCCAAAGGCTTAGATACACAGGTCGCAAGACCCCATCCAGACAATTACGGCGACGGATCGTAAACAATGTCGAGGAGGTATGACCGGAAAGGCGCAGTTCCGAATATTTTGGTTGCCCGGCGGTGAGGTGGCTTGTTGTGGAACGGCGATTGTGCTTTGCAGTGACCGGCGGATTCCCTGCCGGGGAAACATACGGCGCAGATCTGTAAGCAGAGTCATCGCTGTGCCGAAGACGGAGTATCGTAGTGAAAAGAGTGACTGCCCTTCTGCTTTGCACCGCGCTTGCGGGATGTCAGGCCGTGCCGGGAGAAGGCCCTCTCACAACCGATATCGTCGCGGACGCTGGCCAGTCCGGTGCGCAGATCGGCAGAAAGAATGCGACCGTCTTTGATATCGTCGACGTCGATGGCCAATCGGCACGGTTGGTTTCGGACTATGTTTCAACGACGCTCAGCCGGCGCTTCGGCATTGGCGGCGGCGTCGGTCAGGTCGTCATCGGCGTTGGCGACCAGCTGAAAATTTCGATCTTCGAGGCCGGCAGCGACGGTCTGTTTTCCACAACGGAATCAAAACAGACCAACATCGATCTGGTCGTCCAGCCCGATGGTAAGGCGGCCATTCCCTACGTCGGTTCGGTCCGCTTTGCCGGCCTGACGCTGGAACAGGCGCGCCAGGCAATTCTCGAAGCGCTGAAGCAGAAGGCCGTGGAGCCCGATGTCATCGTGACGAGCACGTCCACGGCATCGCGCATCGTCACGGTCTCCGGTGCCGTCGGCCGTCCGTCGGTCGTGCCGTTGAACCTCGTCAGCGAGTCGATCAACGAAGTCATCGCCAAGGCCGGCGGTCCGTCGGCGCAGCCTTACGAGACCTACGTCACGCTCGTGCGCGGCAAGAAGACCGGCACGGTCCTGCTGAAATCGATCATCGAAAACCCGTCGGAAAATATTCACGTCAAGCCGGGCGACCAGGTCTTCGTGACCCGCGATCCGCGCACGTTCACGATTCTTGGCCAGGTCAGGGCGAACCAGCGCGTCGAGTTCGGCGCCAATGACCTGAACCTGCTCGAAGCCGTGGCGCTCGCGGGCGGCGGCTCGGACCGGACGGTCGATGCCAAGGGCTATTTCGTCTTCCGTTACGAAGAGCCGGATATCGTCATGAGCCTGCTCGGGCGGGAGCGGTTCAACACGATGCTGAGCAAGGGCATGAAGCCCGACAGCGTCGGGCGCTATCCGATCGTCTATCGCTTCAACATGACCAATCCGGATAGCCTGATCGTCGGCCAGACCTTCCCGATCAAGAATCGCGACGTGATCTATGCATCGCGTCATCCTTCCGTCGACATTTCGAAATTCCTCGACTTCGTGGCGCGGCCGATCGGTATTGCGAATACGGGCGTCAACATCGCGGACAACCTGGACAATCTGCAGAACTAATGGAGCTCGGCGGCCAGCGAACCTGCTTGCTGCCAAGCAAATTCTGTGATTGATCTTCGGGCTAAATCGATTTTGTTGATGGCCGGCACGGTCCGGCCGGATCGCGAGGTGGGCCCATGGCTGAGGAAGCCTTGATCGTCATCGATGTACAGAACGATTTCTGCCCCGGCGGCGCCCTTGCCGTTGCCGGCGGCGATGAAGTCGTGCCCGTCGTCAATCGCCTCATCCAGCTGTCGCCCCATGTCATCCTCACGCAGGACTGGCACCCGGCCGGCCATTCCAGCTTCGCATCGACCCATCCCGGCGAGGTGCCCTTTGCCACGATCACCATGCCTTATGGCGAGCAGACGCTCTGGCCCGATCACTGTGTTCAGGGCAGCCCGGGCGCCGATTTTCATCCCGGTCTTGAATGGACGACGGCGGAACTGGTGGTGCGCAAGGGCTTCCGTACTGAGATTGACAGCTATTCCGCCTTTTTCGAGAACGACCACCGGACCCCCACCGGCCTGGCCGGCTACCTGCGTGAGCGTGGCATCTCCAAGGTCAAGCTCTGCGGTCTTGCGACCGATTTCTGCGTCGCCTTCTCGGCGCTCGATGCGGTCGCCCAGGGCTTTTCCACCTCCGTTGTGCTCGGCGCCTGCCGTGGCATCGATCTGAACGGATCTCTCGCGGCGATGACGCAGCGCATGCGCGATGCGGGCGTTACGCTGGTCTAGCCGCACACTGGAGCGGGACCGCTCGAAAGAACGAAATCGATCAGGCTCGGCCGAGTGCCAGGATGATCCAGAAGGAGCGTAGTCGCAGATGCCAAAGACCGATATCGCACGGCGGGTCTATAACCATACCTGGAAGCTCGATCCGATCATTCGCAGTCTTTTGGATACGGATTTCTACAAGCTCCTGATGCTGCAGATGATCTGGAAGCTCCATCCGGATGTCGAAGCAACCTTTTCACTGATCAACCGCACCAAGACCGTGCGCCTCGCCGAGGAAATCGACGAACAGGAACTGCGCGACCAGCTCGACCACGCGCGGACACTGCGTTTCAGCAAGAAGGAGATGATCTGGCTCGCCGGTAACACGTTTTACGGCCGCAAGCAGATCTTCTCGCCGGAATTCCTCGCCTGGCTCGCCAAGTTCCAGCTACCCGAATACGAGTTGTCGCGCCGCGACGGCCAGTTCGAACTGATCTTTCGCGGCCGCTGGGTCGAAACGACGATGTGGGAGATCCCGGCGCTGGCGATCATCAACGAGCTGCGCTCGCGCGCCGCGATGAAAGGCCTGGGGCCCTTCACGCTTGACGTGCTCTATGCGCGCGCCAAGGCCAAGATGTGGTCGAAGGTCGAGCAGCTGCGACAATATCCCGACCTGCGGATTTCCGATTTCGGCACGCGCCGCCGGCACAGCTTTCTTTGGCAGCGGTGGTGCGTCGAGGCATTGAAGGAAGGGATCGGCGGCTCGTTTTCCGGCTCCAGCAACGTGCTGCTTGCCATGGACACCGATCTCGAGGCGCTCGGCACCAATGCGCACGAACTGCCGATGGTGGCGGCGGCGCTCGCACGCAACGACAAGGAGCTTGCCGCGGCGCCCTACAAGGTTCTGCAGGACTGGAACCAGCTCTATGGCGGCAATTTGCTGATCGTCCTGCCCGACTCCTTCGGGACTGCAGCCTTCCTGCGCGACGCACCGGATTGGGTGGCGGACTGGACCGGCTTTCGACCGGACAGCGCCCCGCCGATCGAAGGCGGCGAGAAGATCATCGCCTGGTGGAAGAAGATGGGTCGCGACCCGCGAGAAAAGCTGCTGATCTTTTCCGACGGGCTCGACGTCGACACGATCATCAAGACCTATCGCCATTTCGAGGGCCGCGTGCGCATGAGTTTCGGCTGGGGAACCAACCTTACCAACGATTTCGCCGGCTGCGCGCCGACCGAAATCAGCGGCCTCAACCCGATATCGATCGTCTGCAAGGTGAGCGAAGCCAATGGTCGGCCCGCGGTCAAGCTTTCGGACAACCCGCGCAAGGCGACAGGAGACCCCAAGGAAGTGCAGCGCTATCTGAAGTTCTTCGGAACCGAGGATTTCGTCGAGCAGACTGTCAGGGTCTAATTGGTCCCCAAAAAAGAAACCGGCAAGCGCCGGTTTCAAGAAGGGATTGCGATTGTCCATCATCGCATTATCAGATTTAGCAATAGAATCTTAAGCTTGCGTTAAGGTCGCCGTGGCCGGCGATCACGCGCGCCGGCGCACAAATTCGGCATCGGTGTCGGTCACGTAGCCAATCTCGGCGGGCTGGTCGAGGGCTATGCGGAACTGCGAGACGAGCTCCGAGAGGCCGGACGCCTCGTTCGAAAGACGATGCGTCATCGCCGTGCTTTCTTCGACCATCGCGTTGTTTTGCTGCGTCATCCGGTCGAGCGCGCGCACGGTTTCGTTGACGTGCTGGAGGCCGCTCACCTGGGCGCGCGCATCGGCGGCGATCTCCGAGATCTGGTCGTTGATAGCGTGGATTTGTCCGGAGATCCGGCTGAGTGCGTCGCCTGCCGCCCTCACGAGCGATACGCCATTCGCCACCTCGTCTGCAGACGCGGTGATGATGGTCTTGATTTCACGCGCCGCGACGGCGGATTTCTGGGCAAGCTCCCGCACTTCGTGTGCGACAACCGCGAACCCCTTGCCCGCCTCGCCGGCGCGTGCGGCTTCGACCCCGGCATTCAGCGCCAAAAGATTGGTCTGGAAGGCTATGTCGTTGATCGTGCCGATGATCTGCGAAATCGAATGCGAGGCGGATTCGATCCTGCCCATGGCATCAACCGCATCGCTGACGACATCGCTTGACTTGTCGGAACTCTCTTTCGCAGCGGCTGCAATCTCAGTGGCGGAGGTGGCATGTTCGGCGGTGCGCCGTACGGTAAGCGTGATGGTGCCCAGCGCCGCCGCCGCTTGCTCCAGCGACAGCGCCTGATGCTCCGTGCGCTTTGCAAGCTGGTCTACTGCATCTCGCATTTCACCGGCGTCGCCGTGAATGTGGGCGATTCTCGTCTTCACATCGCGGAGTGTGAGCGCGAGCCGGTCGAGAGACATGTTGTAGTCCAGGCGCAGGCGATCGAGTCCTTCGACGAACGGTTGGTCGATGCATGTGGTCAGGTCGCCGTGCGAAAGTCGTTCGAGCCCTGTCGCCAGTTCATCGACCGCTTCGCCGATGTGACGGGCCTCCTCTATCCGCGCGACGTCGCGTGCCCGTCGCTCGTCCTCGATCGATGCCCGCGTGTCTTCCGCCTCCTTCTCGAGGCGAACCCGGTCGATCGCCGCATCGCGGAAGACGACGACGGAGCGGGCCATGTCGCCGATTTCGTCCTTGCGCGTCTGGCCCGCGCAGGCGATCGCCGTATCGCCGCCGGCGAGCCGATCCATATCCTTCACCAGAGCCGATATCGGATCCGTCAGGCGGCGTGAGTACCAGATTGCAGTGACGATCGCGGCAATCAGGACCATGAGTGCCGACAGCAATGTCCAGTTGCGCAGCGCCGTCACAGCCGCGAAGGCCTCGCGCGAAGTCATGACGGCGGCGACAGTCCAGCGGGTGCCGAAGGCATCGAGGGTGGTCGCCGCCATCTGCGCTTCTTCACCGCGGAAATCCGGAAGCGCGCTGCTGGCGATCGCCTCGCTTTGGGTGACCGCTGCCGGTCGGTCCACCCGCGTACGCAGCATGTCGTTTTCGCTCGTCCTGGCACTGTCCGTCAGGAAGAAGCCGTTCTGGTCGATGAGGATCGTCTCACCCGTTTCGCCGAGTCCGGTCGTGTTGCCGACGATTTGGCCGATCATTGCGTCGGGCATTTCGAGCACGAGCGTACCGATCTTGCCGTCGAGCGACGCGATCGGAATGGCAATGAAGGCCGACGGTCTTTCGCCAAGCGGGCCGTAGCTCTCGTAGGAGGCGAAGGCAAGGCTGTTCTTGTCGGTACCTTCGGCGGTCGCCTCAAAGATGCGGCCAAGGCCAGTGCCCTTCCACGGTGCCCGCAACAGATTGACGGCGAAATCGCCTTTCTTGTTCAACGTGTAGACGACGTCGCCATTGAGATTGACGAGCAGAACATCCTTGTAACCGTGCGCCTCGGCAAACCGCCGGAAGAACGGATGGTAGCGGCCGTGCAGGTCGTCATACTTGTCCTTTCCGGCAGAGCTGAGCAGTGCCCGCTTGTCCTCGGCATTGGGGTTCTCCGTCGCGTAGCGCCGCGCAAGTTCGCCTGCGGCATCGCTGCCGATCCCGGCCATCGCACTGCTGAGGTCGCTCAATGCCTTCGCGACCGTTTTTTGCTCCTGCAGATTGCGCAGGTCATTTTCGATCGTCGTCAGGTAATGGCGCAATTCGTTGCGTCGGGCATCCGCCAGGGCTTCGAGTTTCTCGACCACCGCTTGAGAGGACATTCTGCCGCTGACGGTGAGGCTGGCAAGGCTGGTAGCGGCGATGGAAAGAACGGCCAGACCCGCCGCTGCGAGCGGGAGCTTCACGGATAAACGCATGACAACACCGAAATTTTGGAAAAAAATCAAATGCCGAGAGGCAGGTCATGGCGCATCATGCGCCTGGCGGGGTTTCCGCCCGCGGAGTTATACGGATTTGTTTTAAGGTTTGATGACGGGCGTCGTTCATGACGCAAATAGCAATAGCGGCGCACCCTTTTCACATCTTCAAAGGTGCGCCGCGCGGCACGTGCGAAGGACGAAACGGCGCTGAAAGGGATGCCAATGGTATGACTTATTGGGGTACCTCAATATTTTCTTGAATTTGCCCCAGAATGCCCCATGATGCCATTGATGAATGCATTGAGGTACACACCTTGGGAGGGGTTCGTGCGTCAAGCCTATTCGCCGGATGATGTCGATATCATGCGCGGCGCACTGGATGTCTGGTGCGCTCTGCACAACGTCGGAAGGGATGGTGTGGAAGCCAATGAGGCCGCCCGCCGCATCCTGGATCTGATGGGCAGGAAGAAATTCACCTGCGACCAGCTTCTGGCACAGCTCGCCGATTTCAGGCCGGCCCCTCGTCATCGGGTTTCCTGATCAGGCCGGAAACGGTGTCCCTCAGTTTCAACAGTGGCAAATATTCGTTCGCCAGATGAATATCGAGGTGCGCCAGCGGTTCGCCGTTCAGCTCCGCGGCCTGCCCGGTTTCCTTGTCGATCACCGTCCAGGAGCCGTCCGATTCCTCTTTCAGGTCGTATCTCTGCGCTTCCATAAGCAGAAGCTTAAGCGACGCGCGGAGCGTTTGATAGCGATTTCTGCTGTTGGACGATCACATGCCTGGGTAGGACGTGGCTGGTTGGACCATGTGGTCGGCTGCCGAGCCCGCTGCCTGTTACTCGTCTGGAGAAGCAGTCCGCCTGACATCTTCGGCAGGACTGTGTTGCCTACTGCAAAATCCTGTTTGTCATCAGCCATTTCGCCGAGCGGGCCAAGCGTGGTTCGCGCCCATGCGAAGATTGGTACACCCCGTCGAAACCGGCTTCCCGGTTTCAGCGTCAAGGATGCGAATGAACATCGTGTGCTCTGTTCGGTTCACGCGCGTTACGACTCCCAGCAAGGCAAGGGACGCCCCGTGCGCTTTGGCAATAGAAGCCTCACAGCCCCCACAGTTTCGCAGTCCGTGCGGTGCAGCCGCCTGTTCATCCCCCGCCGGCACATCGATTACCGAAAAACGCCCGGACTTTGAGAGCATATCCCTCGCGACCTGCGCCGACTCGGACAGATACCGCCTGTCGTAGTCATCGGCCGAGATTATTCCTGCCCCAGCACTCTTGTCCTCCAATTCGAAAGGAAAGACCTCGATTGACACCGGCTTTGTCTGCTGAGCCTGCGCAAATGGGCAGGTGCCGGCAAGCAGCGCTGCGAGGACAGTCAAGGTGCGAATGCGCATGGGGAAGCCCTCCCGTGAAAGGGGCCGCCATTGTACACGGCCCGACCACGCAAATCACGATTGCCGCAGAAGAGCTTCGACGCTTTGGCCACCGGGTCGAGACTTACAGCGCTATGCGCATCTGAACGATGGCAGCCTCTTCGACCGAGGCGGCCAGCGTCGATGGCAAAGGATGCGGGTTCGCGTGACAGCGGCACCACGCCGTGGCATAGGGGGGCGCACAACCCCACCCAGGTCGTTTTCCCCATGATCCGTATCGATAATATCAGCAAGTCCAACAGTCACCGCATCCTCTATATCGAAGCCTCGGCGGCGTTGAACCGTGGCGAGAAGATTGGTCTCGTCGGCCCGAACGGGGCGGGAAAGACGACGCTCTTTCGGATGATCACCGGCGAGGAACTGCCCGACGAGGGACAGGTCTCGGTCGAGAAGGGCATGACGATCGGCTATTTCGATCAGGACGTCGGCGAGATGGGCGGACGGTCGGCCGTCGCCGAGGTGATGGAAGGGGCAGGACCGGTCAGCGCCGTGGCGGCGGAACTGCGCGAGCTCGAGGCGGCGATGTCGGATCCGGACCGCCTGGATGAAATGGATGCGATCATCGAACGCTATGGCGAGGTGCAGGCGCGCTACGAGGAACTCGATGGCTACGCCCTGGAAGGGCGTGCCCGCGAGGTTCTGGCGGGACTGAACTTCAGCCAGGAGATGATGGACGGCGATGTCGCGAAGCTTTCGGGCGGCTGGAAGATGCGCGTGGCGCTCGCCCGCATCCTGCTGATGCGTCCGGACATCATGTTGCTCGACGAACCGAGCAACCACCTCGATCTCGAAAGCCTGATCTGGCTGGAAGATTTCCTGAAAGGCTATGACGGCGCCCTGCTGATGACGTCGCACGATCGCGAGTTCATGAACCGGATCGTCACCAAGATCATCGAGATCGATGCGGGTGCGCTGACGACCTATTCTGGCGATTATGGCTTCTACGAGGAGCAGCGGGCGCTGAACGAGCGGCAACAGCAGGCCCAGTTCGAACGCCAGCAGGCCATGCTCGCCAAGGAAATCAAGTTCATCGAACGCTTCAAGGCCCGCGCCTCGCATGCTTCGCAGGTTCAGAGCCGGGTGAAGAAGCTTGAAAAAATCGACCGCGTCGAGCCTCCGCGCCGGCGCCAGACGGTCGCGTTCGAATTCCTGCCAGCTCCGCGCTCCGGCGAAGACGTCGTCAACCTCAAGAATGTCCACAAGGCCTATGGCAGCCGGACGATTTATGACGGCCTCGACTTCATGGTGCGCCGGCGCGAACGCTGGTGCATCATGGGTGTCAACGGCGCCGGAAAATCGACGCTGCTGAAGCTCGTCACCGGCACGACCGCGCCGGACAAGGGCAGCGTGTTGCTCGGCGCCAGCGTCAAGCTCGGCTATTTCGCCCAGCACTCCATGGACCTGCTCGACGGCGACAGCACCATTCTGCAATGGCTGGAGGAACGCTTTCCCAAGGCCGGACAGGCGCCGCTCCGGGCGCTGGCCGGCTGTTTCGGCTTTTCCGGCGATGACGTCGAGAAGCGGTGCCGGGTGCTCTCCGGCGGCGAGAAGGCGCGGCTGGTGATGGCCGCAATGCTGTTCGACCCGCCGAACTTCCTCGTCCTCGACGAGCCGACCAACCACCTCGATCTCGATACGAAGGAGATGCTGATCAAGGCACTCTCGGCTTATGAGGGCACCATGCTGTTCGTCTCGCACGACCGCCGCTTCCTGTCGGCACTCTCCAACCGGGTGCTGGAGCTGACGCCGGACGGGATCCATCAATATGGCGGTGGTTACATCGAATACGTGGAGCGCACCGGACAGGAAGCGCCGGGCCTGCGCGGGTGATGGGCGGCGCTTCCGCGATGTGCACCCGAGGCTGATGGACGCCTGCGTAAACGTCGTGAGCGGCGCCATTGTTTATAGCGGAAGAAACCCGCACTTGTCGGTGCGAAGCGCCTGCGTTGTTGAGTGCAAGGAATCCAGCGATTTCAAGGGGATAGGCTGGTGCTGCTAGAGAGATTTGAACTCTCGGCCTCTCCCTTACCAAGGGAGTGCTCTACCCCTGAGCTATAGCAGCATTCCGGCGGCCGGTTTGTGACAAGCCGCATCAAGCGAGGCGCCTATTGCCATAGCTTTGGGGCGAGCGCAAGCCGCAATTCGAAGTTTTTGGCCCGATCCATCAGAAATCGGCCTCATGCTTTCGAAGGTCCCGATTTTGCGCTAATGCATTGGCCATGCAGGACGATGACGACAAGCAGCACCCGCCGAAGGCAGCAAAGGGCGGCCGCACCGTGGAATCAGACGCCAAGCGATTGCGGCTCGCAAAGAACTTGCGCGACAATCTCCAACGCCGCAAGCAGCAGATGCGAGCGCGCCGCGCAGGCGCCGCCGACGAGACATCCGGATTGCCTGCCGCAAAAACGGACGAATCGGACGATTAGACAGAGATGGCGACGATTGTCGTGAATTCTTCGGAAATTCTCGGCGGTCTCCCGTCACCCGCATTTCAACGCACTTCTAATTTCACGGCATCTCCAATAAGAGACGCCTTCAAACAACACTGAATTTACGGAAAGGCGGGCTTCGAGCCCGTTCAAGAGGCCTCATGGATCGCATCAGGATTGTAGGCGGCAATCAACTTCACGGGGTCATTCCCATTTCCGGCGCCAAGAATGCGGCCCTGCCGCTGATGATCGCGTCGCTGCTCACCGACGATACGCTGACGCTGGAAAACGTTCCGCATCTGGCCGACGTCGAGCAACTGATCCGCATCCTCGGTAATCATGGCGCCGATATTTCCGTCAACGGCCGGCGCGAGCGCCAGGGCGAGAGCTACGCCCGCACGATCCATTTTACCAGCCGCAACATCGTCGACACCACCGCGCCCTATGAACTCGTATCGAAGATGCGCGCGAGCTTCTGGGTCATCGGGCCGCTGCTCGCCCGCGAAGGCAAGGCGCGTGTGTCGCTGCCGGGCGGCTGCGCCATCGGCACGAGGCCCGTCGATCTCTTCATAGAGGGGCTGACCGCGCTCGGCGCCGATATCGAGATCGACGGCGGCTACGTCAACGCGAAGGCGCCGGAAGGCGGGCTGATCGGTGCGCGCTACGTCTTTCCGAAAGTCTCCGTCGGCGCCACCCATGTGTTGATGATGGCCGCGACGCTCGCCAACGGCACGACGGTGCTCGGCAATGCCGCCCGCGAGCCGGAGGTCGTCGATCTCGCCAAGTGCCTCAATGCCATGGGCGCGAAGATCAGCGGGCAGGGCACGAGCACGATCACGATCGAGGGCGTACGCTCTCTTTCCGGCGCCCGCCATCGCGTGCTGCCCGACCGCATCGAGACCGGCACCTATGCCATGGCGGTCGCCATGGCCGGCGGCGACGTCATTCTCGAAGACACCGACGCCGCCCTCCTCGACACCGCGCTCGAAGCGATCCGGCGGGCGGGCGCAGAGATCAGCCAGACGAACAGCGGCATCCGCGTCGTCCGCAACGGCGCCGGCATCAAGCCCGTCGATATTGTCACCGATCCCTTCCCTGGCTTCCCGACCGACCTGCAGGCCCAGTTCATGGGGCTGATGACCAAGTCGAGCGGTATTTCCCACATCACGGAAACGATCTTCGAGAACCGTTTCATGCATGTGCAGGAACTGGCGCGGCTCGGCGCGAAGATCTCGCTTTCGGGCCAGACGGCGAAGATCGAAGGGGTGAGCCGGCTGAAGGGCGCGCCGGTGATGGCGACCGACCTGCGTGCCTCTGTCTCGCTCGTCATTGCCGGGCTTGCGGCCGAGGGCGAAACCATGGTTTCGCGCGTCTACCACCTCGATCGGGGCTTCGAGCGCCTGGAAGCGAAACTTACGCGCTGCGGCGCGCACGTGGAGCGCGTCAGCGACTAATTCCCGGCGGGTCGCCCTGTCCAGGATTGCAGGATGGTTCGATTTCAGGAAAAGCGGGAGCGGATCGCGCGTAAAACCGCGTCCCGCGCCATTTCGTCCCGCTCAACTTGCATGATTCCTTAAATCGGAATCGATTTAAGGACAAAATGATGCGGCAATTTAAGGTGCTACAGCGACCTTTGCGCGTCCGATTGGACGCGCGGCGCTGTAATGCGCCCGGAACCGTTGCGGTTTCTGGCGCGACGCCTTATGTCCATTGCGATTGTGGCGCAAAAAGATGGCGCCTGAAAACAGGATGGATCGCATGGATGCTCTGAAGCTGCTGGCACTCGACGAGGAAGACCTTGGCGTCGTTTCCGCGCATGTGCAGGACGCAGTCTTCAAGGTGGCGGGCATTTCCTATGACGCCCGCCGTGGTCAGCTTTCCTTGGTCATCAACCGGTTCGTCTGGGAAAACGCCGACGGCAAGCGGCGCAGTTTCGAGCGGCGCCGGGCCGTGCTCTCGTTCAAGCGCGTGGTCGCCGTGCGCTCGCTCGGTTTCGACCGGGGGGATGCAGAAGCGGTTCTCGACCTCCTGGCCCTGCGTTTTTCCATGAAGGGCGAGGGGCCGGAAGGTGCGATCGAACTGGTGCTCGCCGGAGAGGCATCGATCGTGCTCGATGTGGAATGTATCGAGGTACAGCTTGCCGACACGGGCGGGGCGTGGGAAACCGCGTTCAGACCCCGGCATCCCGAAGGCGCCTGAGCACCCGACCGGTCATCACCAGAAGGATATCTCGCATTGGCAACCAGGCTGAACTATCTCGACAGCGGCTTCGAACAGGCGTTTGCCGCGTTTTTGACAACCAAGCGGGAAGTTTCGGAAGACGTCAATGCCGCCGTACGCGCCATCATCGACGATGTTCGCGCCCGGGGCGACGCGGCGTTGGCGGAGTACTCCGCTCGCTTCGACGGCATCGATTTCGCCACAACCGCGATGGCCGTCGGCGCGGCTGAGATCGACGCGGCGATCGATGCGGTCGAGCCCGAGGTTCTCGGCGCCTTGAAGGTCGCCGCAACCCGGATCGAGGCGCATCACCGCCGGCAATTGCCGAAGGACGATATCTACGAAGATGGACTGGGCGTTGGGCTCGGCTCGCGCTGGACGGCGATTGACGCGGTCGGGCTCTATGTGCCGGGCGGCACGGCGAGCTATCCGAGCTCGGTTCTCATGAATGCACTGCCTGCCAAGGTTGCCGGCGTGCCGCGCATCGTCATGGTCGTGCCTGCAAGCGGCGGCGCGATCAACCCGGCCGTGCTCGCGGCCGCGCGTCTCGCCGGCGTCGAGGAAATCTACCGTATCGGCGGCGCCCAGGCGGTCGCCGCACTTGCCTATGGTACCGAGACGATCGCGCCGGTGGCCAAGATCGTCGGTCCGGGCAACGCCTATGTCGCGGCCGCCAAGCGGCAGGTTTTCGGCACTGTCGGCATCGACATGATTGCCGGTCCGTCGGAAGTGCTGGTGATCGCCGACAATGGTAACGACCCGGACTGGATCGCCGCCGACCTTCTGGCGCAGGCCGAACACGACGCCGGCGCCCAGGCGATCCTGATCACCGATGATGCGGCCTTCGGGGATGCGGTGGCGGCGGCGGTCGAACGGCAGTTGAAGACGCTGCCGCGTGCCGAAACCGCGGCTGCAAGCTGGCGCGATTTCGGCGCCATCATCGAGGTGCCGGATCTCGAGAAGGCGGTACCCCTTGCCAACCGGATCGCCGCCGAGCACCTGGAACTGGCTATGGCGGATGCGGATCAGATGGTTCCGAAGATCCGCAATGCCGGTGCCATCTTCGTTGGTCGCCATACGCCGGAGGTCATCGGCGACTATGTCGGCGGCTCGAACCATGTGCTGCCGACGGCGCGCTCGGCGCGCTTCTCGTCCGGCCTCGGCGTGCTCGACTACATGAAGCGGACATCGATCCTCAGGCTCGGTGCGGATCAGTTGCGCGCGCTCGGTCCCGCTGCGATCGCGCTCGCGCGGTCGGAAGGTCTTGAGGCCCATGCCCGCTCGGTCGCCATTCGCCTCAATCTCGGGGGCGAGGGATGAAGGCCGATCGCAACCTGCGGCTCTGCGATGTCGTGCTGGACGAAACAACGATCGGCCGCTCGACCCCCGACGTGGAGCACGAGCGCGCGGTTGCGATCTTCGACCTGCTCGAGGAAAATCTCTTCGAGCCCGTGGGGCATCCCGGTGGTCCTTATCGGCTGAACCTGTCGCTGGTGGACTCGAAGCTCGTCTTCGCGATCTCGACCGATGGCGGGGAGGATGTCGCTACGCATATCCTGTCGCTGACGCCATTCCGGCGGATCGTCAAGGACTATTTCATGATCTGCGAAAGCTATTACGCCGCGATCCGATCGGCGACGCCGAGCCAGATCGAAGCGATCGACATGGGCCGCCGCGGCATTCACAACGAGGGCTCGCAGACGCTGATGGATCGCTTGTCCGGCAAGATCAGGCTGGATTTCGATACGGCGCGGCGGCTCTTCACACTGGTCTGTGTGCTCTATTGGCGTGGTTGACGGGGGCGATATGACCGGTACCGCCTTGCCGCAAGCGAAATCGCCCCGCTCGGTTCTCTTCATGTGCGGAATGAATGCCATCCGCTCGCCGATGGCCGAAGCTCTTGCCAAGGCAACACTGCCGAAGGGGACTTACGTCGCATCAGCCGGCGTGCGGCATGGGGAGCGAGATCCCTTCGTCGATGTGGTCCTCGCCGAAGTCGGCCTGACGATCGACCGCCATCAGCCGCGCACGCTCGATGAGCTTGAGGACGATTACTTCGACATCATCGTGACGCTCGCGCCGGAAGCCCACCACGTGGCGCTTGAACTGACCCGGTCCATGGCCGTCGATGTCGTCTATTGGCCGACACCGGATCCAACGGTTGCGACCGGGACGCGCGAGCAGATCGTTGCGGCCTATCGCTCAGTTCGTGACCATCTGGCGACGCTGATCGCCAGCCGCTTGGCTGTCGAGCACGCGCGCCGCGAGGAGGCCTGACCGTCAAAAATCAGTGCCGTTCCGTCCAAGGGCAAACGGCATTGATGCCGATTGAGGAAGCATGGCGTACAATTGCTGAAAAAGCCGGATCAAAGCGGTTCACAAAGCTTCCCCGATTGTGTAGTTTCCGGCAAATTTTCGCGGATGCGTGGCGCATCCCAGAATGAAAACGAGAAAGAACAATCCTGTATGGCGAAAGAAGAAGTCCTAGAATTTCCGGGCGTGGTCACCGAATTGCTTCCCAACGCGACCTTCCGCGTGAAGCTTGAAAACGAGCATGAGATTATCGCTCATACGGCCGGCCGTATGCGCAAGAACCGCATCCGCGTTCTCGCCGGTGACAAGGTGCTCGTCGAAATGACCCCCTACGATCTGACGAAGGGCCGCATCACCTACCGCTTCAAGTAGGTCCCGGCGACACAGCGCTTACCAACCGGGAAACAACGGCTCGCTTCGATGGCAGTGAACCAAAAACTGATACTGGCGTCCGGGTCGCCGCGTCGTGTGGAGCTTCTGGCGCAGGCGGGCATCGAGCCTGCGCGCCTGCTGCCGATGGATCTTGATGAGACACCAAAGCGTGCGGAGCATCCCCGCTCTCTGGCGCGGCGCCTGTCGGCCGAGAAGGCGAAGGCGGCGCTTGCTGCGATCAAGGGGGAGCCGGGCTGGGACGGCAGCTACATTCTCGCTGCCGACACCGTCGTTTGCGTTGGCCGCCGCATTCTGCCGAAGCCGGAGCTGGTGAGCGAGGCGTCGAGCGCCTTGCATCTTCTCTCCGGCCGTAGCCATCGCGTCTATACGGGCATCTGCCTCGTCACCCCGGATCGCACCATCCGCCAGAAGGTCATCGACACCAAGGTGCGCTTCAAGCGTCTTTCGGGCCACGATATCGAAAGCTACCTCGCCTCAGGCCAGTGGCGCGGCAAGGCGGGTGGCTATGCCATCCAGGGCATTGCCGGCAGTTTTGTCGTCAAGCTCGTCGGTTCCTATACCAATGTGGTAGGCTTGCCACTCTACGAAACCGTCAATCTTCTCATCGGTGAAGGATATGACGTGCACAATCGCTGGCTGGAAGGCTGAAGAGAATTGAGCGGCGAAAGCAAGAAGAGCGGTTCGAACGTCGAACCCCTGCGCGCGACGCGGCCCTGCCCGGAATGCGGCCGCCCGTCCGCGCGCGAGCATTATCCGTTCTGTTCCGAGCGCTGCCGCAACGTCGACCTCAATCGCTGGCTTTCCGGATCCTATGCGATTCCGGTCGCCGATGACGAGTCGAAGGCGGACGACGAGGATCGCTGACGCCTATTGATGCGTCCGGTCCGTGCTTCGATTTCCGCCGTATCTTAACTGTTCCTGCGGCAGTCGCCCTGCTTCGATTTCCGCGTGAGACGCTCCGAAATCGTTGGCGATCCGGCGCGATCCTGCTGAATAGCCTTATCTTTTTCGCCTTTTCCACCGCGCGCCGAATTCCTTTCAAAAAAGAGTCATTTGGTGCTGGACACGGCCGAACAAGATGTTATAACCCCGCTCGCTTCCGGGGCGAACACACCGCCCCGATGGCTCTGAAGAGAGCCGTTGCCGTCAAAGGCAGGATGCCCGGATAGCTCAGTTGGTAGAGCAGCGGATTGAAAATCCGCGTGTCGGTGGTTCGAATCCGCCTCCGGGCACCATTCCATTTAGGAACCAATCTCCATCGGTTAAGCCCTTCCGGGCGAGTCTCTCGGGCCAATTTCACGTTGCGCACCCTGCAACGGATTTCCCTACTGCATGTTTCCTTAAATCGTAGCCGATATAAGGACAAAAACATGCAGCAATTCAAAGTGCTACAGCGTCCTTTGCGCGTCTGATAAGACGCGCGGCGCTGTAGTGACTCGCGCTTCCGGCAGATAGGCGTAGACTGGTTTGATCATCGGCAAGTGATACGGGCGCCGATGGCCGGAAGTTCGTCACGCTTTCGCCCCGGTAAGGGAAAGCGCCATGCTTGATCTTCAATTCCCACATACTCGCTCCCCCATGTATCCTGCTCAACTGGTGCATCTGCGCAGGGTCTTTGACGACGAACTTGTACGAAGGGGGTGGTCGCGCCGAGGCGAGCGCGCGAAGAATCTCGCAAGCCAGATCTTTTACCTCTACCAATCCGGGACGCGTTCCTCGCACGAGCTTCGTAAGAGGCTCACAGAGTACGAGTCGTGACATAGGACGGACGGCGACCCGCGAGGCTGCGCCGGCCGACATCATCACGACGTTGGAGATTGCGCGGCGTGGAAGGGGAGCGAGGCAGCTGGGCTTATTCGTCACTATAGCGGGCTGCGGATCTCTTCATTTTTCACAGGAACTCTTGCAACAGCATGCCTCTTCGTCGCCAAGGCGCATTGGAGCGGCTTCGCACCAGGATTTGGATGGCGTGCTCCGCCCGGCTCCGTTTTCAAGATGCGGTCACCAAAGAACGCCGTACAGGGTAATAAAAACAATCATTCCAATGCAGAGTGCGGGGGTTGACCTGATTGCAAACTCGACCGGTCTGAAGCGATACCCGAAGCTCCCAACGTAAGATCTCATGATTTTTCCTTCATGCGGTCTGCCTTACGTCTGGCTGATCCGCTGCCGGTGGCCTTCAGGAATGCATGGTCAGCATTCTCAGCCGTTCGACGTTTCGCTCGCCGGATTGGAAAATCGAGAACAACCGAGCAGCGAGCGCTTCCGCCTCCTCGCCGCAGTTTGGTAGTTGACGTTCCTCCAGCAGCTGCTCGAACAACAGGGCGAGCAGATCGATCTCGCCACGGCGCAAGGATTGGGGAGGGTGGAGACGAGGCATAGCGCCGGATTCCATCAACTTGGGGCGAAAGCGCTATGATCTTCCAGGCATCGGCGCCCGTATAACGAGCCGATGATGGAGGCAGGGTACGCCTATTTTCAGCAAACGCGAGTCCTTTCCGTCATCACGCCGCAGATCACCGTTGCTGATCTGCCTCACCAGCGCGATTACGAGGTGCTTGCGAGCGGCCGGGGCGCAATCGTTTCGAGCCGGGACTCGTGCGAGCCGATCGACATCCTGTTGCCTCGCCAATCGGCGCTGCCCGCCAGCCAGCCTCGAACCCATATGATTGGAAGCAAAGCATCGCGCGTGAACATGGCGATGAGCGACCATCGGGACATGTGCCAGTTCTTCCGATAGGTGAGGGCGAGTTCCGGCAAATAGGCAGCACCGACGACAAAACCAGTAACCGCAAACGGGCTGCGACCTGCAACGAAGGCGGCGAGCAGCGACAACAGAAGTGGCGGCATCACGCCGAGCAGGATTTCCGGCGAGTAGAATTGAGGAAAGGTGACACGCCGCAATCTCGCCCAGCGGCACTGCCGCGCCCAGACCTCGCGAAAGGTCCTGGTACCCAATGGCTGTTCGAACGGCGAGGAGACCAGGTGCACTTTCAAGCCGAGGCTTCTCACCAGCTTCGTTGCGGCCGCATCCTCGGCGATATGCGACGCCAGTGCCTGAATGCCGCCGTGGGCATCCAGCATGCTTTTGCGCCAGAGCATGCTCTTGCCCTGGGCAAAGCCGAATCCAAGGGCTTCTCCGGCGTATTGCCAGCGCGCCTGGTGGGCGTTGAGGAACGCACATTCAACTTCCGCCCAGAACCCATGCGGGCGGGAACCAAGCGGGGTCGAGCATACCAATCCGGTATCCTGCCGCCACACGGCCATCAGGCGAATGAGATAATCGGCCGGCATGAGAACGTTCGAATCGGCGAGAACCACCCATTCATGCGATGCCGCATTCCAGCCTTTTACGCAGTTGTTCAGCTTGGGATTGGCGCTGATCAGGTCGTCACCGACAAGAACCGTTGCGGGAATAGCTGGGTGGCGTTCGCGCACTTCCTCGATCAATGGGATCACGGCATCCCCCGCGTCGGCGACACAGAAGATGACTTCATAATCGGGCCAATCCAGGCGAAACGCGCTCTCCAGCGTTTCCCGCGAAAATACCTCGAGGCCGCATAGCGGGATCACGACAGAAACTGGAGGTCGATGCAGCGTCTCAGGCTGCGAGCCCAGACGCGGCCAGATACGCCAGCCCGCAATCATCAGGCTCAACACATTGATGGCCAGGAACGCACCGGCGGCGTCAAACAAATTCAGCATCATCTACCCAGCGACGAGTCGCGGCGCCATTCCGACGGACTCAGGCATCGAATAAACATCACCGTTAGATGACATGCCTATGACACCCGGCGCCTAACCGAGGTTACCTGCTTGTCGACGTGGCCTGCTGCTACATCGAGTCAAGTTCCCGCCCCCGCGGAACCAAACCCCGCTGCCGGCGTTCTTTGAAGGCTATCCGGGAGGCGAAGCATGACACATGCTGATATCAGAACGCTCGACAAGTCTCGGGCCAGGCATGTTTGGGACGTGGCAGACTATTGCAGGCGGGCCGGCATACACAAAGCCGAAGAAAAGCGCCTGATCAAAGTACTCGGCAGGTACGCATCGAGTCACGAGTTGCAGATGAACATCGTCCGGCCTCAAAGCCGCATCCGCTGACCGGTAAGTCTGAGGCACAAAGACAGCGACCTTGCGCGTCTGATCGGACGCGCGGCGCTGTAGGAACGCCGGAGGAGGCGCGTGTGTGGACAATTCTGGTCGGCGCGGTTCTTTTCGTCTGCGGCATGCTCTTCATGGCGCGGGAGGCGCTCGTCCGTCGAGATTTGAGCAACCCGTCGCCCCAATCGCAGGACCGAATCGACCAGGGTGGAACCGGACCGACGCTCGAGCCGAAGCGGCAGGGATTGGGCTTTCTCAGCCTCGCGCGGAACTGGCCCGGGTTGGCTCTGATGGCAGTGGGCGCGGTTTTATTGCTTTTCGGTTAGCGTAATTCCGCTGGGAACCGCGTAATGCGAACGGGTTAACGGCTGCTTTGCGCGTTGGGTAAAACGCGGGGCGCTGTAGAAGCCGGGCGTTTTGCCGCCGCAAGCTGCTTGCGGGCCGCGCCGGGAGTGAGCGAAAACGCTTCCCTGAATTTCCGGATAAAGTGAGACACGTTCTCGAAGCCGGTTTCGAGCGCAATGTCGATCAACGGCTTTTCGGTGGATGCAACCAGCCGCATCGCCGCGTCGAGGCGAAGTTTCAGATAGACCGAAACCGGCGTGGCGCCGAGCTCGTTCTGGAACAGGCGTTCGAGCTGCCTGCGCGATATGCCGAGCGCGTTCGCCACATCGTCTATGCCGATGATGTCCTCAAGATGCTGCTCCATCACCATGAGGGCGAGACTGATCCGTTTGTCCTGCACGGTGACCGTGCCGAGCGGATTTCGCGTCTGCATTTCGGTAGCATCTCTGCGGCGGGTGATCTGCATGATTTCGAGCGCGTTGCGCTCGGCTTCTTCGCCGACATGTTTGCGGATCAGATAGGTGGCCAGGTCAGCGACGCTGCTGCCTCCGGCGCAGGTGATGACATTGCCGTCCTCGACAAAGATGTGCTTTGACGTCACCGCGATTGCGGGGAAGCGTGATCGAAACTCATTGTGATGGAGCCAGCTGACGCAGGCGGCATGCCCATCGAGCACGCCCGCCTCGGCCAGGATGAAGCTTCCCGTGCACACTCCGATGATCGGCACGCCCGCCCGTACCGCCCGGTGAAGATAGTTGATCGTTTCCCGGTCGATCGGCTCTTCGACGTTGAGCCGCCCGCCAACGACGGCGATGTAGCTGAACTCGGTCGGCGGGCGGAGCGAGGCCGTGGGCGCCACCTGTATGCCGCAGCTGGACATGACGAAGTTTCTCGTGCTGCCAAGCACCTCCCAGTCGCAGTTCACCCGGCCCGACTTGTCCTCGATATCGCTGCCAAGCCTCAAGGCATCGGCAAACAGCGAGAAGGCGCTGAGCGTGAAGCTCCGTGCGAGAATGAAACCGACGCGTAGCACCCCTTGGCCGGCGCGATGGCTCTTCGTGGCCGCCTTTTTTCCTATCAGGGTCGTTTCCAATGCGATGCAATCCATTCCTGCTGGGCGTTTAGCGGTGTCCATGAGCGAATGCATGATACCAAGCGCGATGCGCTATAGGTAGACGGAACTGAGGTGCAGTTCCGGATGCCTTCGTCCATGCCGGTCTGCGCGTAGCGGGCTAATCCCCATGTATATGGTGATTTATTAACCGATTTGTCAGAAAATTGTCATTGTCCGGCAGGCGCGTGGCTGGCGCATCGGACGCATGTTTCGCCGGTCTGGCGGTTAATGCATGTCGCCCAAAAGTGTGCAGCGGTTTTGGGACAACGACGTGCATAAAGCAATGACCTAAAGCGCGGCGCATGAGTTCGATTGAATGCGGCGCGCTTTAGGTTCGTTCGTCGGGGAATGAGGCTGGGATGTACGAAATGACGGAACACATGATGAAAGTGCTCATGAGCATCATGGCCGCGCTTTCGCTCGGCTCGCTGATGTTCCTTATTGCCGTGCTCTAGGATTTCGAACCTGGGGCGTCTTTTCTGCTTTCACTGATATAGATGTGAAAGCAGCGTTCCCTAGCCGTGCGGGCAGTATGGGCAGGACTACGGGTCCGCGTGCTGTGTCAGGGGTAAAGATAAAGCTGGTCCCAGCGTTCCCGCGGCACAAGTTCCCCGATCTTGTATTCAAACGACAACACGTCGAGGTGCTCTGAGTTGGTGCGGCACTTGAAGGCAAGCTTGTACCAATCGCCCCCACTTCGGAACACCGCACCCGGCGCCTTCATCTTGTCGCCCTTGAAGATTGGATCGGCGAAGGTGTAGGCGATCACCTTGTCCGGCTTGAATGACGTCTTGTCCGCGCTGATCCGCTCCATCGCCTCGGTATCGCAACGCTGTTCCAGGCGCGTCTGCGGGTCGAGCTTCTCGAACTGTCGCACGAGAGTCTGATCCATCGCAGCTACCGGATTTGCGATCGACAGGCCAAGGACAAACGCGCAGGCGAGTGCTTTCATTCTCGGTGTTCTCCTCCGAAAGAGTGGCTGCTCATTTTTTCAGGTAAGCGCCAAACCGCGCGGGCGACCGCGCGAATCACTGTCCGCTCGGCGTCCGAGGTTTCAATTAAGCTCTGTGGCTATTCCGTGGCAGAACGATCACGTTGCCGTAAACCACTCCGCTCCGGTCAATTCCGCGATGTGCTCGGGGCTGACATGGACGGCGGCGTTGGATTGGACATCGATAGGTGACTGGCTTGAGGTTCCTGCGTAAGCGGAAACATCGGTGCGATAGATGCTGCTTGCCGAGCAAAGACGACGACCGAGACCGTGGTCGCAGTTCCGCCCAGGACACGAGGTCGCCTGCATTATCGGAAAGGCGGGGACGCCGCAGAAGGCGCTCCGCGAGAGCGACGCATCGGCTCTCCCCCGCCGCGCGTCTTATCAGACGCGCAAAGGTCGCTGTAGCACTCTGAATTGCTAAATGTTTTTAGGGCTTGGATTTCCCTTTGCCCTTGCCGCCCTTATTACCCTTGCCGGCACCCTTGCCCTTTCCGCCGCCAGATCCGCCACCGCTACCTGATTTCGCGATTGCATTTGATGTGAGGCTTGTGGACAAAAGCATCGTCACTGCAGGTGGCGTGACGGCCGCAAAACGGCCGCAAGCTTTCAGGAACGCGCGTCTATCTTCCTCGGCGGGAGAATGTTCCCTTTGAGCCTTCTCCATCTTGCGTCCTCCGGGTTTCGTCGCTGTCTATATTACAGCAATTGCTAAAAAGGGATATAACTCTTTGGCGTTAACTCACTCGCATGTCCCGCGACTGGTTTGCTGCCGAAAATCGCGGTTATCTCGGGGACCTGCCAACGCCTCAGCGGCTTACAAAGCTGCCCGCCGACAGGCCAGTATGTATCACGAGAGTCCGCATGCAATGGTCCTAAGACCTTTGCCCTTGTCGCATGGGACTTAAGTCCATGGATCGGAGCAGCCGGGAATCCTAAGCTTCCTGCTTATTAGCTACAATAACCGATGTTTTCAGGCGGATTAGCGGACTGGGCCCATGCGTCAGGCGCGGGCCCGCTTTTGCGTGACAAGACGCCGAAACACCGCCTTACGTGTTTGATTCTCGTGTGTTCAAGGCAGTCTGGGCTGGCGGGAACTCGGATTTTCCATCACAAATAGGCACGCATGCTTGAGGCATGTGCGGGGTCGCCCTTGGGCGACGGCAGGTGTGGGGGATTGGAATGAAGTTCAGCATCTCCGCGGGGGCACGTTTTTTTCTGCTGGGCCAACGCAAGACGATTTTCGTAGAATCGTCGCAGCAGATTTTTGAGGTCGATGACCTCACGGCCTATTTCACATGCGCTCTCACCGAGCCGGCGTCGCTCCAGCAATTGGTGTCGGGCCTCGTGGCGCGCGGTGCCAGCCGGGCGACGGCACGCGCCTCCGTGCGGAAATACCTTGCGCATTGGTCCCGTCAGGGCCTGCTGGACATCCTCCTTGATGAGGAGGAGGGCCCGCCACTGCGCAGCCAGGTGCTTGATCTGGCAGGAACTGCTGTCTCGATAGTCTGTTACGATAGTCCTCTCGCCGAGCTCGTGCTGCCCGTTTTCGAGCATCTGGAGACGCCGGAGCGAAAGTCTTCGCTCGTCTACGAGGTGGCGGCCTTCGGCAACGGAGCTTGCATCAGCCGCAACCACTCTCGTGGAACGATCATTGCGGCCGAAGAGGCGGCGCCTGCGCTGAAGACCATGCTGACGGACGATGTGCTCGCATGCCTCGGGAGGAATGTCGCGCTCCATGCCGCGCTTCTCGTAAAGAACCGACAGGGCCTGCTCATTTGTGGCGCGCCGGGTGCCGGCAAGACGACGCTCGCGCTAGCCCTTCTCCAAGCTGGTTTTGCCTGTGCTGGGGATGATATCGCGGTTGTGGGTGCCGATGGCCTGGTGCAGGGGGTGCCTTTTGCGCCGGCACTGAAGCGCGGCTCATGGGGCCTGATCGACGGCGTCGTCCGCGATGCGATCGCCGCTGCCCCGATCCACCGCCGCCTCGACAAGAAGCGCGTTCGCTATCTCGCATCGATCCCCTACGCACCGCATGAGGGGGTTCCGCTTGGCAGTATCGTGCTTCTTCGCCGCCGCAGGAAGGGTCCGGTTACGATTTCGGCCGTGGAGCCGGCACGGGTCCTGTCCGAGCTCTTTTCCGGGGCCTTCACGCCGGCGGGGCGTCTCGACCTGTCGCAGTTCGAAACCCTGCTCGGCGTCATGCGCCGCGCTCGCGCGATCGAACTTTCCTACTCGCGGCTCGACGAAGCCGTGGAGGCGCTGAGTCGGCATCATGAAGCGGCTTAGCTACCGAAACCTGCTTGCACTTGTGTCGTGCCTCAATGGCAATCCGCCGAGCAACGCGGATTGGGACGGCATCATAGCCCTGGCCAATGAAAGCCTAACCGTTTCTTCCCTCGCCCTGGCGACAAGAACCGCGCAGAACGTGCCACAAGACGTTTGCGAATACCTGTCTTTGATCTACGAAAGAAACGCCGAGCGCAATCGCCGGCTGATCGCGCAACTGACGGAGGCGGTACACTGCCTCAACCGTATCGGCATCGAGCCGATTGTCTCCAAAGGGGCTGCCATTCTGCTTGCGCAGGAGGAGGGCGAGATCGGCGGGCGGATGCTCACGGATCTCGACATTCTCGTGCGCCCCGCCGATATCGCCGCCTGCATCGGAGCGCTTCAGGGCATCGGATATGAAATCCGGCTCGGCGCCGGTGACGGCTCATGGCCGGGAAACCCGAAGTTTCATTTGCCGACCGTATTGGACCGGCCGACGGATGTCGGTAGCATCGATCTGCAATGCCGGCCGAAAGGTCCCGCCTCCTTTAGCGACATCGAATGGCTTTACCGCCACAGCCGGCAGTTCGCACTCGACGGAGGATATGTCCACGTCCCGTCACCCTTCGCCCAGATCGTCTTCCTGATCTTGCATGACCAGTTCCAGGACGGCGACTATTGGCGCGGCTTGATCGACCTGCGCCATCTTCTCGATATGGTGAAACTTGCCCGGTCGCATCGTATCGAGTGGGAGGTGCTGAGAGCGCTCTTTGCCGCCGGTTACGAGCGAAATGCCGTGGACACGCAGATTCTCACCGCACATGCCTTGTTCGGTGCCGAGGAGGTATCCGAATTGTCGTTAGGCAGGCTTGCGCATCTTCAACTGGCGCGACGCCGCTTGCAGGTCGGGAGGGACTATCTCGTCGTCCCCTTAGCGCTTCTCACGCTTTTGACCGAGATCGTTCATTACTCGTCCTGGGACCGTTACGGAGGTGAGCCTCATGCCTCCCGATGGCTGGAAGCAAGGCGTAAGATTCGCGAGCTGCGGCGCGTCTTCCGGCTGAAGCCGCCGGGAAAAGTTTAGGGATAGTCGAATGAGATTAACGGTTTCGACGGTTACGTTCCGCTTCACAGCGCCGAGACGTCGACCCATTCCGCTCCGGTCAATTCCGCGATGCGCTCAGGGCTGATATGGACGGCGGCGTTGGTCGCGCCGGCCGCGGGAACGACGACGTCATAGGCCTTCAGGGACTCGTCGCAATAGATGTTGTGCGGCTTGGCCAGACCGAAAGGGCAGACGCCGCCGACCGGATGGCCCGTTTCCGCCTCCACCTCGTCGAAGCCGAGCATGCGGGCCTTTGTGCCGAAGCGGGCCTTGTACTTCTTGTTGTCGAGCCGGGCGTCACCGCGCGTGACGATCAGGATGACGTCGTCTCCGACCTTGAGTGCCAGCGTCTTGGCAATTTGCGCGGGCTCGACACCGTGGCCTTGGGCTGCAAGTTCCACCGTGGCGGTACTTTGAGCAAGTTCGATGACATCGATGTCAGGCGCGTGTTCGGAAAAGAACTGTTTGACGGAAGCAAGGCTCATTGGGGGCAATCTGTGTGGCAAAACAGGTTGTCGGGAAAAATGCGAATGTGTGGCGGCAAGCCGGGATTGCGCTCGCTGCGGACGGCGTTAGTGTTTCAATCGTCGTTCGAGGCGTCAAGATCTTCGGGACGCCGGCCTTCCTGCTGCGGCGGCAGATAGCCGTGGCTTGCGAACCAGCTCTCGAGGATTGTCGAAATCGCCTGTTCGCGCGTCAGCGTGCCCCGATGGTCGGTGATGAAGGTTTTGAGGGCCGTCTCGATATTTGCGGCATAGAGTTCGGTCATAGTTGCCTCCGCTTGCAGCGCCGCGCGTCCTTCCAGACGCGCAAAGGTCGCAAAGGTTCTTCAGCAGGCTTATGCCTGTTTGACGATGCGGATCAGCACCAGAAGGATGATCGCGCCGATCGTCGAATGGATGATCGCGGAAAGGATACCAGTGCCGAGGCTGATCCCGATCGCGGGAAAGAGATAGCCGGCGATGAATGCACCGACGATGCCGACGACGATGTTGCCGATCAGGCCAAAGCCGAAGCCGCTGACGATCAGACCGGCAAGCCAGCCGGCAACCGCGCCCACGATCAGGAATACCAGGATGCTTTCAATACCCATGAATCGCTCCTCTCCAGTGGATCCATAGGAAAAGATAGATCAGGATTTGAAATCAGATAGGGGGCAATTTTATCGTGTGGCGATTTTGCACCGTTTTCCGGCGGCCGGTGCACGCTTCCAACGGTTCCGCGATGTGGGGTTGGGAGCGACCGCTCGCAATCGCTCGCAACTGATTAGACGATACCGCCGCCACCGCCGGCGACCGCCGGCCGTTCGCTCGCCACCTTGGCGCGATAGCCGCTCGTGCGGTAGGTCGCAACCGGCGCGATCGCACCGCCATGTTCGAGGCGTGCCATCGCCAGGATCGGTTCGACGTCCGTCCTGAAGGCGGCCTTGAGCGTTTCCGACGCCATTAGCGCATCATTGCTCTGCTGATAGTCGTTGAGCGCCTTGCGATCGACGAGAAAGGCCTGGGCATAGGCACGGCAGACTTCCATCGCGCTGGTCATCAGGCTCTCGATCGGATCCGTCACGTTGTGGCTCTGGTCGAGCATATGCGCGGGATTGAAGCCTTCCGCACCCCGCATCTCGGCGTCGACCAGTTCGTTGAAAACCAGGAACAGGCGATAGGGATCAATCGACCCCGTATCGAGATCGTCGTCGCCGTATTTGGAATCGTTGAAGTGGAAGCCGCCGAGCTTCCCAAACTGGATCAGCCGAGCCACGATCATCTCGATATTGACGTTCGGCGCATGGTGGCCGAGGTCGACGAGACAGAAGGCTTTGGGGCCGAGCTCCTGCGCGATCAGGTAATTCGTCCCCCAGTCCTGCACTACGGTCGAGTAGAAAGCAGGCTCGTACATCTTGTGTTCGGTGAAGACGCGCCAGTCGTCCGGAAGCGCCGCATAGACTGCTTTCATCGCGTCGAGATAGCGTTCAAACGCCTTGGTGAAGTTGCTCTGCCCGGGAAAATTGGAGCCGTCGCCGATCCACACCGTCAGCGCCTTCGACCCCAGCGCCTTGCCGATCTCGATGCATTCGAGATTGTGCTCGACCGCCTGGCGCCGTGTCGCCGCGTCGCTATGCGAGAGCGACCCGAACTTGTAGGAATGCGCCTGACCGGGCACATCGGAGAAGGTGTTCGAGTTCATCGCATCGAAACCCAAGCCGAGCGCCGTGCCCTTCTCCTTCAACGCCTTGAGGTCGGAAACCTTGTCCCACGGGATATGCAGCGAGACGGTCGGCGTCGCCTGCGTCAACTGATGGATGACGCCGCAGTCTTCGAGCTTGTCGAAGATGTTGCGCGGTTCGCCCAGCCCTGGGAATCGGGCAAAACGCGTCCCGCCGGTGCCGACGCCCCAGGAGGGGACGGCAACGCCATAGGCGGCGACCTTTTCCTTGATGGAGTCGATCGCGATGCCGCGGCGGGCAAGCCTTTCGCCGAGGCTTTCATAGTCTCGGTTGAGCGCGTCCCGACGGCTCGCATTCTCCGCCTCGACAACGGCCTTGCTGATCATCTCGGTCATGGCAGCCTCCGGATTAGCGCGTGAACGACTGGGCATTGCCCGCGTCAACATTGACGATATTGCCCGTCGATTTTGCCGACATGTCGGAAGCGAGGAAGTAGATCGCCTCGGCAATGTCTTCCGGGAAGACGCTGAGCTTCAGCATGGAACGCTCGCGATAATGAGCCTCCAGGTCGTCCACGTCCATCTTGTAGGCGGCAGCGCGCTGCTCCTTCCACTCGCCAGTCCAGATCTTGGAACCGCGCAGCACCGCGTCCGGATTGACGACGTTGACGCGGATCTGCGCCGACGCCCCTTCGAGTGCCAGGCAGCGGGCAAGATGGATCTCCGCCGCTTTCGCCGTGCAGTAGGCGGACGCGCCGGGGGAGGCGGCAAGGCCGTTCTTCGAGGCGACGAACACGACATTGCCGCCGGCCTTCTGGTTGCGGAAGATGCGGAAGGCTTCGCGCGAAACGAGGAAATAGCCGGTCGTGAGAATGTCGATGTTTTTGCTCCAGAGCGCCAGCGTCGTATCCTCGATCGCTGCCGACGAGGCAAGCCCGGCATTGGAGACGAGGATGTCGAGGCCGCCGAAGGCGAGGAGCGCGTCGCCGAAACCGGCTTCCACCGCCGCCTCGCTGGTCACGTTCATGTTGACGGAGCGGACGAAATCCTTGCCGTAGCGGCCGGCCAGTTCGGTTTGCGCCGCCTCGAGCGCCGTTTCGTCGATGTCCGCGAGAACGACGCAGGCGCCTTCCTGCATCAGCCGGTTGGCCGTCGCCTTGCCGATACCGCCGGCGCCGCCGGTGACGAGCGCGATGCGGCCGGCGAGACTCTTCGGCTTCGGCATGCGCTGGAGCTTTGCTTCTTCAAGCAGCCAGTATTCGATATCGAAGGCTTCCTGCTCGGGCAGGCCGACATAGGTCGACACGGAGGCGCCACGCATGACATTGATCGCATTGACGTAGAATTCGCCGGAGATGCGGGCTGTCGCCTTGTCCTTGGCGAAGGTGATCATGCCGACGCCCGGGACGAGATAGACGACGGCGTTCGGGTCGCGCATCGCCGGGCTGTCGGCGCGCTTGCAGCGCTCGTAATAGGCGGCATAGTCGGCGCGATAGGCGACGATCGCCTCGGAAAGCCCGGCAACTGTCTTTTCGATGTCGGGATTGGCCGGATCGAAATCGACGACCAGCGGCCGGATCTTCGTTCTAAGGAAATGGTCGGGGCAACTCGTTCCGAGCGCGGCCAGCGGTTCGAGATTTTTGGATGTCACGAAATCGAGCACAGCCTGACTGTCGTCGAAGTGTCCGACCTTCTTCTCCGCTGCGCTGATCAGCCCGCGGATGATTGGCATCAATCGCTTGGCGATCGCCGCGCGCTCGGCGCTATCCAGAGCCGGCTTTACCGCCCCGCCGAAGGCAGGTGCCGTATTCTCTGCCTCGAACCAGGCAATCGCCCGGTTGATGATTTCGATGGTCGTCTCGTAGGCTTCCTTGGCCGTGTCTCCCCAGGTGAAGAGCCCGTGGCTTTCCAGGACCACACCGCGTGCCTTCGGATTTTCGAGGCAGAATTTTTCGAGCCACAGGCCCAGCTCGTAGCCCGGCCGTTTCCACGGCAGCCAGCCGATCTCGTCGCCGAAAATTTGCTGGGTCAGCTCCTTGCTGTTCTGGGATGCAGCGATCGCGATGATCGCATCCGGATGCATGTGATCGACATGGGTCTTCGGCACATAGGCGTGCAGCGGCGTATCGATCGAAGCGGCGCGCGGATTGAGATTGAACGTGCAGTGCGGCAGGTAGCCGACCATCTCGTCTTCGAACTCGACACCCCGGTAAATGCCTTTCAGGGCGCGGAGCTTGTCCATGTAAAGGGTCGCGAAGCCGTCGAGCTTGATGGTGCCGACATCGCCGCCCGATCCCTTCACCCAGAGGACCTCGACCATTTCGCCCGTCAGTGGATCTTTTTCCATGACCTTGGCCGAGGTATTGCCGCCACCGTAATTGGTGATCCGCTTGTCCGATCCGAGAAGATTCGAGCGGTAGAGAAGCTTCTCCGGCTCGCTCATCCCTGTCACCTTGGCCTCATCCCAGAGATTGGCCAGGCGAGCGCCCTGTTGCTTGTCGAGCATGTTGAATTCCTCCCGGTAAGCTATCCGGCGGCAGTAGGACCGCGGCGACATGATTGGCATCAGATCACACGGTCGGCGCGCGAATGTCAATCAAAAACGATCAAAATCGTTCATATTGCGCTGCACAAGGAAAAAATATGATTGATACTGATTGACAATGCTCGGGAGTGATGGAAGCATGCGGGGCATCGGAGGAGCGAATGCACGAAAAAGAAAGACATAGGATCATCCTGTCTGCGGTTCAGGAGAAACCGGTCGTGACGGTGCCCGAACTCGTCGAGCTGACCGACAGTTCCGAGGCGACGATCCGGCGCGATATCGCCGCTCTTCACGTGCAAAAACGCCTGCGCCGCGTACGCGGCGGTGCCGAGGCGATCAATCCGCCGCAATTCGTCGGTCTCGCCGGTCGCCCCTTCAGCGTCAACGAAGGCCTGCACGCCCGCGAGAAGCAGGCGATCGCCAAGGAGGCGGTTGCGCTTTGCGAGGACGGAGAGCCGATCATCATCAACGGCGGCACCACGACCTTCCAGATGGTGCATTTTCTTGCAAACCGCCGGATGCAGGTCTTCACCAATTCCTTCCCAATTGCCGAGCACCTGCTCAAGCATTCGAAGAACACCGTGATGCTTTCGGGAGGCACGATCTACCGCGAGCAGAACATCATATTGAGCCCCTTCGACAACGACGTGACGCGCAATTTCTATGCGCGTCGCATGTTCATGGGCGCACAGGGGCTCGGACCACTCGGGCTGATGGAAGCGGATCCGCTTCTGATCCAGGCAGAACAGAAACTGATTGATCAGGCCGACGAACTGGTCGTGCTGGTCGATTCCTCGAAATTTCACAGGCGATCGAGCCTCATACTTTGCGGACTGAAGCGCATCGCCACTGTGATCACGGATTCGGGCATCGAGGACAGGCATGCCGCGATGCTCGAAGGCGCCGGCGTCAATCTGGTCATCGCCAAGGCGAAGCCCGTCGTCGACATGGAAAGTGCTTCATCGCCCGCCTGACACGGGCGAGGAGAGGGGAGTGGGACGTTGCGGCAATCCCGGGCATGGCCGGGCGGGCCGCAGATAGGGGCCGGACCGATGCATTCATACCGAATGCGCGCGGCCCAAAGGGAGGAGAGAGTCATGAAAATTTTGAAATCACTGATGGTCACTGCCGCCGTCGCGGTGGCGCTCATGGCCAATGCCGCGCATGCGGAAAACAAGAAGATCGCGCTCGTCGTCAAGGCGCTCGGCATCGGCTTCTTCGAAGCCGCCAACAAGGGTGCGCAGGAAGCCGCCAAGGAACTCGGCGATGTCGACGTCATCTATACCGGACCGACCTCGACGACAGCGGAAGGCCAGATCGAGGTGATCAATTCGCTGATCGCCCAGAAGGTGGATGCGATCGCCGTTTCGGCCAACGATACCGACGCCCTCGTGCCGGCGCTGAAGAAGGCGATGGACCGCGGCATCAAGGTCATTTCCTGGGATTCGGGCGTCGCCAAGGAAGGCCGGCTGATGCACCTGAATCCGTCATCGAGCCCGCTCATCGGCAACATGATCATCAAGCTTGCCGCCGACAACCTGCCCGAAGGCGGCGACGTCGCGGTGCTCTCGGCCTCGGCGACGGCGACCAACCAGAACACCTGGATTGCCGAAATGAAGAAGGTCCAGGGCAACTATAAGGGCATCAACGTCGTGGCCACCGTCTATGGTGATGACCTTGCCGACAAGTCCTACCGCGAAACGCAGGGGCTCATTCAGTCCTATCCGAACCTGAAGGCGATCATCGCGCCGACCTCCGTCGGCATCGTTGCGGCCGCGCAGGCGGTCACGGACGCCGGCAAGATCGGCCAGATCAACGTCACCGGCCTCGGTCTGCCTTCCGAAATGGCGGGCCACGTGAAGTCCGGCGCGTCGAAATCCTTCGCGATCTGGAACCCCATCGACCTCGGCTACTCGGCGACGATGATCGCTTATGATCTCATCGGCGGCGCGGAAGCCAAGCCCGGCGCGGAACTCAAGATGGGCCGCATGGGCACGGTCAAGCTCGACGACAACAATGAAGGGGCCATGGCCGATCCGTTCGTCTATGATGCCTCGAACGTCGAAGAGTTCGCGAAGATCTTCTGATCGGCGAGGCGAGGGGCCGTTGCCCTCATCCGGCCTGCCGGCCACCTTCTCCCCGCAGGCGGGGAGAAGGAAACAAGCGGCGCTGCCTCGCCCTCACGAACGTCGAGGTATCCGGCGGCCGCCTGCGGTGTCCCCTCTCCCCGCGAGCGGGGAGAGGGTTAGGGTGAGGGGCAACCTCATTGCCGAGGCCTCACGGCGAAGGCGGTTGAACGAACGACCGCCGCCCAATTGAAACGACTGAACTGGTGGACCCTCTCTTGCTGCAGGATACAACCACATCGCGGATGAAGCCCGCCATCACGCTCGAGGGCATATCGAAGTCCTTCCCCGGCGTGCGCGCGCTCTCGGATGTTTCGCTCGCACTCTATCCCGGGTCGGTGACGGCGCTCGTCGGGGAGAACGGTGCCGGGAAGTCGACCCTCGTCAAGATCCTGACCGGTATCTATCAGCCCGACGCCGGCGTGATCCGTGTGGCGGAGGAGGAAACGACGTTTCCAACTGCTCTTGCGGCCGCGCGTGCCGGCGTCACCGCGATCCATCAGGAGACGGTGCTTTTCGACGAACTCTCCGTTGCCGAAAACATCTTCCTCGGCCATGCGCCGCGCAATCGTTTCGGTTTCATCGACTGGAAGAAGCTCAATGCCGACGCGCGGGCCTTGCTGCATCGGGCTGGGGCGGACTTTGATCCGACGATCCGGCTGCGCGACCTCGGAATTGCCAGGAAACATCTGGTGGCGATTGCCCGGGCGCTCTCGGTCGATGCGCGCGTCGTCATCATGGACGAGCCGACGGCGGCGCTTTCGCACAAGGAGATCCACGAACTCTATGCCTTGATCGAGCGCCTCAAGGCCGACGGCAAGGCGATCCTCTTCATCAGCCACAAGTTCGACGAGATCTTCCGGATCGCCGACCGCTACACGGTTTTCCGTGACGGAACGATGGTGGGGGAGGGCTTGATCGCCGACGTGAGCCAGGACGATCTCGTCCGCATGATGGTTGGCCGCGCCGTCGGGTCCGTCTATCCGAAGAAGGAGGTCGCGATCGGCGAGCCGGTGCTGACCGTCTCCGGCTATCGCCACCCGACCGAATTCGAGGACATCAACTTTGAACTGAGGCGCGGCGAAATCCTCGGTTTCTACGGCCTCGTCGGCGCCGGCCGATCGGAATTCATGCAGTCGCTGATCGGCATCACCCGGCCGTCGGCCGGCGCGGTTAAGCTGGACGGACAAGTGCTGGTGATCCGAAGCCCCGCCGAGGCGATTCGCGCCGGCATTGTCTATGTGCCGGAGGAACGCGGCCGGCAGGGCGCGATCATCGGCATGCCGATCTTCCAGAATGTCACCTTGCCGTCGCTGTCGCACACCTCGCGCTCCGGCTTTCTGAAGCTCGCCAACGAATTCGCACTCGCACGCGAATACACCTCGCGCCTCGACCTCCGCGCTGCCTCTCTCGACCAGGACGTCGGCACGCTCTCCGGTGGCAACCAGCAGAAGGTGGTGATCGCCAAATGGCTCGCGACCAAGCCGAAGGTCATCATCCTCGACGAACCGACCAAGGGCATCGACATCGGCTCCAAGGCAGCCGTCCACGCCTTCATGAGCGAACTTGCGGCCGAGGGCCTGAGCGTCATTATGGTGTCCTCGGAAATACCCGAGATCATGGGCATGTCGGATCGTGTGATCGTCATGCGTGAGGGGCGGATCGCCGGACGCTTCGAGCGCGCCGAGCTGACCGCCGAGACACTGGTGCGCGCGGCGGCCGGCATCGAAACGCAATCGAACGGTAGGGCCGCATGATGGCGAAGCTCCTGAAGAATCGCGAAATCCTGCTGGTCGTCGCCATCGTCGCGCTCGTCGCCCTGATCGCGTTGCGGTTCCCCGCTTTCGTAACGCCGGCAAGCTTTGCTCGCGTCTACAACGACACCTCCATTCTGATCATTCTGGCGCTCGGGCAGATGGCGGTGATCCTTACCCGCTGTATCGATCTGTCGATGGCCGCCAACCTTGCGCTGAGTGGCATGGTCGCGGCCATGTTGAACAACGCCTTTCCCGGCCTGCCGATTCCCCTGGTCATTCTTGCGGCGATGGCGCTCGGTTGCGTGCTTGGCATGATCAACGGAACGCTCGTCTGGAAACTCAACATCCCGCCGATCGTCGTCACGCTTGGAACGCTGACGATCTATCGCGGCCTGATCTTTCTCTTGACCGACGGCAAGTGGATCAACGCGCACGAGATGAGTGACGCCTTCAAGGCGCTGCCGCGTTTGGACCTTGTGGGCTTGCCGGTGCTCTCCTGGCTCTCGCTTCTGATGATTGCGCTGATGTTCCTGGTGATGAGCCGCACTCCGCTTGGGCGCGCCTTCTATGCCGTCGGCGGCAATCCGCATGCGGCCGCCTATACAGGCATCGATGTGGGCCGCACGCGCTTCTTCGCCTATTGCCTCTCGGGTACGCTCGCCGGCCTTTCCGGCTATCTCTGGGTGTCGCGCTATGCGGTCGCCTATGTCGATATCGCCGCCGGATTCGAGCTCGATATCATTGCGGCCTGCGTCATCGGCGGCATTTCGATTGCCGGCGGCATCGGCTCGGTGGCGGGCGCCGTGCTGGGCGCCCTGTTCCTTGGCGTGATCAAGAACGCGCTACCGGTCATCAACATATCGCCCTTCGCGCAGATGGCGATTTCCGGAACGGTCATCATCATCGCGGTCGCCGTCAACGCCCGCGCCGAGAAGCGCAAGGGCCGTGTCATTCTTAGAAAAGCGGAGGCGGTCTGATGACGGACGCTCACCTTTCTCCCCGCAATATTCCGGACCGGCTGCAGGGCCGCGGTGCCCGCATCCTGAAAAGCTGGGAAAGCCTGCTGCTTGCTGTCGCGATCGCGATCTTTCTCGGCAATTCGCTGGCGTCGCCCTATTTTCTCGATCCGTGGAACCTCTCCGACGCCACCTTCAATTTCACCGAGAAGGCAATGATTGCCTTCGCCATGGCGCTCGTGATCATCTCCGGCGAGATCGACCTTTCGGTCGCATCGATCATTGCGCTCGCCTCGACGGCAATGGGCTATGCCGTGCAATTGGGCGTCGATACGCCGGCGCTCGTCGCGATCGGCCTTGGCGTCGGGCTCGTCTGCGGCATGGTCAACGGGCTGCTGATCACCGGCCTCGGATTGCCGTCGATCGTGGTGACGATCGGCACGATGAGCCTGTTTCGCGGGCTCTCCTTCATCGTCCTCGGCGACCAGGCGTTTACCGGCTATCCCGAAAGCTTCGCCTGGTTCGGGCAGGGCTATGTCTGGTGGGTCTTCTCCTTCGAGTTCACGCTTTTCGTGTTGCTTGCCATCCTTTACGGCGTGCTGCTGCACAAGACGAATTTCGGCCGCGCCGTCTATGCGATCGGCAACAACCAGACCGCAGCGCTTTTTTCGGGCGTGCGCGTCGCGCGGGTGAAGTTCATCCTTTTCCTGCTGACCGGGCTGATGGCGGGCCTCGCCTCGATCTGCCTCACCTCGCGCCTTGGCTCGACACGCCCGTCGATCGCACTCGGCTGGGAACTGGAAGTGGTAACGATGGTCGTTCTCGGCGGCGTCAACATTCTCGGCGGCTCGGGTACCATTCCCGGCGTCGTGCTGGCGGCGCTGATCATGGGCATGGTCACCTTCGGCTTCGGCCTCCTGAACGTGCCGGGCATCGTCATGTCGATCTTCATCGGCCTGCTGCTGATCTCGGTCATCGCCCTGCCGATCCTTTGGCAGCGTGCGCGCCGCCGCCTCGCACATTGAGGTTATCGATGGAAAAATATGCCTTCCGCATGCGCCTCAATCCCGGCATGGCCGCCGAATACCAGGCGCGCCACGACGCGATCTGGCCTGAACTGGTCGTTCTGCTCAAGGAAGCGGGAATTTCCGACTATTCGATCCATCTCGACGAAGAGACCAACCTGCTTTTCGGCGTGCTCTGGCGGACCGACACGCACGGGATGGCGGAGCTTCCCTCGCACCCGGTCATGCAAAAGTGGTGGGCCCATATGGCCGATATTATGGAGACGCATGACGACAACGAGCCTGTCGCCGTACCGCTGAAGACTGTTTTCCATCTGAGCTGACGATGAAGACGGTCGCTGTCATCGACATAGGCAAGACGAACGCCAAGGTCGCGCTGGTCGATCTCGACCGGTTCGAGGAAATCGCCGTGCGCAAGACGGGCAATGGCGTGGTCGACAACGGCCTTTACCCGCACTTCGATATCGAGCGCCTTTGGCGCTTCGTTCTCGACAGTCTCGCGGCACTTCATCGCGAGCACAAGGTCGACGCCATATCGGTTGCGACACACGGGGCGACCGCCGTCCTGCTCGACGATGCCGGCAATCTTGCGCTGCCGGTTCTGGATTACGAGTTCACCGGGCCGGATGCGCTCGCGGAGGATTATGACCGGGTTCGTGCGCCGTTCTCGGAGACCGGCTCGGCGCGTCTTCCGATGGGCCTGAATGTCGGCGCACAGCTCTTCTGGCAGGCGCGCATGTTTCCGGAGCACTTCGCGAAGGTCACGACGATCCTGACCTATGCGCAGTACTGGTCCTACCGGCTGACAGGCGTAAGGGCGAACGAATTGACCTCGCTCGGCTGCCACACCGACCTCTGGAATCCGAAAGCCGCGGCGTTTTCATCGATGGTCGGGGCACTCGGCTGGCGCAAACTCTTCGCGCCCGTGCGCAAGGCGAGCGACGTGCTGGGCGGGCTGCGACAACAGCTGGCGGACGAAACGGGCTTGCCGCGAAATCTGCCGGTCTATTGCGGGATCCATGACTCCAATGCCTCATTGCTGCCGCATCTGCTGACCCGCAGCGCCCCGTTCTCGGTTGTTTCGACCGGTACCTGGGTTGTGATCCTGTCGGTCGGCGGCGACAGGGTGGATCTCGACGAGAAACGTGACACGCTGATCAACGTCAACGCGCTTGGCGATCCGGTCCCCTCGGCCCGTTTCATGGGCGGTCGCGCCTTCTCGACGCTTGTCGGCGAGGACCCGCCCACCGGTTCCCTGGAGGCGGAAGGCAAGGTTCTGGACGCTCGCCACATGCTGCTGCCATCGGTGCCCGTCGGCTCGGGTCCTTTTCCTTCGACCCGTGCGTGCTGGACGACCGACGAAAGGGCGCTCGCTCCGGACGAGCGGCTTGCTGTCGTCTCCTTTCATCTCGCCCTGATGACGGCGACATGCCTTGATCTCATCGGAGCAAGGGGAGAGATCGTCGTCGAAGGACCCTTCGCCGCCAACGCCGCCTACCTGCGGATGCTTGCCGCAGCCACGGCCAGACCGGTCCTTGCCGGCAGCCACAGTGCCACCGGAACCAGCCTTGGTGCAGCCTGTCTCGTGGCCGGCGTTCGTGTTCACACGGGGGCGGAACCCTTCAAGGATACCGTCTCGGATGGCTATGCGGAATATGCCGAGGAATGGCGAGCGCTCACTGCGGCGCACGTAAAGCGCGCAGTCAATGCCTAAAGTCTACCCGCTGTAATGTGATGTACATTACCAAGTAGAGCTGTTGCATCGCGCAGGTCGATCAGAAAACCGCGTTCCGGCGTAGCGACCGGTTGTGTTCAAGATTGATGACGATCGAAATTGCCGCCATTGTCAGGATTGCAGTGATGGCGGCGCCTATTCCAAGAACAATCATTGTTCATTTCCCGTCGGCGCACCATCATGATGTCGCCCAGCCCGTGTGAAAGTTACTGCCGGCGGCCTGCGCCTTTTCCACTTGCGCTTCGATACGCGATGGCAAGTAGAAGCACAACTCTAAACTCTTGTGATTGAAAACCTGTTGTTGTTTGATCGAATAACGCCGTCCCGTTGCATTGCACAACCGGTGGTCCACAAGTCATCCGCGAACTTTAGCGAATCCAATTGCGGGCCAGGAACCGTTAACTTTCAAGCAACGAATTAACCATAAACATGGTCGTACACGTCGGAATAGGAAAGTCTCAGCTACTCCTCAAGGCATGACGCCGCACCGCCGTACCGGTTCCGGTCCGGTATCTATTCTTCACCGAAATTACTTGCGGGATGGACGATGGCAGACGCTGCGGCGCGCTGATCACATTGATCGGATGTGCCCACCGCTGGCTTGCTGGCCGGCCCTCCCCAGGCGAGTTTCGATTGTGCAACAGGCCGGGGATTGGTGTGAAGCAGGACGCGTCGTCAGAACAGGCAAGGAAGGGCCAAGCGGGAAGCTTGCTTGAGCGCCTGCGTTTTGCCGGGCTCGACGAAGACGGCTGCGCGCTTCTGCGCCACCATCGGCAGGCCCTTTCGCCGCGCATCGACCTTGCGCTTCGCGATCTCTTTCAAAGGTTCCAGACCTATCCGGAGGCCGCCCGCCATTTCGACAGCGACCGCCAGCTCGATCGCCTGCACGATTTGCAGTCGTCGCATTGGAACGTGCTGACCGATGCCCGTTTCGACGGGCTTTATGCAGAGCGCGTGAAAGTGCTTGCCGATACGGAAGGCCGGATGGGGCTCGACCCGCGCTGGCAGGTCGCCGGCCATGCGGTAGTGCTGGAGCATTTGCTGACCGGTCTTATCGAGGACGCGTGGCCCAACTCACTGCTTCCCTTCGGCAAGGCGCGCAAGAAGGAACTCTGCGCCCTTGTCGCTGCGCTCGTGCGCACCACCTTCGTCGACACGGAGATTGCGGTGTCGCTGCGTTTCAATGCGCTGAGGCAGCAGCATCAGCGGCAGCTCGCCGAACAGCGCCGGGACGACGAGACGGAAGTCAGCGATCTTTTCGCAAACTTTCTGCAGGCTCTCGGAGACGGCGACCTTGCTGTCCGCCTGCCGGAAGACGCTTCGGATGCATATCAACCGATCGTCACACGCCTTAATGCCTCCCTCGATCAGATTCAGGCTGCCCTGCAATCCGCGGACGAGCGTAGCGTAGCGGCAGAAGCGATGGTCTCGCAGCTGCACGCCCGCGCGGCTGAATTCTCTGGCAAGGCTGGAGGCGAAGCCGAGGCACTTTCGCGTCAGGCGGCAACGCTTGGCGGCATGACCGAACGTGTGCAAGCCGGATCGGCGCGCATCGGTGAAACCGAGGCGAAAGCGAACGCGACGCGCATTGCCGTCGAGCGCAGCGGTGAGATTGCCGGCCAGGCGATTTCCGCGATGGCCGACATCGAGGCATCGGCCGAAAAAATCGGTCAGATCATCGGCGTGATCGACGAGATTGCCTTCCAGACCAATCTTCTGGCTCTCAACGCCGGCATCGAGGCCGCGCGCGCCGGCGAGAGCGGCCGCGGCTTCGCGGTGGTCGCCCAGGAGGTCCGCGCACTTGCGCAGCGTTCCGGCGAGGCGGCGCGTGAGATCAAGCAGCTTGTTACCGGAACCAAGGCACAGGTCGAGGCCGGCGTCGAGAGGGTCGCTCGGACCCAGGACGCGATCAGCAGCATTGTCGAGCAGGTGATTTCCATCAACGCGGCCGTTTCGGGCATCGCCCGCGATGCCGAAGATCAGGTGAGCGATCTTCGTGCCGCGACGTCAGAAATCGGCGGCATCTCGCTAGCAATGCAGCAAAGCGCGGCGCTGGCGGAAAGCGCGGCGAGTTCATCGGACGACCTTCATGGAGTGATCGAAGAGCTCAGCCGGACCATCCGCAGGTTCCGTTTCGAACGGCATCAGGCGGCGCGTGCCGCGGCGACGCGCAGCCCGGCGCTGCCGCGCGCACCGCAGTGCGCGGCAGCGCCGGCCGGCGAGGACGACGCGTCCGCTCTCTTCGACAACGATGCTGTCTCGGAGCGACAAGCTGCGCGGCGGCATCATTAGCCTTGGGCAAGACATTTAGGCAGGCGAGGAAAACCGAAATGGCCAGCAAGAAGACCGCTCAGAAGACGCTCAGGCTCGCTCCTGTGCTCGATCTGAATGAGGCGACGGCCCTGCATGAAAAGCTGCTGGCGCTGAAAGGCAGCGCGGTCGCCATCGACGCCTCCGCCGTCGAGCGGATCGGTGCGCTCTGCGTTCAGGTGCTGATCGCGGGTGCAAGAAATTGGGAAGAGCAGCAGCTGTCTTTCACCTTTGCGAAGGTGTCGGACGCCTTCGTTAAAACGACACAGCTCATCGGCGTGGACATCGATCCCCTGATGGCAAAGGAGATTTGAGAAATGAAGAAGAGAGTTCTGACTGTCGACGACTCCCGGACCATCCGGAACATGCTTCTCGTCACGCTCAACAATGCCGGATTCGAAACGATCCAGGCCGAGGACGGCGTCGAAGGTCTAGAGGTGCTCGAGGAAGCCAATCCGGACGTTATCGTAACGGACATCAACATGCCGCGCCTCGACGGCTTCGGTTTCATAGAGGGCGTGCGCAAGAACGACCGTTACCGCGCCGTACCGATCCTCGTGCTGACCACGGAGAGCGACGCCGAAAAGAAGAACCGTGCACGGCAGGCAGGCGCCACCGGCTGGATCGTCAAACCGTTCGACCCGACCAAGCTGATCGATGCAATCGAGCGCGTAACGGCCTGAAATCCGAGGACAGCCTCCAATGGATATGAACGAAATCAAAGAGATTTTCTTCCAGGAATGCGAGGAGCAGCTCGCGGAACTGGAGTCGGGTCTCCTGAAGCTCAACGACGGCGATCGTGATCCGGAAACGGTCAACGCCGTCTTTCGCGCGGTCCACTCCATCAAGGGGGGCGCCGGTGCGTTCGGGCTGGATGATCTCGTGTCGTTCGCGCATGTGTTCGAGACGACGCTCGATTGCGTTCGATCCAACAGGCTGGAGCCCAACCAGGACGTTCTGAAGGTCATGCTGAAGTCGGCGGACGTGCTCGCCGACCTCACCAATGCTGCCCGGGATGGCGGCAGTGTCGACCAGGCCCGCAGCCGCCAACTGATCAAGGAACTCGAGGCGCTGGCGAACGGCGAGCCGCCGCAGACCTCCGCTGCCGAGCCGGCGCCCAAGGCTGCAGCGCCCGCGCCTGCGCCCGTTGCCACGCCCCCTCTCAACGAGGAAGGCTTCCAGCCCGTTGCCTTTTCCTTCGAGGATTTCGAGGCGGATGAAACGGCCCTGATCGAGGCGACCTGCTACGAGATCGTCTTCAGGCCGAAATCCGAACTTTATGCCAAAGGCAATGACGCGACGCTGCTTCTGCGCGACCTCTCGCGCCTCGGCGAGATGAGCATCCACTGCGACATGGATGGCCTGCAGCCGCTCGACCGGATGAATCCGGAGGCGGCCTATTTCTCGTGGAAGATTTCGCTGAAGACGGACAAGGGCGAAGACGCGATCCGCTCAGTGTTCGAATTCGCGGAATGGGACTGCGACCTCGACATCACTTTGGCCGACGCCTGTACGGTCGATGCGAACGAGGAGCTGCCGATGCAGCCCGTTCCCTTCGATCTCTCGCTGCTGGACGAGGCACCCGCCGGTTCGGCAGAGGAGGAAGAACAACTCGCCAACCGCGACCGCGATGCGGCCGTTTCGGCGGCCGAGACGGCAAGCAATGTCTTGCAGATGGCCCAGTCGTCGACCCGGGCGCCGGCGGAGGCTCAGAAGAATGCGACGGCTGCGGCGAGCGCCGCCGCCCAGCAGGCCGCCTCGGCCGCGACCCCGACCATCCGCGTGGACCTCGATCGCGTCGATCGGCTGATCAACCTCGTCGGCGAGCTCGTCATCAACCAGGCGATGCTGTCGCAGAGCGTGATCGAGAACGACACCAATGGTACGTCGTCGATCAACATGGGCCTCGAGGAGCTGCAACAGCTCACCCGCGAGATCCAGGACAGCGTCATGGCGATCCGCGCGCAGCCGGTGAAGCCAGTCTTCCAGCGCATGTCGCGCATCGTCCGCGAAATTGCCGACATGACCGGCAAGTCCGTTCGCCTCGTCACCGAGGGCGAGAATACGGAAGTGGACAAGACAGTCATCGACAAGCTCGCCGAACCGCTGACGCATATGATCCGCAACGCCGTCGACCACGGCCTCGAAACGCCGGAAAAACGGCTTGCCGCCGGCAAGAGCGCCGAAGGCACTGTGCGCCTGACGGCCAAGCACCGTTCGGGCCGCATCGTCATCGAGCTTGCCGACGACGGCGCGGGCATCAATCGCGAGAAGGTGCGCCAGAAGGCGATCGACAACGATCTCATCGCCGCCGACGCCAATCTCTCGGACGAGGAAATCGACAACCTGATCTTCCATGCGGGCTTCTCGACCGCCGACAAGATCTCCGACATTTCCGGCCGCGGCGTCGGCATGGATGTCGTCAAGCGCTCGATCCAGGCGCTCGGCGGGCGCATTAACATCTCGTCCAAGCCCGGACAGGGGTCGGTCTTCACGATGAGCCTGCCGCTGACGCTCGCCGTCCTCGACGGCATGGTGGTGACGGTCGCCAACCAGACGCTGGTCGTGCCGCTGACCGCGATCGTCGAAACGCTTCAGCCCGAGGCTTCCGCGATCCACAGCTTCGGCGCCAGCCAGCGCCTGATCTCGATCCGCAACTCATTCTGCCCGCTGGTCGATGTCGGCCGCATCCTGAACTTCCGCGCGACGCAGGCCAATCCGGTCGAGGGCGTGGCGCTGCTCGTCGAGTCCGAGGGCGGCGGCCAGCGCGCCCTGATGGTGGACGCGATCCAGGGGCAGCGGCAAGTGGTGATCAAGAGCCTTGAGGCGAACTATACCCATGTCCCGGGAATTGCCGCGGCGACCATCCTTGGCGATGGCCGCGTGGCGCTCATTCTTGATGTCGACGCCATCGTTGCCGCATCGCGCGGGCAATCCCTGAAACCTGAAATGTCGCTTGCTGCAGCCGGATAACAGTCATGACCTATGCCGCGAAAAATCTGACGACTGGCGGACGGGAGCTCATCGCTTTCCGCGTCGGGGATCAGGAATTCTGCGTGAACATTATGGCAGTACGCGAAATTCGCGGCTGGACGCCGGCGACCCCGATGCCGCATGCGCCATCCTATGTGCTCGGCGTGATCAATCTGCGCGGCGCAGTGTTGCCGATCGTCGATCTGTCAGCGCGTCTCGGCATGAAGCCTGCGGAGCCGACCGTTCGGCATGTGATCATCGTTGCCCAGGTAAAGCGCCAAATGGTCGGACTTTTGGTCGATGCCGTATCCGACATCCTGACCGTCAGGGATGAGGAGATCCAGCCGACGCCGGACATTTCGTCGGAATTCGAGAAGAGCTTCGCCCGAGGCGTATTAGCGATCGAAGGCCGGATGATCTGCCTGATCGAACTCGAAGCGGTCTTCCCCCGCCAGGAAGAAAGGGAGGCGGCATGAGAGCCCAGGCCATTCTCGAACCGAAGCTGTCGCCGGACGAATGCCTTGCAAGCGGCGAGTATCCGCTGACACGCCGCGATCTCAGCGAAATCGCTGCGATGATTTATGCGGATGCCGGCATTTACCTCAACGAATCCAAGGCGTCGCTCGTCTATTCGCGGCTTTCGAAGCACATCCGCAATCTCGGGCTCAAGGGCTTTCGCGACTATTGCCAGCTCGTCGCCTCGCCGACCGGCGCGGCGGCACGGCGCGACATGCTCTCGCATCTGACGACGAACTTCACCCGCTTCTTCCGCGAAAATCATCACTTCGAGCATCTGAAGTCGGACGTGCTGCCCGACCTCATCGCTCGCGCGAAGAATGGCGGGCGCGTTCGCATCTGGTCGGCTGCGTGCTCGGATGGCCAGGAGCCCTATTCGATCGCGCTCACGGTTCTCTCGCTGCTGCCGAACGCGGCGGACTACGACTTCCGCATTCTTGCGACGGACATCGATCCGAAGATCCTGGCGCTCGCCCGGGCAGGTGCCTATGACGCGACGGCACTGGAAACCGTCGACCCCGCCATGCGCAAGCAATGGTTCAGCGAGGTCAATGTCGGCGGCTGCGTCAAATGGCAGATCGACGATCGGGTCAAGCGGCTGATTACCTTCAACGAACTCAACCTCATGGCGCAATGGCCGGTAAAGGGGCCCTTCGACGTCATCTTCTGCCGCAACGTGGTGATCTATTTCGACGAGCCGACGCAGATGAAGATCTGGTCGCGCTTTGCCGATGTGCTGAACACCAACGGGTACCTCTATATCGGCCATTCGGAGCGGGTGTCGGGCGACGCCAAGTCGAAGTTCGACAACATTGGCATCACCACCTATCGCCATACGGGCAAGTTTCATGGAGTTCGGGCATGAGTGTTCCCGCACGCGTTCTCGTTGTCGATGACTCGGCCACCATGCGCGGCCTGATCACAGCCGTGCTCAGTGCGGATCCGGACGTCACCGTTGTCGGTCAGGCGGCCGACGCGATCGAGGCCCGACAGGCGATCAAGCAGCTCGATCCCGACGTCATCACGCTCGACATCGAGATGCCGAACATGAACGGGCTCGAGTTCCTGGACAAGATCATGCGCCTGCGCCCGATGCCGGTCATCATGGTCTCGACCTTGACCCACAAGGGCGCGGAAGCGTCGATCGCCGCGCTTGAAATCGGTGCCTTCGACTGTGTCGGCAAGCCGCATCCCGGCGACCCGAATCCCTTTGGCGATCTCGTCGACAAGGTGAAGGCGGCCGCCCGGTCACAGCGAAAACTCATCATCACCGGCAACAAGGCCGCCGCGCCGGCTGCCGCAAACGCCAATGCCGCTTCCGAATACAGGGCCGGCCGCAAGATCATCGCCATCGGAGCATCGACCGGCGGGGTCGAAGCGCTGATTACCGTCTTGCAGAAGTTCCCGGCCAATTGCCCTCCGACGGTGATCACGCAACATATGCCGCACACTTTCACCAGGAGCTTTGCGGAGCGGCTCAATCGTCTTTGCGCGCCGACGGTACAGGAGGCGACCGATGGCGCGCGCCTGGAGATCGGCAAGATCTACCTGGCACCGGGCGGCGAACGCCACCTTCAGGTGGCCAATGCCGCCGCACCTTGCTGCCGGCTGGTCGAACGCGCCCCTGTCAACGGCCATCGCCCCTCGGTCGATGTGCTGTTCGATTCGGTCGCCGAGCTCGCAGGCCGCAATGCGATTGGTGTCATCCTGACCGGAATGGGCCGTGACGGCGCATCCGGTCTCCTCAAGATGCGACATGCCGGAGCACGCACCTTCGGACAAAACGAAAAGACTTGTGTCGTCTACGGCATGCCGAGAGTTGCCTATGAATTGGGTGCTGTCGAAACGCAGCTCCCCCTCGGATCGATCGGGGAGGAGATCCTGAAGACCGCAGCAGCCCGAAAAGAAGGAAGCGAATAATGTCCATCGCCGAAAAAATAAAAGTTCTGATCGTCGACGATCAGGTCACGAGCCGCCTGCTCTTGGGCGATGCCCTGCAGCAGCTCGGCTTCAAGCAGATCACCGCAGCGGGCGACGGGGAGCAGGGCATGAAGATCATGGCCCAGAACCCGCACCATCTGGTTATCTCGGATTTCAACATGCCGAAGATGGATGGTCTGGGGCTGCTTCAGGCCGTTCGGTCGAACCCGACGACGAAGAAGGCGGCCTTCATCATCCTGACCGCGCAGGGCGATCGCGCGCTGGTGCAGAAGGCAGCCGCCCTCGGCGCCAACAATGTTCTCGCCAAGCCGTTCACGATCGAAAAGATGAAGGCTGCAATCGAGGCTGTGTTCGGGGCGCTGAAATGACGACCGCAGCTGCCGCCGGAAGGCGCGTGCACGTCATCCAGGGCGAGTTCAAGGTCGTCAACGATCCGGATATCGTTCTTTCGACCATTCTCGGCTCCTGCGTGGCCGCCTGCCTGCGCGATCCCGTGATCGGTGTCGGCGGCATGAATCATTTCCTGTTGCCCGGCTCCGCGACAACCGGCGGCGATGCCACGCGCTATGGCGTGCACCTGATGGAACTGCTGATCAACGGTCTGCTGAAGCAGGGAGCGCGCCGCGACCGATTGGAAGCCAAGATCTTCGGCGGCGCCAAGACGATCGCAAGGTTCTCGAATGTCGGTGAGCAGAATGCCGCCTTTGCGCGGCAGTTTCTTCTGGACGAAGGCATCCGCATCGTCGGTGAGAGCACGGGCGGGGAGCACGGCCGCAAGCTGGAATATTGGCCGTCCTCGGGTCGTGCCCGCCAATATGCCTTGACAGGCGTCGAGGCCCAGCGGGCAATCCAGTTGGATCAGCGGCCCATGCCCGTGCCGAAACCGGTGGAAAGCTCGATCGAATTTTTCTGATCGTGCTCACCCATGAGCCGGCAGGAAACGCAATTTCCGAATTCGCAGACGACGTGAGATCAGACCATGCAGATCGACTATCAGAGCCATACGCCTCACGCCGAAGAATCCTTGCCCGGTGTTTTGATGCGCATCGTCACCGAGCTCCATGACGTCGCCTATCTCATCGAGCGCATCGAGCCGCAGCTCTACGGCGATCGCGGCTTGGCCGCAGCGGATGAGTCCGAACAGATGATGGTGCTCCAGGGCATCGATCTCGCCGTCCAGAAGACGCGCGGTCTGGCCGAGTTTATCGACACGATCACGGCATCCATCCCCGACACCTGGCTCGTCGACGTTACGACTGCGGTCAACCTAATCAAGCTTGCCGATATGAAGAAGGCGTTGAGTAATGGCATGCTGCGCCATGGCCATTCTCAGCCGTTGAACAAAGCCTCCGGCGACTTCGAGGCATTCTGATCCGTAGCCGACAGTTTCCGCTACATGCCTGAGAAACAACCACGAGGTCGTTTTAGCCGACGCAATGCGGTCTGACCAAGTTCGCGCAAGTTTCGCCACCTAGCTTCGCATCCGGGGCTGGTAGATTCGCGCGTATTGGACATCGGCTGAGCGCAAGCCGATACCCAGCGAACCCGAATGTTGGATCTGCGCAAGGCGTAGGCCGGATGACCGGCTGGCCTCTTGCGATACTGGGTGCGGAAACAGAATGAATCTGTTCGATCAATTCTCGACGTTCACGAAAAACCTCGGCAGTCTGGGGCAAAGCAAACTGATCGCGCTCGCCGTGGCCGGTATCGTTGCGGTCGGCTTCGTCCTTGCAGCGGGCATCTACGTCAACAGACCTTCCTATGAAACGCTCTATGTCGGCCTTGAGCGCAGCGATGTGACCCAGATCAGCATTGCGCTTGCCGAGGCGAACATCGATTTCGATGTCGGGTCGGATGGCGGTAGCATCCAGGTTCCGGTCGGCATGACCGGCAAGGCCCGCCTGTTGCTTGCCGAACGGGGTCTGCCCAGCAGCGCCAATGCCGGTTACGAACTCTTCGACAATGTCGGATCGCTGGGTCTCACCTCCTTCATGCAGGAAGTGACGCGCGTTCGTGCGCTTGAGGGCGAAATTGCCCGCACCATCCAGCAAATTTCCGGCATCGCCGCCGCACGCGTGCACATCGTGATGCCGGAGCGCGGGAGCTTCCGCAAGGCCGACCAGACGCCGACGGCGTCTGTCATGATTCGCGCGAGCGCAACGGTTGGCCGCAATGCCGCCGCCTCGATCCGTCATCTCGTCGCATCCTCCGTGCCGGGGCTCGATGTCGACGACGTCACCATCCTCGACTCGACCGGACAGCTTCTCGCCTCCGGCGACGATCCGGCAAACAGCGCGCTCAACCAGTCGCTCGGCGTCGTCCAGAATGTCCAGACTGACCTCGAAAAGAAGATTGACAATGCGCTCGCGCCATTCCTCGGCATGGACAATTTCCGCACAAGCGTAACGGCGACGCTCAACACCGATGCGCAGCAGATCCAGGAAACCGTCTTTGACCCCGAGTCGCGTGTCGAGCGCTCGACCCGCGTGACCAAGGAAGAGCAGAAGTCCAGCCAGCAGCAGCCGGACAATGCCGCAACCGTGCAGCAGAACGTGCCCCAGGCCGCACCGCGCGGTGGCGCCGGTCCCCAGTCCAGTGACGAGGCGGCAAAGAAGGAAGAGCAAACCAACTACGAGATCAACAGCAAGACGATCGCCACCGTAAAGAGCAGCTATTCGATCGAGCGGCTGTCGATCGCCGTTGTCGTCAATCGCGGCCGCCTCGCGGCAATGGTGGGGGAACCGGCAGACCAGGCGAAGATCGACGCCTATCTCCAGGAAATGCAGAAGATCGTCTCCTCGGCCGCTGGCGTCGACGCAAACCGCGGCGACGTCGTCACGCTGAACGCGATGGATTTCGTCGAGACGCAATTGCTGGACCAGCCGGTTGCGGGCCCGGGCGTCATGGAAATGCTGACGCGCAATCTCGGCGGCATCATCAACTCGCTTGCCTTCGTTGCGGTCGCCTTCCTGGTTGTCTGGATGGGCATGCGGCCGCTCGCCCGCCAGATGGGTTTCGGCGGCAAGGCAGGCCAACTCGAAGGCGAGGCGGCCGGTCTCGAACTGCCCGACTTCTCGCCGGTCGGTGCCGGTGCCGGGGGTGCGCTCATGGAAGGCTTCGGCGCGGACTTCGGCTTCGACAGCACCGACGACCTGCTCAACCTCGGCGAGGAGGGCAACTTCAACCGCCGGGTCAAGGAGGGACCGGAACGGCGGCTTGCCCGCATGGTGGAAATCAGCGAGGAACGCGCAGCGAAGATCCTGCGCAAATGGGCCCTCGACCGCGCCGCCTGACGAACGTTCGCAAGGCAAACGGCATTTCGCAGAAAAGTCCCGCCAAAAGTGGCGGGATTTTTTTGCCGTCGCATCAGTTCCGTCTCGTGTGGCCCCGCCAGAGATCCCGAACGCCGATTTTGGCGCCGGTCGAAATATTGGCTGAGTCCGGCGTGTATTGGTGACTGAAAAGGGAATCGGCATCAAGAATCCGCTGCCGCCCACGGAGTCTCCGGCGAGTCGGCCGGCATGAAAATTAACAATATCGCAACCTTTATAGATTCTGAGCCGCGGTTGGCGCCCCGACCGGCGGCGCATCTACTGATGGGCGCTGTGTCCAATGCTTAGTTTTCATCTAATATAGTTTCGACGAATCCAAATATAACGTGACATTGGTGCGGTTCTATTCATGGCGTTCACCGCGTCAGACTGCTCCGGAACCGATGCATTTCGGCAACAGGCGCTGAGGTAAAGTAAATTCTGCCTTTATTTCGTTGGGAGCGTTTGGGCGAAAAAGCAGGCTTGCGGGCAGCACGAAATCGCGCGCGTGTCTTGGATCGGAGGCACCTTCCTCAACTTTCGTGGCATCAAAATTGCATGAAAAAATATGGAATATCAATGTGGTATATCTGTTCACGCTGTTCCGCGCGGTTTTCGCTTGATCAGTCGCTAGGCAGGGAGATGCAAGGCCTTTCATCGGTCACTCTTGAAGTAACCGCCCGGATCGCGCCAGTGGTTTTTCCGCGGACGCGATGTACAGTTTAGGAACTGATTCGCGTCCTGATTTGCGGATGGCGGTGAATATCGGTTCCGACCGGGCTGTCGGCGGCGATAACGAGCGCATGTCCAGGGCGTCGAACTCGGCACGGGGGCTGAAGTTATGGACATTTCGCAGGCAGGGGCCGTCTGGCCTTTGCAGACGGCGGCGCCGCATCGAAGCGGTCGGGAAATTTCAAGGGAACAATTGATCCGGCGACTCGCTGAAACCGCCGAACGTGGTGGTTTCGCAAACGCACTTACGGCGCTGACCGATTACGTTGGTGCCACCCACTATCTGCTCGCGCGCCACGAGCTTTCGCAGGACGGCGGGCTTGATAGCGTCGTCTGCTCCGATTGGCCGTTCGATGTCGTGCGGCGGCTGGCCGGAATCGTCGTCGGCCTCAACGCCAAGACGACCGAACTGGAGAAGTGCCTCGCGGTCCTGCAGCCGTGTTTTCACACGATGCCGGACGACATAGACCTGCCTCGCGGGGTCAGCCGGGAATATTGCGCCATTGTTTTCAATGTCGGACGCGCTCGCTTCTCGCTGATGCTCCTGTTCCCCGCGGACGTCATCCTGTCGCAGGAGGGACTGCGCGATATCGCGCTGCTTGCCGCCTATGTCGCAAGCCTCAAGACCAGCGTCGATGCGCGGCATGAGCGCGAATGCGAACTGACCGAGCGCGAAATCGAATGCCTGTTCTGGATCGCCGAAGGCAAGACAAGCGAGGAGATCGCCGTCATCCTCGGGATATCGCGCAACACCATCAACAACTACATCACCAGCGTGATGCGAAAGACTGCGACGCGAACGAGGTCGGAAGCGATCGCCCACGCCGTTCGCAACAATCTGGTTTAGGGGAGGCACCGATGGTTCATTTCGTCACAGGCGGTCGCCCCGAGGATGATGGCCGACTGGGCAGGAATGGGCGAGCTGCGCGTGCGGCCACCCTGGTGACACGGCTGCAGGCGATGCAGCGGCAAATCAATGCGAAGAATTTCGCGGTCCTGCGCGTCAACGGCAGAGGCACGCCTGCGGCGCGCAAGTTGACCTGCGTTCTTCACAATTGGGGCACTGCGTGCGAGGCGAACGCGCGCGATCTCATTGGCATCTATGGTGAGGAACTGCTCGCACATCTCGACCGGTCCCTGCTGCCGGTCCTGTGGGATGGCCTCGGTGAGCACCAGGCCGCCGAAGCCGCCGATTTCCGCCCGTTCGCGCAGCGGCTGGCGGGACGAAAACTCGCCTATTCGGGAATCGCCTTTCCGGTCCGGCTCGGCGCCCAGGGCAACGGCTATGTCGTCTTTACCAGCAGCTATATCGACGCGTCCAGCGAGCAGGTCGTCGAACTGCACGCGCAGAGCTGCCACATCATGACAGATATGCTCGCGGCAGACGAAAGGCGGCTGTTTCAGGCGGAAGCGCTCAGCGACCGGGAGATCGCCTGTCTGCAGATGGCCGGCGACGGGCACATCAGCGAGGAAATTGCCGAGAAGATGGGTCTCTCCGTGCACACGGTGAACGCCTATCTCGGGGCGGCAACGACGAAGCTCGACTCCGTCAATCGCATCCAGGCGATCGCCAAGGCGATACGCCTCGGTTACATCAGCTGACGAGTTGAACGGTGGCTCTCCGACACGAGAGCATCGGTGCTAAAGCGCGTCGCGTTCAAACGGCCTCAAGCGACGCGCTTTAGGTCTTTGTTTTCATGCATGTCGTTGGCCCAAAACCGCTGCACACTTTTGAGCGACATGCATTAGCTCGCGAGCGGAAGGGCGTAAGATTTGACGAATTTCGCCTCTTCCAGGCTTTTCGCGAGGAAGACGGTGTTTTCGTCCGGATCCGTGGAGGGATGTTGGAAGCTGATATGGCTGATCTCGACCCCGGCGGTGTCGTTGCCGAGAGTCAGCCGCGCATAGACCGTAACGCCACGCAGCTTCAGTTCAAGGTCGAGAACGATCTCGGGGTTGCTGTCCCAATCCAGATTGTAGTTGCCACCGAGGCCGAAATTCACCGTGCCGGGAAGGAAGTAGAGCTCGGCGGCAGACTCCACGAGGTCAGCGAGGCTCGCATGAGACTCGAATCGTAACAGCGCGATGAAGTCCGCGGCGTCGACCAGACGCAGTTCTGTCGCCACCGGGCGGATTGCTTCCGCCACTATCTGCTCGCGCTTTTCGGAGAATTCGCACTTTTTCATCGAGATCACGTCACCCGTTTTTGTTGCGGCTGAGCTGCATAAACCCGGTGAATGAGTTCGGCGACTGCCTTGTAAAACACCGGTGGAATAACACTATCCACCGAGACTTGTGCAAACATGGAGCGTGCGAGCGGCGGATCCTCGAAGACCGGAATGCCGTTTTTTTCGGCAAGTTCGCGGATCTTGAGCGCGACAAGGTCCTGGCCCATGGCGACCACAACCGGTGCATCGTTCTCTTCGCGGACGTATCGGAGCGCGACGGCATAGTGTGTCGGGTTGGCGATCACCAATGTGGCACGCGGCACCGAGGAAATCATGCGCTTGCGCGCCCGATCACGCTGGATCGAGCGCAACCGCGACTTGACGATCGGGTCGCCCTGGGACTGTTTCAGTTCCTCCTTTACCTCCTGCTTCGTCATCATCAGTTCCGTGTACCAGTGATGCCGTGTCCAGAAGAGATCGACGATCGCAAGCACGGCCGTCGCCAGGAGCACGACGATCATGATCTGCTTGAGGTCGGACGTCATGGCCGTGAAAATCGTCACCGGATCCGAGAACATCAGATCGAGCGTGGCGAAATAGTCGTTCCACAGAACGAGGACCACAACGGTCGAAACGATGACGATCTTGAACAGGGACTTGCCGAATTCGACCAATCCCTGCACGCCGTAGATGCGCTTGAAGCCGGCCGCAGGGGATATGCGGTTCATCTTCGGCTGAATGCGATCGAGGACTGGGCGAGGGAGGTTCTGGAAGGTCGACGATCCGACGCCGAAGATGATCAGCAGCACGAAGATCGGGACGAGCAGCGCCGCCGATTTCAGGATGATGTGCGAAATCAGCGCGACGACGTCGGTCGATGTGTCCAGCCTCCAGGCTTCCGGCTGCTCGAAAATGTCCTTGAGGGCCTCGGCGACGCTCGCGGCGCCATCCGACAGAAAGAAGACGACGAAGATATAAATCGCAAGCGTCGAGGCGAACACTGTCACCTCGCGGGAAAATGGGACGTTACCCTTGTCGGCGGCATCGGAGAGCTTCTTCTCCGATGGCGCCTCGGTCTTGCTGTCTTTGTCCTGATCTTCCGACATGAAACAGGAAGCTCCCGGCGATTTCCCGATCGAACGTCACCCGATCAGGCAAGCCCGCGGCGATGCTCTCCCGCTGTCGTGAACCTCAAAGCTCAGGCGCGCAAGGGTCTGGCGACGCCGGTGGGGCCGGGTCAACAGGAATTATGGAGTTGCGGTCGCGACCGGCCTCAGGCGGCCTCCGCTTCCTTGTCCTTGAGCTCCAGCTGTCCGCTGGCGGCGAGGCGGATTGCCTCCTGCGTGATGGACCGTCTGGCGATCGCGATGTCGCGCGGGTTGATGCCTGCATCGCCGACAGCCAGATCCGATTCGATCATACGGCGCTGACGGGCGCCGATCGACGCGAGAACCGATTCGCGCAGTTCCGGCGCCGAGCCGCGAAGCGCCATCGTGATGATGTCGGTGGAGACGTCGTTGAACAGTTGCACGCGGCTTCTCTGCGGCATGAAGAGAATGTCGTCGAAGAGGAAGATCTTCGGCCGGACCTTCTTGGCCGAGTCGGTGTTGATCGTCTCGAGCGAGGCGAGCAGCGTGTCCACCTGTCCCTTTTCGAGTTCGTTCATGACCTCGGCGATCTTGGCGGGTCCGGGCGAGTTGCGCTCGGCTTCCATCTCGTCGATCATTTCCATCACGCGCGCCTCGATGATGGCGGCCGCCTTCGGACTGACGTTCTTGATGTTGACGGCGCGGTTCAGGATGTCCGGCCGTTGTGTTTCCGAGAGCTGCAGCAGCACTTTGGCGCCGAAGCTCGAAGGCATCATCGACAGGACATAAGCGATCGTCTGCGGGTGTTCTTTGGCGAGCGACTGGGCAACGAGCACCGGATCGCACTCCTGCAGACGATCCCAGATATTTGCTTCGTAGGATTGGAAGGTGGCGCGGCGGCCAAGCAGGCCATCGACCTCGTCCGGGGTCAGCCCTTCCTCCAGGATGCTCTCGATCGCCCGGGCATTGTCCATCAGGCCGGCGCCTTCGGTGAAAAGATCCTCGAATTCGTTGACGAGCGATTCGAGTTCGTGAGGCGGGATGGCGCGCAGTGACTGCGCCGCGGCGATGATGGCCTGGAGTTCGCTCTGGGTGAAGAACTTCAAGAGCTTCCCGGCTACGGACTTGCCCATCGCAAGCAATACGGCCGCCGCTTTGTCTGTCTGACTCAGCGGAGCTGCCGGCGTCTGTGCCCCGAAACTTTCGAAATCCATCATGGATTTATCCCTCGCCCAATCATCGGGCCTATGAGTTCTTGCTGCCCTTGATCTCGATGAGCTTGACGCCGAAACGGGTCACGTCGCCCTCGAGTACCGTAATTTCACCACGACCGATCACCCGGCCGTTGACCATGATTTCGACCGGCTCCCCGATCTTTCGGTCAAGCGCGATCGTTGCGCCTTCGCTGAGGCCCATGAGCCCGGAAACCTGCATCCGGCTGGTGCCGAGCACGATCTGAACATCGATCGGAATGTCCATGATCAGATCGAGATTGGCCGTCATGCCGCTGCCTGGCGCGGCTTCGATTGCCGGCTCGGCGGCATCGAAGCCGCCGCCGAAACTGCCGCCGGCGTCGAAGGCGCCGTTCATTCCGGCGCCCGCGAAGTCGCCGCCGAAGCTATCCGCCCCGAAGTCGCCGCCGAATGCGCTTGCAGTATCGCTGGTACCCCCAAAGTCGCCGCCGAATTCTGTTGCCATGTCCAGCGCGCCGGTGGAGCCGAAGTCGGCGCCAAAATCCGTCGCCTGCTCGCCATCCTTCTTGAGAACGCCGCGCAGGTCGTCGATCGCCTGGTCGAGCTCCGTGTCTTCGACGGCGAATGCGGCCTGTTCTTGGATGGGTGCTGCTTTCTTGGGTGCCATGTGCGATTTATTCCAGTTGAAGCTTGCCTCAGGCATTCTGCCGGGAGAGGGCGGGCTGTTAACTCATGATGTGGCGAAGAATGTCCTGCTCGGAGCCGTGCGTATCCTTGACCCGGACCGTGTATTTCGCGCCGGACCGCCCGAACTCGCAGACATAGAGCTCGCGCCCATTGGCGTTTACCTCCACGCGAACGTCCTGACCGTCATGAAACGGGATCACGTCTCCTGGCTGCAGGCGACTGATCGTGTCGAGCGTCAGGCTTTCCAACCGGATGCGTGCCTCGAGCGTCACGGCGGAGCGGCGAACCTGCTCCTCGAGCTGTTCGGTCCATTCCGTCTTTGTTTTTTGACCCTGGCCGGCGCCTTTGGGCGGGACGATCTGCGTCTTCAGGAGAACGCTCTGGGGAACGACGACCGAAAAGGTCGAGAGCACCGGCCCGAGGCCGATCGTCATGTCGATGGAGGCCGCGTAAACGTCCTCCATCGCGGGATCGGGTTTGGGGCGCGTTTCGCTGTTGTATGGACGGCTGACGACGACCTCGAATCCACCCGGCGCGTTCACCGCTTGGCGCAGCACATCGGCGATCTTTTCGAAGATCGGCACCGCGACGTCGATCTCAATCTGCGACATCGACCGGGGCTGCGGTTCCCCGATGCTCGTGGGCTCGGCGCCGAGCAGAGCCTCGACGAGGGTGATGAGAACGGGACTGTCACAACCGATCTGAAAATCCTGGCACCAGTTGCGCAGCGAAGCGTCTGTGAGCAGAACACCGTCTCCAAGGCCCGCAATGAGCTCGTTCCTGAAACCGGTCTTGAAACCGGCATAGCCGATCGCAATGTCGTGACCAGTCTCGGCCTTGTATATGCCCGGAAGCAGTTCGCCGAAAACCTGGCCGAGTTCGAGTGCGGTTCGGCCGATCACCTTGTCGTCGCCGAGCGCGCCGATCATGCGCGCAAGCAGCCTCTTGTCGAATGCGTAGACGTTGGATGCCATGCTCGGGTTCATGTTATGCCGCCTTGCTTTCGCTGCCGCCGCCCGGGTTCATCATCTCCTGCTCGACGGCGTCGATGGACGGCCGCTCATAGGCGGAGATCGTCTTGCGGCCATATTCGAGCGCGACCTGCGGAACCGAGCCGTTCATGTAGGCAAGCAGCGTCTGCTTGACGATGACGTAGAGGCGGTTCTGCTTCTCGCGCACGGCCTTGATGTTGGCGACGAGCGGGCCGACGACCGAATAGGAGAGGAAGACGCCAAGCAGCGTTCCGACGAGTGCGGCGGCAATCTTGGCCCCAAGCACTTCCGGGGCCTCGTTGATGGCACCCATCGCCTTTATGACGCCGAGAACCGCTGCGACGATACCGATCGCCGGCAGCGCATCGCCCATGATCGTCAGCGAGTGATAACATTTCATCTTGTCATGGGTGATTGTCTGGATTTCCTCGTCCATCAGCGCCTCAATCTCATGTGAGCGGGCGTTGCCGATGATGATCAGCCGCACATAGTCGCAGATGAAGGCGGTCAGTTCCTTGTTCTGCAGGACGGTGGGCGCTGACTGGAAGATCGAGGATTCTTCCGGGTTGTCGATGTGGCTCTCGATCTCGTTGCGGGATTTGGTCCTGAGATCGCGCATCAGGCTGTAGAGGACGCCGAGCGTATCAAGGTAGTGGCGCTCTTTCGGCACCTTATGCCTGAAGGCTTCGCCGAGCGCCTTGCCGGTGTCCTTCACGACCTTCATCGAGTTGGCCATGATGAAGCCGCCGATGCCTGCACCGCCGATGATCATCAACTCGAAAGGCTGGTTCAGCACCTCCAGGTGGCCACCCATCGCGAGATATCCGCCGAGGATACAGCCGAAGGTCACAAGAAGCCCGATGATGATGTTCATTGTCGATACCTGTCGCGATCGTGATTTTCCGTTGATGGAATAGGATTTCATCCTTGCGTGAGGCTGTTCCTAAGACCTTCTTGAAGCCGCGCCCGGAACAGGTTCGCGCAAGCCAGTCAGGTCAGGATTTGCGAGGTCGGGCCACATTGCGCCCGGCTTTATTCCGGACAGGGCGAAGCGATCGTGACCACGACCTATACGAGCTACAAGCTGATCACCGCCGATCTGACGAAGTCGCTGGAGCGCGTTTCCGAACAGCCGGACGTCGCGCGCGAGACGGAATACTACTTGTCGAAGATCGGCAGCATCAAAACCATCGACGATTTCTTCGCCGACAGCCGGCTCTACAACTACGCGATGAAGGCGCACGGCCTCGAAGATATGGCCTATGCGAAGGCCTTCATGCGCAAGGTGCTTTCCGGGGGCATCGACAGCGACGACGCCTTCGCCAACAAGCTGACGGACGGTCGTTACAAGGCGCTGGTCGAATCGCTCAATTTCGCCCGCAACGGCGAGGCGGCGACCTCATTCGACCGCGCGCAAAAAGGTGTTGCCGACAAATATGCGCGCCAGACGCTGGAACAGAATGCCGGCGAGGAAAATGCCGGCGTGCGGCTGGCGCTCTATTTCTCGCGCATGGCGCCGACGATCACCAGCGGCTACGCCATCATCGCCGACGAGGCGCTGGCACAGGTCGTGCGGACTGCTCTGCAACTGCCGGAGGAGTTCGCGGCGACCGACGTCGACCGCCAGGCCGAGGCCTATGAGGCGGCGATCGACCTCAAGGACTTCCAGGATCCCGAGAAGCTGGCGGCGTTTCTCGATCGCTTTACCGCCCTTTGGGAAGTCAACAACTCCACGGACAGCTACGATCCGCTTGCGGTTTTCGGTTCATCGAGCGGCTACGGCATCTCCTCCGATCTGCTCCTGTCCATTAACAGCCTGAAACTCGGGGGACGCTGAGGTGCAGACCGGTCTCTATGTGGCGATCTCATCGCAGATGGCGCTCGAAAAGCGCCTGAACACAATCGCCGACAACATCGCAAACTCCGGCACCGTCGGCTTCCGCGGCGCTGAAGTGAAGTTCAACCAGATGCTCGGCGACACCAAGCCGACCAAGGTCTCCTACGTGTCGGAAGGTGAGGAGTACCTCAACACCAATACCGGGTCGCTCGCACGCACCGGCGCCTCGCTCGATTTTGCGATCAAGGGCGACGCCTGGTTTTCGATCGACACGCCCGGCGGGCCGGCTTTGACCCGCGACGGCCGGTTCACGCTGACGGAAGCCGGTGAGCTCGTCACCATCAAGGGCTATCCGGTGCTCGATGCCGGCGGGGCGCCGATCCAGCTGAATGGCGGAGCAGGCGAAATCACCGTCGGAGCCGATGGCGCCATCCACCAGAACGGCAATCAGGTCGCTCTGCTCGGCCTCTTTGAGGCGGACTTCAGCAACGGCTTCATGCGCTACGACAACAGCGCCGTCATGCCGGCCATCCAGCCGGAGCCGGTCGTCGACCGTTTCGATGTCGGCGTCATGCAGGGATTCCTCGAGGAGTCGAACGTCAACGCCATTCAGGAAATGTCGCAGCTCATCATGGTCACCCGTGCCTTCGACAACATCACGGCCCTGATGCGCGACAGCGAGGGATCGCTGGAAGAAGCGATCAAGACGCTGGGCGGCAGCTGATAAATGACGGAAACCATGAAACGCGAAGGTCCCGAGACCCTTGCCGCATCGACATCGCTGGCGGCGCTTGCCGGGCTGGTCGAGCGCTATTCGAAGCCGGAGTTTTCGATCGCGCCGGGTGGGCACGTGCAGACGATCGCGCCGGGGCATTACACCGTTAGCGGTCTTTCGCGCCACGTTCGGCTCGGCGATTTCGTCGCGCACAAAAGCGCGACGGGCACCCATCTCGGCGAGGTCGTCCGTGTCGAGCCGGGGCAGGTCGTCGTCTGCCCGATCGAACCCGGCGATCCGATCGGCACTCACGATACGGTCATTCGCAAGGGTGCATTCCGGATTGCTCCGACGGACGATTGGTGCGGACGCACGATCAACGCGCTGGCAGAGCCGATCGATGGCCTCGGGCCGCTGCTACAGGGCGACGTTCGCCGCTCGATCTCCAACACCGCGCCGCCCTCCATGGCGCGCAAGCGCGTCGAGCATGGCTTCAGAACGGGTGTGCGTGCCATCGACATTTTCTCGCCGCTTTGCCTCGGGCAGCGCCTTGGCATCTTTGCCGGCTCCGGTGTCGGCAAGTCGACGCTGCTTTCGATGCTGGCGCGTGCGGATGCCTTCGACAAGGTGGTGATAGCGCTGGTCGGCGAACGCGGCCGCGAAGTCCGTGAATTCATCGAGGACACGCTCGGCGACAATCTCTCCAAATCGGTCGCCGTCGTCGCTACCAGCGACGAAAGCCCGATGCTGCGGAAGATGGCACCGCTGACGGCCGTCACGATTGCCGAGCACTACCGCGACAAGGGCGACAACGTGCTCCTCATCGTCGATAGCGTGACGCGCTTCGCCCATGCGATCCGCGAGGTGGCGACGGCGGCGGGTGAGCCTCCGATCGCGCGCGGTTATCCGGCTTCCGTCTTCACCGAACTACCCCGCCTGCTCGAGCGCGCCGGCCCCGGCGTCGAGGGGACCGGGACGATCACCGCGATCATCTCAATCCTGGTGGATGGCGACAACCACAACGATCCGGTCGCCGACTCGACGCGCGGCATTCTGGACGGGCATATCGTGCTGGAGCGCAGCCTGGCGGAGGAGGGACGCTACCCGCCGATCAATCCGCTCGCCTCGATCTCGCGCCTGGCGCGGAAGGCGTGGACTCCGGATCAGGAGAAGCTGGTGGCGCGTCTCAAGGCACTGATTCATCGCTTTGAGGAAACGCGCGACCTTCGCCTGATCGGTGGTTACCGGCCGGGCGGCGATGCAGATCTCGACATGGCGATCAAGCAGGTGCCGATCATCTATGACGTACTCAAGCAGACGCCCGGCGAGCGAGCCGCGTTCGACGCCTTCACCGATCTCGCCAACGCGCTGAAGGCGGCCGCGATGGGAAATCAGCCGGGTGCAGCCGGCATGCGACCGAGGGGATAGGGGTGACCGACTACGACGCAGACGAGATCGTCAAGCAGCGCCGCCGCGAGGCAAAGATGCCGCTGATCGACAAGTTCCTGGCTGCCATCGGACTGACGATGGCGGCGTTTGCGACCTTCTTTCCCTGGTATGCCTTCGTCCATCAGGGTGAATTCTCGATGCCGCGGCTGTGGCAGGGATCGGCGCGCGACATGCCGGGGCGCCCCGGCCGCGATGTGCTGTCCGTTTCGCCCCAGGCGATGAAGGATATGGATAGCGACACGGCGGCCGCCGTGGATCGTCTGACGACGGCGACCGTGCCCGGGCTTGGTGATGCGCCGGGTCGCGGGCAGGCGGAAACAGAAGCTGGGATGGATCAGCCGTTCCCGGGGCAGTCGGGCTTCAGGCTGAGGCATGTCATCAATGGCCGCGCCCTGATCGAGGACGCAAGCGGCATGTATATCGTTCGCGTAGGGTCGATCCTGCCTGACAACAGCCGTCTTGCGACGTTTCAGGAGCGCGATGGCCGCTGGGTGATGATCACATCCAAGGGCGAGATCTACGAAGAGCAGTAGACCGGCGATCAAACGCAGGCGGCCGCGAATGACAAGGCGCCTCCCTTTAGCCGTCGTTAGCTCCGTTTCCCATTCGTGCATGAAAATGCGGCGCTGTCGCATGTTTCCTGGAATTGCAGCCGCTGTAGAGCTGGATCGCGGTGCAGCCAGAAATCCGCGATCCCGACAAGTCCCACGCAAGATTACCTGCCTAGGTTCGTCATCATCAGGCAGGAGCTTTTGATGGAACCGATTCAGCTTTTCGAACTTGCGTCGCGCCAGGCCCAATGGCTGACGGTTCGTCAGAACGTCGTGGCGGGGAACATCGCCAACGCCAATACGCCGCACTACCGGGCGAAAGACGTCGAGCCCTTTGAAAGCGTGCTGCAGAACACCGGCATCCAGATGGCGGCGACGCATCGCGCGCACTTCACCGAAAGCCCGGATGCCGCCCAGGTCACCGAAGTCAGCATGATCGACGACGTGCAGGTACAGCAGTCCGGCAACACGGTCGCGATCGAACAGGAAATGATGAAGACCGGTGAGATCAAGCGCGACTACGAGCTCAATGCCGGGCTCGTCAAAGCCTTTCACCGGATGATGCTCATGACGGTACGGAAATAAGAATCATGGATCCTTTGACTTCGGCCCTCAAGGTTTCGGCCTCCGGCCTGCAGGCGGAATCTACCCGTCTGCGCATCGTTTCAGAAAACATCGCCAATGCCCGCTCGACGGGCGATACGCCCGGTGCCGAGCCGTATCGCCGCAAGACCATCAGCTTCGCGGCGGAGGTCGACCGGGCGAGCGGCGCATCTCTCGTCGAGATCCAGCGTCTTGGCACGGACGACTCGAATTTCAACATCGAGTTCGATCCCGGCAATCCGGCAGCCGACGAAAAGGGCATGGTCAAGATGCCGAACGTCAACGTCCTGATCGAAATGGCCGACATGCGCGAGGCCAACCGCGCCTATGAGGCCAACCTGCAGACCATCAAGCAGTCTCGCGATCTCATTTCCCAGACAATCGACCTGTTGAGGGCTTCGCAATAATGATCGATGCAATCCAGTCCGTCGGCGCTTTTTCGGCCATGAAGGAGACGGAAGGCACGAGCCTGACCGCCTCCAGCTCGCTCATTGCGCCGAGCGCCGGCGCTTCCGTTCCGCAGTCGCAGAGCTTTGCCGAAGTCCTCGGCAACATGACGACCGACGCCATCCGTTCGATGAAGTCCGCCGAAGGGGCATCGCTCCAGGCTGTCCGCGGCGAAGCCAATACCCGTGAAGTCATCGACGCGGTGATGAATGCGGAACAGTCGCTGCAGACCGCACTCGCCATTCGCGACAAGGTGGTGAGCGCCTATCTCGAAATCGCGCGCATGCAGATCTGAAGGAACGAGACATGAAGGCCCTTTCCATCGCCGCCACGGGCATGAACGCCCAGCAGCTCAACCTGGAAGTCATCGCGAACAACATCGCGAACATCAATACGACCGGCTACAAGCGGGCGCGCGCCGAGTTTTCCGACCTGCTCTATCAGACCGAGCGCGCCCAGGGCGTGCCCAACCGCGCCAACCAGGCGATCGTCCCGGAAGGCGCGATCATCGGTCTCGGCGTCCAGACCTCGGCGGTGCGCAACCTTCATATCCAGGGCAGCCTCGTCAACACCGGCAACGACTACGACCTGGCGCTCGTCGGCCGCGGCTGGTTCCAGATCGAAACGCCGGACGGAGAGACGGCCTATACCCGTTCAGGCGCCTTCAACACCAATGCCACCGGCCAGCTCGTCACCATTGACGGCTACGCCGTCGTTCCCGGCATCACGGTGCCGCAGGATGCGAGCGAAATCACCTTCACTTCTTCCGGACAGGTGCTGGTCCGCATCGGCAACAACACGGAATTGCAGGAAATCGGCCAGCTGACGATCGCGAACTTCGTCAACGAGGCCGGCCTTGAGCCGCAGGGTGAGAACCTCTTCAAGCAAACGCCGGCTTCCGGCGAGCCGATCATCGGCACGCCGGCCGATCCCGGCTTCGCCCAGATCAAGCAGAACTATCTCGAGGCCTCGAACGTCGATCCGGTCAAGGAAATCACCGACCTGATCTCGGCCCAGCGCGCCTATGAGATGAATTCCAAGATCATTCAGGCCGCTGACGAGATGGCGGCGACGGTCAGCAAGAACCTCAGGTAACGTGAAACAGGGGCAAACATGATGTTTCGCCGATCCGCCGCAAACAAATCGACAAACGGTTCCCCGCTTCGGGTACGAACCGTGGCCTTCGCCGCGGCTGTCGCGGCCCTTCTGTCGCCGGCTACTGTTTTCGCGGAACGGCCGACCGCTGTCATCCCCAAGCAGACCATCTATCCCGGCGAGACTCTCGACGAGAGCCTTGTCGAGGTGGTCGACGTGACCAATCCCAATCTCGCGGACGGCTATGTCCGTTCCATCGAGGAGATTGAGGGCAAGGTCACGAAACGGACCCTCCTTCCCGGACGGGTGATCCTCGCCTCGGCATTGCGCGAGCAATATGCCGTCGAGCGCGGTTCGACGGTTCGGCTCGTCTTCAACGATGGCGGCCTGACGATCACGGCGGCCGGCTCGCCGTTGCAGGACGCCGCAGTTGGCGAACTGATCCGCGCACGCAACATCGATACCGGCGTCATCATTTCCGGCACGGTCATGGCTGACGGCACGATCCATGTGGTGGCGAAATGAAGCGGCATGTCTGTAAGTGGTTCCTGACACTCATCGCGGCCTTCGCCGCGACACTGACGCTTGCCCATGGCGCCTCCCGCATCAAGGACGTGGCCTCGCTGCAGGCAGGGCGAGACAACCAGCTTATCGGCTATGGTCTCGTCGTCGGCCTGCAGGGAACCGGCGACAGCCTGCGCTCTTCGCCCTTCACTGACCAGTCGATCCGCGCCATGCTGCAGAACCTCGGGATCTCGACCCAGGGCGGCGAGTCGCGCACGCGCAACGTCGCGGCGGTGCTGGTCACGGCAACACTGCCGCCCTTCGCAAGCCCGGGCAGCCGCGTCGACGTGACGGTCGGCTCTCTCGGCGATGCGACGTCGCTGCGCGGCGGTACGCTGGTCATGACCTCGCTCTCCGGCGCCGATGGGCAGATTTACGCGGTGGCGCAAGGCTCGGTCGTCGTGACCGGCTTCAGCGCGCAAGGCGATGCCGCCACCCTCAATCAGGGCGTGACTACGGCCGGGCGCGTGCCGAACGGTGCCATCATCGAGCGGGAACTGCCGGCGCGGTTCAAGGACGGCGTCAATCTGGTGCTGCAACTGCGCAACCCGGATTTTTCGACGGCTGTCGGCATGGCCGCGGCAATCAACAAATATGCCGCCGCGCAGTTTGGCGGCCGCATCGCCGAAGCCAAGGATTCGCAGTCGGTGCTGGTCGAAAAGCCCAAGATGGCCGATCTCGCACGCCTGATGGCCGATGTTGAAAACCTGGTGATCGAAACCGATGTGCCGGCGCGCGTCGTCATCAATGAAAGAACCGGCACGATCGTCATTGGCCAGGACGTGCGCGTCGCCGAGGTCGCGGTCAGTTACGGCACGCTCACCGTACAGGTGACCGAGGCGCCGACCGTCGTGCAGCCGGCGCCGTTCTCGCGCGGCGAGACGGCGCTCGAACCGAACACCATTATCGAGGCACAATCGGATGGCGGAACGGTCGCGATCCTGAATGGCTCGAGTCTCCGCTCGCTCGTCGCCGGTCTCAACAATATCGGCGTCAAGCCGGATGGCATCATCGCCATCCTGCAAAGCATCAAAACGGCGGGAGCCCTTCAGGCGGAGCTTGTTCTGCAATGACCGGACATTTGGACGAACTTCTCGGAAATTCGCTGCGCATGCTGGTGATCTCGGCCGCCGGCGCCTTGATGCTGGCGCTGCCGGGGGCCTTTGCGCAGGACGTAACGGCGCCACCGGCGGAAAGCGGCAGTGCCAACGAGATCCAGCAGTTTTGCACGAACATCGCCGATGCCGCGCGTGACCAGCGCTATCTCCTGCAACGCAAGGAACTGGAAAATCTTCAGGCCAACGTCGACGAGCGCATCGCGACGCTCGAGAAGCGGCGCGCCGAATACGAGGACTGGCTGAAACGCCGCAACGATTTCCTCAAACAGGCGGAACTCGGGCTCGTCGATATCTACAAGACGATGAAACCCGATGCGGCCGCCGGTAAGCTCGAGATGGTGCGCCCGGAGATCGCCGCGGCCATCGTCATGAAGCTGCCGCCGCGTCAGTCGTCGCTGATCCTCAGCGAGATGAGCGACGACAAGGCAGCGGTGCTGACCAACATCATTTCGAGCGCGAGCGATCCCAACACCTCCAAGGAGCCATCATGAGAAAGCATTTTACGGCCGTCCTGGCCGCGGGCCTCCTTGCGGGATGTCAGAACCAGGCTCTGCGGGAGATCGGCCAGGCCCCGTCAATGAGCCCGATCGGCAGTGGCCTGCAATATACGCAGGCGCCGCAGCTCGCCGCATATCCAAAGCAGCCGCACCAGATCACGAACGGGTATTCGCTCTGGAACGATCAGCAGGCCGCTCTCTTCAAGGATGCGCGCGCGATCAATGTCGGCGACATCCTGACGGTCGATATCAGGATCGACGACAAGGCGTCCTTCGACAACAAGACGGATCGCAGCCGCAAGAATTCAAGCGGCTTCAACATCGGGGCCAGCGGGGCATCGCAGACCAGCGATTTCGATTGGTCGGGTGATCTCAAATACGGCTCCAACACCAAGACCGAGGGCGATGGCAAGACAGAGCGGTCCGAAAAGCTGCGCTTGCTTGTCGCCGCCGTCGTGACCGGAGTGCTCGAGAACGGCAACCTGTTGATCAGCGGTTCGCAGGAAGTTCGGGTCAACCATGAACTGCGCATCCTCAATGTCGCAGGCATCGTCCGGCCGAGGGATGTCGACGCCGACAACATCATCTCCTACGACCGTATCGCCGAGGCCCGCATCTCCTACGGCGGCCGTGGCCGCCTGACCGAAGTGCAGCAGCCGCCTTGGGGCCAGCAAGTCGTAGACCTGCTCTCGCCGATCTGATCGGGGGCGGATTGCAAATCGAAGTGCCACGGCGTCGCCTGTCTCCCCGACAAGGCGCCGCGCCGTGGCCAACCGGCACGGATTGGCACCATGGAAGAAATCGATAGCGCGCAGTCCTCCAAATCCAAGGTGATGACGATTGCCGCCCTGGCCGTGGTGACCGTCGTCGCCGGCGGCGGCGGATGGCTCGTCGGTCAGTTGTTGGCGCCGCCTCCACCAGCGGAGAAGACCGAGGCCGTTGCCGAAGTCGCGCCGAACGCCACCGGTACCGAAGGTGTTCCCAAGATCGCCACCGAGGCCAATGGTGTCGTGCAGCTGGAGCCGATCACGACCAACCTCGCTTATCCCGCCGAAAACTGGGTCCGCCTGGAAGTCGCGCTGCAGTTCAATGGCATCCCGGACGTTGCCTTGGCCGAGCAGATACACCAGGACATTGCAGCCTATCTCAAGACCGTGTCCCTGCAGCAAATTCAAGGGCCGCGAGGCTTTCAATATCTCCGGGATGACATTCAGGAGCGGGTTGACCTGCGCTCCGACGGACGCGTAACGAATGTGATGTTCCGAACCTTCGTCATCCAATGATTCGGCAGGGTCGGGACTAGGAATTCATCCATTCTGTCAGGCCCCTCAATGCTCCGGATTGCTGCCTTCATAATCGCCATGCTGGCGATGTCGGGAATTGCCGGGGCGCAGAGTTTTCCCGCCGACATTCTGAACACGCCGGTCGACGGTTCCGTTGCATCGTGGATCATCCGCACCTTCGGTCTCATCACCGTTCTATCGGTGGCACCGGGCATTCTGATTATGGTGACGAGCTTCCCGCGCTTCGTCATCGCCTTCGCGATCCTGCGGTCGGGCATGGGACTAGCAACCACGCCGTCCAACATGATCATGGTGTCGCTTGCCCTGTTCATGACCTTCTATGTGATGGCGCCGACCTTCGATCGCGCCTGGCGCGAGGGGATAGATCCGCTCCTCAAGAATGAAATCTCGGAAACCGAAGCCATGCCGCGCGTAGCAGAGCCATTCCGCGAGTTCATGCTTGCCAATACGCGCGACAAGGATCTGCAACTCTTCATCGATATCGCCAAGGAAAAGGGCCAGACCGTCGTGGTCGAAGACAAGGTCGATCTCAGGGCCGTGGTGCCGGCCTTCATGATCTCGGAGATCCGCCGCGGCTTCGAAATCGGCTTCCTGATCATGCTACCGTTCCTGGTGATCGACCTAATAGTCGCGACCATCACCATGGCGATGGGCATGATGATGCTGCCGCCGACGGCTATCTCGCTGCCGTTCAAGATCCTCTTCTTCGTGCTGATCGACGGCTGGAACCTGCTGGTCGGCAGCCTGGTGCGGTCGTTCACCTGATCTGCAGTCGGGCAGCCTTTCGACAATCCAGCAATCCAAAACTGTCGCCGCGGCATCCTGGCGGACACTGTGAGTTCTGCGAAAATGCGGCCTGATCGAAGCCAAACAGCAAGGAGGCAGTGGATCCACTGCCTCTTTCAACCTTTTCTGTGATGCGGGCGATCTATCGCTCGAAGGAACCCTCGCGCGGCGGAAGTGCGGGAACATCGATGTGATCCGGTGGCAGCTTCTGCTTGGCGCGATCCACCATCATCTCATAGCCGCGCTCCAGGTGTCGGCAGAAGCGCTCCGCGTCGAACAGCGGCATGCGGAAGCGGTTCTCCTCGAGCGTCTTCCTGTATTCGGCGATTTTCTCGCGGTTCTCATAGAGTGCGACCGCTTCGGCGACATAGGCTTCGGCGCCGGCGGTCACGAGTTCTGGAAGCCCGATCGCGTTGAGCAGGCTTTCGCTTACGCGCGAGGCGAAGTTGGTACCCTTGAAGGTCAGCACCGGCAAGCCTGCCCAGAGCTGTTCCGACGTGGTCGTGTGGCCGTTATAAGGATAGGTGTCGAGGCCGAGATCGGCCGCGGGCAGACGGTTGATATGCTCTGTATAGGCCGTCTTGCTGCACAGGATGATGCGTTTCGAAGCGATACCGCCGCTCTGGAACTTGCGCAGAATGTTGGCCTGCGCGTCCCTCTTGCACATGAGCCACAAAACGCTGTCCGGTGTTCGGCGAAGGATTTCGATCCAGAGATTGATCGTCTGCAGAGAGATCTTTCTGCTGGCGTTAAACGACGCAAAGACGAACGCGTCGTCCGGAAGGCCGAGGTCCTTTCGCGCAATGCCGTACGCGCGTGGGCGGTGATAGGGATCGTTCGGCTGATAGGTTTCCGGCAGTCGGCAGAACTTTTCGTAGTAATGATCCTGGCTTCCCTCAGGCAGCACATACGGGTCACCGATAACATAGTCGACATCGATGTTTGTCGCGGTTCCGGGAAAGCCGAGCCAGGAAACCTGAACCGGTGCAGCCTGATGGTTAAGGATCTTCAGCCGGTTGTCGAGCGTATGGCCCTTGAGGTCGACCAGGATATCGATGCCTTCTGAACGGATGACAGCCGCCGCCTCCTCATCGGACATATCGTTGATGCGGACAATTCGTCCCCAGTTGCCGCGGTTGCCGCGATCGCGGGCCAGGTTGCTCTCCTTCGTATGGCAAAAGAGCGTGACCTCGAATCTTTCCGGATCGTGTAGTTCCAATACTGCCTGAAGCAACTTCATCGTTGCATGCTGATCCCAGAAGTCCGCCGAAAGATATCCGATGCGGATCTTCTTCGCCCATTGATGCGGCATGTTGCGTCGCGCCTCGGTAATTGCGGAAGCAAAAGGTTGGCTCCTTGCGCCGGCCCATCGGTTAAGCTTTTCATCGCCGCACCACGTAACGTGATAGTAAGGGGACTCGGCAGCTAGGATCTGGTATTTCCCCGCATCCAGGGCTTTCTGGACGTCCGGATAGTACTTCTCGATCTCTACGTAGTCGTTAGCCTCGCGGGCGAAGACGAGATAGGCCGCCCGCAACACCGTGCTCTTCGGATTTTTCCGGAAGAGATTGACGACTGCATCGCGATCCTGCGCATCGTCGATATCGGCCGTCAGAAGCTTGAAGGCGAGAGACTGGTGCTGGATATTTGCGCTGGTGGAAAGCGGCGCCTTGAACAGGCCGAGAATTTCCTTCTGGTCCCGCTTCAAGAAGATGGATGCGATGATGAATGCGATGTCCGGGTCGGTCTTCGCCTTTTCGAGAAGGGGAAGACCGATGCTGAGCGCCTCGTCCTCGTTGCCGCACGCAAAGTGCAGCTTCATCGCTTCGGTCAAATAATGTTCCGAACGCGAACCCTTCTCCTCTCCGGCCAATTGATAGGCGCGCGCCGCATCGGTCTTGAAGCCAAGTTTCAAGAGGACCTTCGCCAGGAGGACGAATGTCTTGGCCTCCCGGCTGATGTTCATCAGGTGGTTAAGCTGGTTGAGCGCCTCGGTGTACTGGCCTTTCTGATATTGCCGGGAGGCGGTCGTGAAGAGGGCATGCGCGTTCAAGTGCGGCTCCGTCGCATAGGGCGGACAGCGGTCGGCGTCCTGCCGCTCCAGTCCTGATTCGATCGACATGTTTCAGGGGACATTGTCGCTGCCGGACCTTGCCTCAGGCGTGACTCCAAGATTGTTGGCTTACACCTGTCAAGGAGATGTGCTGCGACGAAAAAACTACATGAGGTCAGTCATTTAATTGTGCGTTAAGCATGATTCGAGCCATCCGGAACAGGCACCCGCATTTAATGAATTTGCAAGCATTGGTCTCGATATTCGTCTCCACATGACGGGTTTGGTTTCTTCCAAAGGATGTTTGTTGGAACCGAGAGGCATGAAGCCGGTCCGTCATCACCGGTAGTGTACGCAGTCCGGTATGTCCCCCAACCGTATTCAGTAAAAAAGGGACAACTCACATGACCAGCATCATGACGAACTCTTCGGCAATGGCCGCAATTGCGACCCTGCGCTCGATCAATTCCTCGATGGAAACGACCCAGGACCGCATTTCCTCCGGCTATCGCGTTGGTTCGGCCTCTGACAACGCCGCCTATTGGTCGATCGCGACCACGATGCGTTCGGACAACAAGGCGCTTTCGACCGTTCAGGACGCACTCGGCCTCGGCGCCGCCAAGACGGACGTTGCCTACACCGCGATGAAGTCCTCGATCGACGTCGTCGACGAAATCAAGGCAAAGCTCGTTGCTGCCTCTGAGCCGGGCGTCGACAAGGGCAAGATCCAGAAGGAAATCAAGGAACTGCAGAACCAGCTCGTCAGCATCGCGAAGTCCGCTTCGTTCTCGGGCGAAAACTGGGTCTACAACGACAACAACAATGCTGCCGGCACCAAGTCGATCGTCGGTTCGTTCAACCGCGACGCTAGCGGCAATGTCAGCCTGACCACGCTGCAGTTCGATACGACCAAGAGCTCGCTCATCGAAGTCGACTCGGCCGGTGCCTACGTCACCAATGGTTCGGGCCTGCTTTCGAGTGACCTCGAATACACCGACACGGATGGCACGACGACGGTCACCTTGAGCTACAACCTGCTCGAGATGGACATCAGCAGCATGACCACTGGTGACCTGGCCGAGGCCATCTCCGGTGTCGATGCCGCCCTGCAGACGATGACCGATGCAGCCTCCGATCTCGGTGCGCTCAATAGCCGCGTCGACATGCAGAAGGACTTCGTGGCCGATCTGATGGACTCGATCGAGAAGGGTGTCGGCAAGCTCGTCGATGCCGACATGAACGAGGAATCGACACGCCTCAAGGCCCTGCAGACGCAGCAGCAGCTCGGCATCCAGTCGCTGTCGATCGCCAACAGCAACTCGCAGAACATCCTGTCGCTGTTCCGCTAAGCAATGGGCGGGTGATTACCCGTACCTGACTTCAGCAAATCGAGGCCGCGTTTCGCAAGAACGCGGCCTTCTGCCTTTCTGGTCGATGGCTTCTCAAAAATCTGACGGAATCGGGAATTCGCTTCAGCCTTCGTTAACTATGTTGGTGTTTGCTGTGGCCATCGAGACGGCGGGTTAACCAACAAGATTAACGCGTTAGCAGGCATGAAGCTGACCGCCGTTTCCCGGTAATCCCGGAATGTCCCTTTTTCTTTCAACTGTCACCAAGGGGCACTCAGCCAATGACAAGCATCATGACGAACACCGCCGCAATGACGGCGCTCGCAACCCTGCGCTCGATCAATTCCTCGATGGAAACGACTCAGGACCGGGTCTCCTCCGGCTACCGCGTCGGTGCCGCGCAGGACAACGCCGCTTACTGGTCGATCGCGACCACGATGCGTTCGGACAACAAGGCGCTTTCGACCGTTCAGGATGCCCTCGGCCTCGGCGCCGCCAAGACCGACGTCGCCTACACCGCGATGGAATCCTCGATCGACGTCGTCGACGAAATCAAGGCGAAGCTCGTTGCTGCCTCTGAGCCGGGCGTCGACAAGGGCAAGATCCAGAAGGAAATCACCGAGCTTCAGAACCAGCTGATCAGCATCGCGAAGTCCGCTTCGTTCTCCGGCGAAAACTGGGTCTACAACGACCCGAACAATGCCGCCGGCACCAAGTCGATCGTCGGCTCGTTCAACCGCGATGCCAATGGCAATGTCAGCCTGACCACGCTGCAGTTCGACACGACCAAGAGCTCGCTCATCGAAGTCGATGCGTCTGGCGATTATGTCACCAACGGCTCTGGCCTGCTCTCGAGCGACCTCGAATACACCGACACGGACGGCACGACGACGGTCACCTTGAGCTACAACCTGCTCGAGATGGACATCACCAGCATGACTGTTGGCGATCTGGCGGAAGCCATCTCCGGCGTCGACGCAGCGCTGCTGACCATGACCGATGCCGCTTCGGACCTCGGCGCACTCAACAGCCGCGTCACCATGCAGAACGACTTCGTTGCCGATCTGATGGACTCGATCGAGAAGGGTGTCGGGCGCCTGGTCGATGCCGACATGAACGAGGAATCGACGCGCCTCAAGGCCCTGCAGACGCAACAGCAGCTCGGCATCCAGTCGCTCTCGATCGCCAACACCAACTCGCAGAACATCCTGTCGCTGTTCCGTTAATCGGAGCCGATTACAGCTTAATCGCACAAGAAAGCCGCGCTGCTCGACGAGCAGCGCGGCTTTCCGCTTTCTTGCCTGTCCAGCAGCAATACAAAGGGTTGCAGTGTCCCTGCCGCGTCCGTTAAGACGCGCGGCGCTGTATTTAGGTATTCCTCAATCTTTGTTTATTTTCGTTTATTTTTATTACTGCCTCGTAAAGCCCGTTAACTATTTGTTAACCATCAAATCGTTACATCTTCGTTAAGAGCGAGGGGCCGTCTCTCAGGGCAAATTAGAGGCGGTTCGCATGACGCTGGTCCCATCGCTGCCGGTGCACTCCGGAATGTTCTTGAAAAAATCATTCAGGGCAAACGATCTATGACCAGCATCATGACCAATGCCGCCGCGATGGCGGCGCTCCAGACATTGCGCTCGATCAACAGCAACATGGCCGAGGTGCAGAACCGGATTTCGTCCGGCTACCGCGTCCAGACCGCCGGCGACAACGCGGCCTACTGGTCGATCGCAACGACCATGCGGTCCGACAACGCGGCGCTTTCCACCGTCCAGGACGCACTTGGCCTTGGCGCCGCCAAGGTCGATACGGCCTATGCCGCGATGGAGACGTCGATCGACGTGATCAGCGAGATCAAGGCGAAGCTCGTTGCCGCGCGCGAGCCGGGCGTCGACAAGCTGAAAATTGACAAGGAAATCACCGAGCTCAAGAATCAGCTGCTTTCCGCAGCGCAGTCCGCGTCTTTCTCCGGCGAGAACTGGCTTTACAATTCCAACACCGCGGCGGTCGGGACCAAGTCGATCGTCGCGTCCTTCAACCGCAGCGGTAACGGCAATGTTTCCGTGACGACGCTCGACTTCGACACGGCTCAGTCGATGCTGATCGATTCGGCCGATGCCACGCGTGGGCTGCTGACCAACAGCTATGACGCTGATCAGTTGCAGGCGACGCCATCGGGCACGGCGCGCCTGTTTCACCTCATCGTCGCGCCCCCGGCCACGCCTGTCGCCGGCAGCACCGAGATCAAGCTCACCGCTGCGACGACGAGCGCGCAGCTGGACGACATGATCCGCGTTGTCGACAAAATGTTGAGCAAGCTCACCGATTCCGCCTCAACGCTCGGAGCGATCACCACCCGCATCGACATGCAGGAAAGCTTTGTCGCGAACCTGATGGACGTGATCGACAAAGGCGTCGGACGTCTCGTCGATGCGGACATGAACGAGGAATCGACGCGGCTCAAGGCTCTGCAGACGCAGCAGCAACTCGGCATCCAGGCCCTTTCGATCGCCAACACCAACTCCGAGAACATCCTGCGCCTCTTCCAGCAGTGAGCGCTGGTATGCCTCGCGCGACGGCGCAGCTGCCGTCGCTTTCCGTCCGCTTGCGCGAAAGCAAGCGGCGTCGCCTTCCGCCGTGCCGCCGGTCATCGGCATCGGGCGGAGACAGTTGGACCGCGCTGCTTGCCCTGGCGCGGTCCAACCATTTTCGCGCAAGTTTGACCGAATAGCCTCCCATCGCAGTCTTTTCGGACTGTCGGCCAAAATGAGTTTTGCGCCGCCGCTTGCATCGGTCTTGCCAGCTCCGCTTTCGCAAGGAGCCGTTGCACATCGAGAATGTTGGGTCCTGTCGCTGTCTCGGGCGGGGGGACCCGAGGGAGACATTGAAAACGTGTCAGGCTCTTTGGATTTCCGGGCCGTGAGGCCGCGTGCGAGGGACGGGCGGATCATGCCGACGTCCGCCGCGCGACCATCGGAGGCGTGCCGATGAGCGCCCAGCTTTCCCGGTACCTCAAGGATTTCAGCGCACCGAAGATCGAGTTGTCGAGGATGCCGCCGAAATATTTCCCGGATATCGACGCCGACTTTCCAGGCGCGGATCGTCCTAGTGCGAGGCCAGCCATGCCGGAGATCGACATCGATGCCGAGCGGCGCGATGCCTTCGCCCAAGGTCGGGCCGAAGCCAGCGCCGAACTTGTCTTCGAGCATGAAAGAGAGATCGCCGAACTTAAGGCGCGTCACGTCGAGGAAATGGAAGCGTTGGCGCAGCGCCTCGAAGAGGAAGTTGCGGGCAGGCTGGCAAGCAAGGTCGCGGAAATGACCGAGCGATTGGCCCTTGGCCTTGGTGACCAGACGGCGCGCGTACTTGCGCCCGTCATGGAAGAGGCGCTGCTGAAGCGCGCCATCGAAGATCTGGCGCGGATGGTCAGACAGGGACTTGGCGCCGGCGAGGGATGCGCGATCACGGTCAAGGGGCCGCTCACTCTTTTCGAGGCGCTGAAGCGGCATATGCCGGATGACACGATGCTTTTCCGTCATATCGAAACCAACGACATGGATCTCGCGGTCGAAATGGGTGATGCCGTACTGGTGACCAGAATGGCCGCCTGGTCCGATACCGTCCGGAAAGTTCTGGCATGAGTGACGAAAGCCATCATAACGGCAAGAACGAAATCATCATAGTCAAGCGTCCCGCGGACGGCCATGGCGATCATCATGGCGGCTCGTGGAAGATTGCCTATGCCGACTTCATGACGGCGATGATGGCCTTCTTTCTGGTGATGTGGCTGATCAACGCCGCGAACGAAGAGACGAAGGCTGCCATCGCATCCTATTTCAATCCGGTGCAACTCACCGATCAGAAGCCCTCGGAGAAGGGGCTCAAGGATCCCGCCAAGGACGCCCAGGGCGAGCAGACGCAGCAGCGGTCGAAGACCGACGGCGAGCAAGCGAAAACCGGCGGTACCGCCAAAAAAGGCGATCAGCTGACCGCGACCTCCGGCGAGGAAACGAAGTATTCCGACGCCGATTTCTTCGAGAATCCCTATTCGGTCCTTTCGGAGATCGCCAAGGAAGTCGGCCAGCAGGCCAATATCAGTGTCAAGGGCGATGGTGGCGCCGCGCGGTCAGGTCCGGCGACGGGTGCCGAGGGCGGCGAGGCCTACCGCGATCCCTTCGATCCGGACTTCTGGACCAAGCAGGTCGAGATCAAGGACGCCGGCAATACCGCGGTAGACGACGTGGCGGCCGCGACTAACCCTGCGCAGCAGGGAGCGGCCGAACAAAAGCCGGCCGCCAACGGCACGCTGCCGGCCAAGGCCGAAGGCCAAGCGGCGGCGAGCGTGGACGCGTCCAAGACGGAGGCCGCCGCAAAAGATCAGCAGAAAGAGGCAGACGCGCTCAAAGCCGAAATCCAGAAGGAACTCGGCGGAAATGCCGGGCGCCTCATCGAGGGGCTGATGGTAACCCCAGCCGAGGGCGGCCTTCTGGTGACCATCAGCGAGCAGACGGATGCGCCGATGTTCGCGGTCGGCTCCGCCGTGCCGCAGAAGGAACTCGTGCTCGCCATGGCAAAAATCGGCCGGCTGCTTGCAGCGCGCAAGGGTGCCGTCGCTATCCGCGGCCACACGGACGGACGGCCGTTCAAGGACGGAACCTATGACAACTGGCGCCTCTCGGCGGCGCGCGCGCAGAGCGCCTACTACATGCTCGTCCGCGGCGGCCTGACGGAGGACCGTGTCAGCCAGATCAGTGGCTTCGCGGATCGCCGCCTCCAGGTTCCGAGCGATCCCTACGCGCCCGGCAACCGGCGCATCGAAATCCTGTTGCAGTCGGGACAGGGTTGATCGGATGCTGAAGCGGCTGCACGCCATCCTCCTGACGTCGGTTCTGGCCTTCCCGCTTGCCGTCGGGCTTGCCCGGGCGCGAGAGGCTGAAGAGCTCGCGCCCTTCAAGATGATAAGGTCGCTGCAATATGTTCAGGATTCGGTCGTGCTCGGCGATCATTCCGCAATCGAGATGCAGCGCTTCATGCTGGGCGCGATCGACAAGCGGCTGAGGGTCGTCGAGCAATCGGCCTTCCGCGATCCGCGCAACGTCGACGCGGCGCTGGTCTATGTCATGAGCGGCGGTAACCCTGACACACTCGACTATCTGGCCGACCGCGATATCGAAGGCAATTTCGATAGCCGGATAACGGACGCGCTGCGGCAATATCTGAGCGGCAAGGGCGCGCTCACCGTCGAGACGCTTTCGAAGGCGGCGCCGGAATACAAGAACGCCCGCATCGGCCCCTATCTTTTTCTGATCCTCGGCAACGCGACCTCGCAGCAGAACCCCCTGGCTGCGATGAAATACTATGACTGGGCCCGTCTGACTGCGCCGGGCACGATCATCGAGGAGGCGGCGCTGCGCCGTTCCGTCTTTCTTGCACTGAAGGCGAACGAACCCGACAAAGGGTTTCGTTACGCTTTAAGTTATGCGCGCCGCTACCTGACGTCGCCTTACGCAAGTCAGTTCGCGGACGTGTTCGTCGAACTCGCGGTTGCACATTTCGACGAAGCCGCCGAGCAGAAGATCTCCGAAATCCTGGCCTTCATGGATCAACCGCGCCAGCGCGAGGTCTATCTTCGCGTCGCCCGGCGTGCGGCGATCGGCGGCAACCAGGCGCTCGCGCGGCTTGCCTCGCAGCGGGCCGAAGGTCTCGCCGACGGAGGCGCTTCGCAGTCGCAGGTACTCGCGAGCTTCTACGAGGGGCTCGCCGCAGTGCCCTCTGCGGACGTGTTCGCCGCCACCGAGACCATCAATGCAATCCCTGATGAAAAGCTGTCTCCGCGCGACCGTGCGCTCCGCGATGCGGCCAAGACGGTTGCGGACGCGGTGGTGCAACTGCCGCAGGATGAAAGCTTCACACAAGCGTCAGCGCCTACACAAGACGGAATCGCCGCGGTAGAGGGCCAGCTTGTGCCCGAGGAGACGGGAAGCGGGATGAGCCCGTTCGGCGAGGCGGCTGAGGCACCGGGTCAGCCGAGGGACGGTGGCCAGACCAGCGTCGGAGCGGCCCCATCTGCGGATCCGGCGTTTGAAGGGTTCGTCACCAACGGTCGCTCGAAGATCGCTGAGATCGATGCGCTCCTGAAGGAGGAAGGACTATGAGGCCTCTCGAAGAGAACTTGCGTAGCGCAGTCCCGGCAGCAACAGGCAAGGCAGGATCGCGGCAGGGCGGAAGAGAGCAGGTCGGCGACGCGCCGCGCGCTTTCGAAGACGCCGTTGCCGACGCCGGTCGTCAGAAGGCGCAGGGACAAAGCGCCGGCCCCGGCGATGCCAAGCAGTCGACAGACGGGTCGAACGGTCCGCAGCGGTCGTCCGATGAAATCAGAGCAGCAGGCGGCCGCGAAGGTCGCGCCACGACCGGGCACAACGGGTTAGGGGATAACTGGCGCGCGGGGTCGTTGCAGGATCCCGGCAACGGTGGATCGGAAGATATGATTCCGGCAGGCAACCGAGCGCCATCCGACTCCCTCTCCGTTCGCGAGCACGCCATGAAAAGGCTCCAGCGCCTGGGCCTCGCGGGGAGGGAACGCGCGTCATTGGGCAGTCATCGGGCCGCTGGGGGCGAGAAGGACACCGATGCGCTCGCGCAAAAAATTGCTGCCCTTACACATGGGCAGGTGGTGGCGGAAGGCGCGGCCTTGGCCGAGCCGCAGGCAGGCGCCGGTGAGAAGGATGCTTCCGGTTCGGCCGAGTCCCCGAAAGGAAGCGTTGACGACTTGCTGACGATGCTCGGTACGGCCGCCGCGGTAACCGCCGCTCTGCAGCAGCCGGAAGGCAAGCCGGACCGCGTATCCGGCGAGCGCGACGTTGCGGGCAATACGGTCCGAATTAAAGGCGAAGGCGTGACCGACATTGGTCCGGATGAGGGCCTGCATGGCGAGAAGGACGTGTCCGAACCCGACCACTTGTTCCGGTTTGCACGTGCCGATGGCAAGGGTCAGGCAGTGACGATGAACATTTCGAAGGACGGAGAGAAGACGGTCGTCGATAACGGCAAGCCGGCCACCATATCCAAAGTGGAAAACGTCACTGTCCTGGAGGCGCGCCGTTATCTCGGCTTGGCCATGAACACCAACACCGCGTCGGTGGCCGGTGCGATTGCGGGCGATAGCGGATGGGCGCAGTTGATGCAATCGAGCGCAGCCTTGGCGCAATCCGACCCCTCAGGCCAAGTCGGCAAGACGCTCAACACCCTCAAGATCCAGATGCATCCGATCGAGCTCGGCACCGTGACGGCGACCTTGCGGTTGAAGGACGACGAACTGCAGGTCGATCTGAAGGTCGAGTCCGGCGAGGCGTTCCGCCAGTTGCGTGACGATCAGGGTGAGATGGTGAAAGCCTTGCGCGCGCAGGGCTTCGCGGTCGACCAGGTCAATATCGTGTTCAATGCCGGCGGTGATGCTGCTTCCGGCGGCAGTGCGCAGCAGCAGGCGCAAACCGCCCCCGGTCAGCAGGGGCGCGAGCACGCCGGCGAGGGGGGCGGGCAGGGACGCCAGAGACAGGACGGTGCGCAAGCACCCATGGCGGAAAGGTGGACGGGCAATGACGGACTGGATGATGCGCCGGTTGACGCTGAGCGCAATCGTGCTGGCTACGTCTACATGTAGCGCTTGGGCAAGCGCCGGGGTCTGCGAACGCGAGATAGTTTCAGCCGCCTCGAAATACGGCATTCCGACGGGAATTCTCTATTCCGTCGGCTTGACCGAGACCGGCCGCAAGGGATCCCTCCAGCCTTACGCGATGAACATCGAGGGCCAGGCCTATTTCGGCACCAGCGTGCAAGACGTTTTGGCACGCTTCGGTACGGCCCGCGCGCAAGGGGCCAAGCTGATCGATCTCGGCTGCATGCAGATCAACTACTACTTCCACGGCGAGAATTTCCGTTCGCCGGAGGAAATGCTTGATCCGCGCAAGAATGTCGAATATGCCGCCCGCTTCCTCTCCAATCTGCGCGCCAAGCACGAGAGCTGGACGATGGCTGTCGCGCGTTATCATGCCGGTCCAAATAACGATCCGGCGCAGAAGAAATACGTTTGCCGGGTGATCGCGAATCTCGTCGCGACCGGCTACGGCAAGTGGACGCCGAACGCCACGCAGTTCTGTCAATAATCAATCTGAGGTTGTAATTTTAGAGCCGCTGCCGCATTGTGGCGACAATGCGGGCGGATTGTGATGGCAAGTGGATTTGTTGCACGCCGTTAACTTTTCCACACGATTTTAGTGTCATGATTAACAACCACCTACTAGATATAGATCAAATCGGCACGCAATCCCTAATCAATTATTAAAATCTCCCATTAACTTCCTCTAGTTGTTCATGAATCCCTCGATTCGTACCTCTTTATCCAACGAGGCACCCATATTGATTCGGAGGCGGACGAATGATCGTGGTGGTTGATGATAGAGAGCTCGTAAAGGATGGCTACACGTCCTTGTTCGGGCGCGAAGGTATTCCCTCGACGGGGTTTGATCCGAGGGAATTCGGCGAGTGGGTAAACACGGCTGCGGACTCGGATATCGACGCGGTCGAAGCGTTTCTGATCGGGCAGGGCGACAGCGCATTCAGCCTGCCGCGCGCGATCCGTGACCGCTCCATGGCACCGGTCATCGCGATGAGCGACACACCTTCGCTCGAAAACACCCTGGCGCTGTTCGACTGCGGGGTCGACGACGTCGTGCGCAAGCCGGTGCACCCGCGCGAGATCCTCGCTCGGGTTGCCGCGATCCGCCGGCGCCTCAAGGCCATCACCAACTACACCGATATCGGCCCGATCCGCGTTTTCGCCGACGGCCGCGATCCGGAAATCAACGGCGAGGTCTTCGCCCTGCCGCGGCGCGAGCGGCGCATTCTCGAATACTTGGTCGCGAACCGCGGCCGCCGCGTGTCGAAGTCGCAGATCTTCAACGCGATCTACGGCATCTTCGACGAGGACGTCGAGGAGAACGTCGTCGAAAGCCACATCAGCAAACTGCGCAAGAAGCTGCGCAAGAAGCTCGGTTTCGACCCGATCGATTCCAAGCGTTTCCTTGGCTACTGCATCGACTGGAATTGAGTGCCGGCACCGAGCCGGGCAGCTCAAGACAGGTTCACGCAAGGCCCGGCTCCTAGTGTCGCCGCAACGAGGAATTGAGGATCCGACATGAGTCTCTACGGTACCATGAGAACCGGCGTTTCAGGTATGAACGCCCAATCGAACCGGCTCAGCACGGTCGCAGAGAACATCGCGAACGCCAATACGACCGGCTATAAGCGGGCGTCGACGGAATTCTCGTCGATGATCCTGCCGTCGAGCAACGGTGCCTACAATTCCGGCGGCGTGCAGACCCAGGTCCGTTACAGCATCTCCGAGCAGGGTGCGACGACCTACACCACGTCCGGCAGCGATCTCGCCATCGACGGCGGTGGCTTCTTCATCGTTGAAGGCGCAAACGGTCAGGAATATCTGACGCGCGCCGGCGCCTTCGTCCCGGACAAGGAAGGCAATCTCGTCAACGCCGCCGGCTTCACGCTGATGGGCTACGAGTACCAGGCTGGCGCGGATCCGACGGTTGTCGTCAACGGCTTCGACGGTCTGACTAAGGTGAATCTCAGCTCGGAAGGCTTGGTCGCGCAGGGGTCGACGAAGGGGTCGATGGGCGCCAATCTTCCTTCAGGCGCCGCCGTAGGCGATGCGTCCACCACGTCGCTCGTCGTCTATGACAGCCAGGGCAACACACGCATTCTCGATTTTGTGTACACGAAAACCGCAGCAAACAATTGGTCAGTCGAAATCCGCGATCGTGCGACCTATACCGCCGGTCCGCCGGCCACCGGTGTACTCGGCACCGCGGCCTTGGCCTTTGATGCAAGCGGGGCGCTCACAACCTCTCCGGCAACGCTCACGACCACGGCGATGACCGGTCTGCCCGGCACTGGCGCGAACCTTGCCGCGATCACCATCGACCTCACCAAGACCACCCAACTTGGCTACGCCTTCAACTCCGATGGCGGTACGATCGACGGCAACGCGCCGAGCAAGGTCGCCGGTTTCCAGATCGACTCCGACGGCATCGTCTACGTCAAGTACGAAAACGGCAAGCTCGACCCACGTTATCGCATCGCTCTTGCCAACGTGCAGAGCCCAGACAAGCTGCTGCCTGAGTCCGGCAACGTCTATTCGCAGGGCGTCGACTCCGGCGTCATCATCACCGGCTTCGCCGGTGCCGGTAACTTCGGCGAAATCCTTTCCGGGGCGCTCGAAAGCTCCAATGTCGACATCGCTGAAGAACTGACGGCGATGATCGAATCCCAGCGCAACTACACGGCTAACTCCAAGGTCTTCCAGACTGGCTCCGAACTGCTCGACGTGCTGGTCAACCTGAAACGGTAATCGAAAAGAGAGACGGTCCGCGTTATGTCGCTGTCCACCGCAATCACAATCGCGCAATCGGCTTTCAACAACACGGCGGCTCAGACGGCCATCGTATCGAAGAACGTCGCGAACGCGGGCAACGCGGATTATTCGCGCCGCATGGCGCTGCTGGGCTCGACGCCGAACGGAGCGCAGGTCGTCTCGATCTATCGGGCGCAGAACGAGGCACTGCTTAAGCAGACCATATCGAGCATCGGCCAGTCGTCCGGCCAGGCTCGTCTGCTTTCCGGTTTGGAGCTCCTGAAATCGTCACTCGGCGGCAACGACTACGAAACGTCGCCGGCGACATACCTGGCGACGTTCCGGGACAGCCTGCAGACTTTCGCGTCGACGCCCGGAAACCCCTCGATGGCCGCTTCCGCGGTGTCGGACGCTGGCGATTTGGCCAACGCGATCAGCACGACGGCGAATGCCGTTCAGAGCCTGCGCGCCGACGCCGACAAGGAGATCGCGATCGAGGTCGAGAAGCTGAACAGCCTGCTTGCCGATTTTGAAAAGGCGAACAATGCGGTGAAATCGGCGACGGCTCAGGGGCAGGACGCGAGCGAAGCCCTCGACCAACGCGACAAGATCTTGAAGCAGGTGTCTGAGATCATCGGCATCTCGACCGTGACGAGAGCCAATAACGACACGGTGATCTACACGGCAGATGGCACGGTGCTCTTCGAGACCATGCCGCGGTCCGTCACCTTTGCTCCGAAGGCAGCCTATGATGCGACGATCACCGGCAACAAGATCTATGTCGACGGTGTACCGGTTGCCGCGGGTTCCGGTGCCAACACGACGGCCGAAGGCAAGCTGGCGAGCCTGCTTCAATTGCGCGACGACGTCGCGCCAAAATTTCAGTCGCAGCTCGACGAAATTGCCCGTGGTCTGGTGACCCTCTTCCAGGAGGGCAATCCGTCCGGCGTGCCGCCGATGCCCTATGCACCCGGGCTCTTCACCTGGGCAGGCGGTACGGTCCCGCCGGCGGGCACGGTCGTTCCCGGTCTTGCGGCGACGCTTGCCGTCAATCCCTTGGCGAAAGCCAATCCGATGCTGCTGCGCGACGGTGGCTTCAACGGCGTCGTGTCCAATCCGGGCGGCGCTGCAACGCCCGATGCGGGCTACACCGCCCTGCTCGA